>JBGSVK010000090.1:0-2273 GCA_041752975.1 Minisyncoccia bacterium | reverse complement strand
AAGAAAGAATGTCTTGCAGTACAGTAATGATGATTATCCAAAGTGGGGAGAGTGGCCAATCAAGACCCAGCTACTAATTCCGTATTCTCGTAAACTGGATGAAATTGGAGTCGCGACACTGTAAGCAAGACGAACCACAAAGGGAGGCTCTGGGAAACTAGAGCCTTTCGCTTTTATATTTTTAATATTCCTACGCAACATCCATGATATTATTGTTGGCATATGGGATTTTTTGGACCAGACATGCCAAAGCGTGTCACTAAAGAAGAGTGGAAAGAAATCAGTCATCGTTTGTATGGCAAATTAGATGACAGAGAACGTGTTGAATTAGAGAAATTTTTTAGAGCCGACATGGAAGAAGAGGGGATAGAGGCAGGTATTACCAGAGTTGAATTTGAGTCGGGAATAGCTTGGCTGAGAGCCAATGCCAAAAGTCACGAATTCGAAGAAGCAGACTTAGGATTTATTGAAAAATATTTTGAGGAACATCTAAAAGATTAGTCGTTACCTACTCACTAAATTTTCTAGATAACAGTGTATGGAAAATTACAAAAATATAAAAGCATATATTTCAGCCCAACCAAAAGCAGTTCAGCCCCAGCTTAAAGAAATGTATCGGATTGTAAGAGCAGTTATCCCTGAGGCGACTGAGGATATTAAGTACGGCATACCAACCTTTGTTGGCAACAAAAACCTCGTTCATTTTGCTAGTATGAAAGGTCATCTTGGATTTTATCCAACTCCAAGCGCAATAGATAAATTTTCTAAAGAATTATCCAAGTACAGTACCTCAAAAGGTTGTGTAAGATTTCCCTACGACAAACCTCTACCTGAATCTCTAATTTCCAAAATGGTAAAGTTCCGTCAGAAGGAAGACAAGGAGAATAGATAAGTTATAAAAGAAGAAGCCCTACGAGTTGCAAGGTCGGGAGGACTTCCTCGTAGGGCCTGTTGCCATCAGCGATTGGAGTTCAGGTTTTCAGACGCTCTTGGGAGGGAAAGAAACCTTCAGTACCGGCCGGTATTTCTTGGGGTAGGGGGACTTTCTACCCACAGTGCAAACCACCTTGCTTCCACCCTTCATTTGTCCCCATACTCCATTCATTGCATCTAAATGGAGGAACAGAGTTTCGCCGTCTTCTGTGACGGGAAGCGTATACCAATGATTGCTCAGGTAGTGGTTTGGGATAGTTGCCAGTAAGTCCTCGCTGTCTGACGGTATGTGCGCGACAACGGGTGCCGAAGGCTGTAGTGCCCTCTCAGCAAGTTTGCGACCGTACTTTGAGAGACCGTCGGGCCCGACTCTCCCTTTCTTGTCCGTGTTTCGGTTTTTTCTGCCCATGAGGGTCTCCTTGGTTGGGGTTGTGGAACTTCTGCGGCAAGTATTATTACGTAAAAGTATTATGCTGGCAAGGGATAATAGGCATTTAATTTTATTGTCTTGTATCGCAAGGATTGATGTCGCTTGCTAGTTAAGTAGAGAAAAGTTTGTGTAATTAGCTTGACGTAAATTACTTTAGAATATAATATTCAACCACATGGTTGAATATGCCATTAATTTAGATCAAGTCTTTTCTTCACTTGCTGACGGTACCCGTCGCGACATTCTTAACCGTGTGTCACTTCGTTCTCAGTCAGTCGGAGAATTGGCTCAGGCACACAAGAACATTTCATTTGCAGCCGTAGCAAAACATATCGCTGTATTGCAAGAAGCACAGCTGGTGATTAAAAAACGAGAAGGAAGGTATCAAATTATCAGTGTTAATCCAAAAGCTCTAAAACAAGTAACTAATGTGTTAGAAGAATATAAAACAACATGGGAAGCTCGTTTTAATAAATTGGATACTTTATTAAATTAAGAAGTTTACATGAAAACAAAATACTCGGTGTTGCCAGAATCAAATCAGCTAATAGCGGAGCGTAGCTTCAGTGCTCCAAAGAGTAAGGTCTGGCAATACTACACAAATTCTGATTATTTAGATAAATGGTGGGCACCAGAACCTTATAAAGCCATAACCAAGAGTTTTGATTTTAGAGAAGGAGGTCATTGGCACTATATTATGCAAGGACCAAAAGCTGAAGATTCTCATTACTGTATAAACAACTACAAAACTATTATTTCAGAAGAGTCATTTTCCGCCTTTGATGGTTTTGCAAATGAGGACTGGACTGTTAGAACTGATATGCCGGGTTCAGATTGGGAAGTTACGTTTACTCAAAATGGTGAACTGACTGATGTGAAGGTCGTTTTGACCTGTAGCAGTCTCGAGGGA
>JBGSVK010000089.1:0-3055 GCA_041752975.1 Minisyncoccia bacterium | reverse complement strand
AGCGATCCGAGATAAAGTTGTAGTCAAAGTCAGTTCGCCAACGAACGCCAATACCATTTCGACCGATGATGTCGTACTGAGAAAAAGCTCGAATCATTGGTGAAATTACATCACCATCAAACTTACCTTTCTCAGTAATATACATCCAACGTATACCCACTTCGTAAGCATATTTACCAGCATTTCTTTCCATCGCAGCAATTTTGTCTCTCTCACCTGCGGTCAACATTGGGGCTCTCTCAAACTCACCTGAGTCAGGGTCTGGTCTGATGTCACGTTTTAACATGGCGTTAATTGTTGCTTGAGTCTTTTTGTCCCAGGTCGGAATTTCGGTGAAGCTCCCGTTCTTAAAATTCTTTTTGACATGTGGTACTGCTAGTATTTGTACCCAAAGACGCTCGTGGGGTTTGATTTTACCCATTATTTCTAGCATTGGAGCCATTGGCTCAAATTTTTGTTCCTCTTTAGGTATTTTGTCTAGACCATAGTCTATGTAAGTTTTGATAGGAAATGATTGGTCTTCTTTCTTGTTCATGTGAAAAGACATGTACTCATACTTTTCTGGGTCCCATTTTATTTCATCGGTATAATCCAAATCTTCTTCGATAACTTCAATTCCTGGATATTGAGCATAGAGTTGAGCTTCGGTAGCATTCTTAGTCTTTTTGCTTGGAACATTCATATAGAATCTCACTTCACCACCTGTAGAAACAAGTTCAAAGCTAAATGTAAGAGGATGTTTACCGTCTATGTATGTTTGCATCAAGTTGTCAGGAGTGTTGACGTTATGAATCTGAGCAAACACGCTCTCCATAGCTTCAGGAGATTTGAAGACTTCTTGCGGCAGATTTATTCTTAGTGTGGAGCGACCGTTTTCTGAAGCAAACTTGTTTTGCTTGTAGTACATCCAGCGTTCAAAGGTAATATAAAAAAGTCCTATTGGTAGCCAGATTGGCGTCAAGGCAATCATGACTGAAAAGATTGGTCCAGGATTTATGTTTAATAAATTTAAGACAAACAAAAACATCAAGATACCGAACACCAACAGTAGTGGTCCGGCAACGGCTCCAAAGATAGCTTTAAATACTTCTCCCATTTGTTACATTGTACTACAGAAAACTCCCACAATGACAATGCATTGTGGGAGTTTCCATTTATTTCATTATTCAGCGAGTGCGTAAGTACCGTTACTTAGTCTCTTGAATAGGTTTGCGTCTTGTAGATTTACGATGATGGTATTGTCTTTGACGTATCTTTCCTTTCTAACCTTATCGATAAGTTCTTCACGAGATAGTGGACCTTCTTTCTCTAGGATTTCTCGTAAAACATCTTTTACGACACCAGCTGTGTAGCCCCATTCAGTTAGAGCGTAGAGGCCGCGACCCACCAGTACAAAACGACTATCCTTAATAAGTTCGTTGTGAGTGGTAGCGATGTGTGCCTTGTGCTTGAATAAAGTATCAATAGCCTCAGCTACTTCTCTAAAGTGCATTGGTGAACCATGACGCTTTACCGCCAAGTAAGCATAGTCACGAATACCTTTAACTTTAATATTTGGACTTTCAGCAGGTCCCCAGTCACCTAGTGGATTCTTACCAATTTGCTTTGAAATAAGTAGCCAGCGCTTTAGGACACTTTCATCATACTTGTCTGCCAAATCTAGTAGTTGACCACGGAATCTGTTTAGAATTTCTTGTTCACTTACTAATTCATCAGATTGAAGTGATTGATGAACTTGTTTTAGGGCTTTTTCAACTACATCAGCTACTTTTCTTTCGGTAAACCATCGATGAGTATAAGTTGGGTTTTCTTTACCTCGATAGAATGGGTCTCCTACTACGAGCAAAAAATAGAGGTGATTCTTAACGATTGGGTCGTTTGTTAGTTCATCTAGGAAGACGTGTTCAGCAATAACACCACCACCTAATTGGTCGATTAGAGCTTGCATTTCAACAAAAAGGTCGAAATGCTTCTTGTATTCTTCAGACTTTTGAATTGATTGAATACCGTAGTTTTCAATTTGTCGAACTCGCTCACGAGTAATACCATAGGCTTGACCAATAGATTCAAGAGTTGAAGTTTCTCCATTTGGGCCTAATCCGTAGCGCTTTGTAAGCACATCGCGTGCGCGATCTGGTAGTACTCCAAGTAGTGATTTTGTTATTTGTTTAGGTTTAAATGAAATCATAAATCTTTAATATTTTCCCAATAGTTGCCTCAATGCGTCCGCTATTTATAACATGACTACTGAAGAAGGTCAATAACCCCTGTTAATACCCAATTCCTAACTCCCCTCTTTGACTATTAAGTTTAGTATTCTACCGGGCACGTAAATAACTTTGACTATCTCAAGATCCGCTAATTTCTTTTGTAATTCAACGTTATTATTGATTTCTACCATAGTTTCTTCTTGGGTAGCATTTGGAGAAATTGTGATTGAACCACGTAGTTTACCGTTTATTTGCACCCCAATTGTTACACTGTCATCTACCGTCAACTCTGGATCTGCTGTCGGAAATTCTTCAAGGTGAATGGACTTTTTGTTGCCTAATTCATGCCACAACTCCTCGGTTGTATGGGGTGCAAATGGTGCCAATACCTTTAAGAAAGCAATATAATCCTCTTTTGTAAAACCTTCTTTTTCTACCTGATTAACAAGTACCATCATGGCACTAATAGCCGTATTGAACTTAAATGCCTCAATATCTTCAATAACTTTCTTGATTGTCTTATGTAGTTGCTTCCTGCTTGAAGCCACTACTTCTTCCTTTATATGTTCATTTAGTCCGTATACTCTCTCTAAAAACCTTCTTACCCCAGCAATTCCTCCTAAATCGAATGGATAGTTGGCTCCCTCATAGGGACCCATAAAAGCCAGATACATTTTTACTGTATCTGCCCCTACCCTTTGTACTTGTTCGTCTGGATCAATTACATTACCTTTACTCTTACTCATCTTGTTGCCGTCTGGACCCAAGATAAGTCCGCGGTTGATTCTTCTCTTGTATGGTTCACTATCATTCACTAGACCCAAATCAAACAAAGCTTTTTGCCA
>JBGSVK010000088.1:0-45036 GCA_041752975.1 Minisyncoccia bacterium | reverse complement strand
ATCTGTGTTTGCTTTTGAAATGTGGCCTCAAAAGGCCTAAGAGAACCGTTTATTACTTAATATAATATATGAATAATCATGGTTTGTCAAGCGGGCTTGATTAAAATAAATTTGTTTCAATTAAGTCCGCTTCCACAATATAACGATCGTCGGTACTACCAAAACTATTACAAGTTGCTAAAACTAGACGTTTATCAGGCCCAGCTATAGGCACCACAACATCTTGAGCTTTAGCTCGATAAACCTTGTCGACACGATAAATATACTCCCCCTCATTGGCACTTATTTTTATTGTATCTCCCCATTTTAAATCCTGAATACCATTAAAGGCTTGGAAATTTTTATTACGAACTACTGGCAAATAACTAGAGTGACCTAATATAAATACAGTCCCGTCTTGATCTAAAGTAGCTGAATCTGGGTGTCTAACAACTCCATCTAACAATGCTGTGTCCAAATCAGAGTTATCTCTTGAAGTAGGATTTAAGACAGTAATACTCTTACCTAAAGCTTCAATAGTCATTGTGAGAGGGAGAACATTTGCTGGAGACTGTACTTCATTCAGATAATCAGTGGTGTTTTCAATTGAATCGATTGAAGTTGAATCAACAACATCTGATTCAACAACTTGTTCAACTTGTTCAGTATTTTCGTTTTCTAAAACTAACTCAGGCAAAAAATCCAGCCAGGCCAATACGCCGTAGCTAACTAAAAAAACAAGAAAAAATGTCACAAGAAAAGCCACCTTGCGGAGCAAAATTGCATCAATCAACTGTGACCATGAGCGTACTTCCATATTTATATATGATAGCACATTTTATCGGAAAGTCAATATTAGCTTATTTTGCAATGACTTTTCTTATATTGAAATTTCTTAACCTATACATATGCTTGACTTTTTTAATCAATATGGTAGGGTTTTCTCAACATGAATAACGTTACACCAGAAAAAAAGGCGGGCTTATTAAAAACCTTAGCAATTATTGGATTATTTGGAGTTATTATTTTAATAGCTTGGCTTTCAGTACAAATAGTGTCTGTTTTCCCAAGCGCTATCAGTTCACTTGCCTCTCTTGCTGATAGTGTCTATAGCTACGACCCAACAGCGGAAGTAGAAATTGATTTAAAGCCAGTAGCTGGACCGATTATAACTGGTAACGAATTTACTATCGGTTGGGATAAGCCAGCCAAAAAAGGTACTTATACCTTTAATTACGAATGCCAAGATGGTCTTTCTCTTCAGGTAAAAACCGCTCTGAGTGATTTTAAAAATGCTGAGTGTGGAAGTACCTACGATCTTGGTACTGTAGGAACAGCACAAATTCTGGTTAACTCTGAAAAGAAGTCAGTACTAGAAATGAACTATACAGTTTCATACTTTAAAACTAATTCTGCTACATCAACTACTAACAGCTCTCAATCTGTCACAGTACTCAATCCTAGACTTGCTCCAGATAGTACAACTGAAGTAGCTGAAGAGGTTGCTACAACAACCGAAGAAGTTGCGGTAACGGAACCTGAAACCGAAGTAACAGAACCAGCTGAAGAAGTAACTCCTGTTGCCACTACAACAAGTCCAACAACTGAGGCTACAACCACCACTCCGGTCGTTGAGCCAACAAAACCAGTAGTTAAACCCGCTCCGGTTTATGAATATGTTTACGAGTACGCAATTCCTACTTCAAATCCAAATGGATTTACAGACCTAGAAGTTACATATATTGGTATTGGTAGAATTACTTCTGGTGGAAATTATCTAAACACCGGTAAATTAACTACCGACGAGGAAGGTGCCATGCAATTTTCAGTCAAGAACATTGGTACAAAAACTTCAGAAGATTGGTATTTTACTGCCAAGCTACCTGGAGGGATTACTTATGAATCTACAAAACAAACCGCTCTCAAGCCAAATGAGAAATCACTTCTCACTATCAGCTTCCCTGCTGTAGATGATGAAAAACTATACTCATACAGTCTTTCAACCAAAACAGACAGAGACACAAACTCAAAGAATAATTCAGCTAGCTGGTCAATATTTGTCCTAGAATAAAAATTCAAAATAAAAAATAGCGAAAGGTATCACCTTTCGCTCTTTTTTATTTAAATATAATTAAATATCTAGGTTTGCCATCTTGGCGTTTGATTGGATAAATGATTTTCGACTTGAAACATCAGTCCCCATCAAAACATCAAATACCTTATCTGCCATCAGTGCGTCATCAATATTTACTTGCTTGAGAATTCTAAATTCAGGATTCATGGTTGTCTCCCAAAGTTCGTCTGCGTTCATTTCTCCTAGACCCTTATAGCGCTGAATTCTGACTTTACTATTTTTCTTTGCTACTTCTACTTCCTCTTCAGGCTCAGCCCCATCTTCCTCAGCTACTTCATCCTCATTAACATCAACTCCCATCCCTGCCAAAACACTGAATTTTTCTTCATCTGTAAAAGCATACTGGATTTCTTTTCCTCTCTGGATTTTATAAAGTGGAGGTTGAGCAATATAGATAAAACCACCTTCAATTAATGGTTTAAAATAACGGAAGAACAGAGTTAGTAGTAGAGTTCTGATGTGTGCACCATCGACATCCGCATCGGTTGCGATAATAATCTTGTGGTAGCGCAATCGAGAAATATCAAACACATCACCAATAGCCGTACCTAGCGCAATTACAACGTTCTTAATTTGCTCAGAAGCGAGCATTTTATCAATACGAGCTCGCTCAACATTCAAAATTTTTCCTCGTAGAGCCAAGATAGCTTGAGTTTTTCTATCACGTCCCATTTTGGCAGAACCGCCGGCTGAGTCCCCTTCTACAATAAACAACTCGGAATCTTCTGCTTTCTTGCTTTGACAGTCAGCCAGTTTTCCAGGGAGAGACATTCCTTCGAGAGCTCCCTTACGAAGTACACTGTCCTTGGCAGCCTTGGCGGCTTTTCTGGCTTTTACAGCAATCACCACTTTGTTGATGATGGCTTTGGCATCATCAGGATTTTCCTCTAGATAAGCTGCAAAAGCTTCTCCAAAGATAGATTCCACCGCTCCTCTTGCTTCTACAGAGCCAAGCTTGGCTTTGGTTTGTCCTTCAAACTGAATTTCGGGCATCTTAACTGAGACCACCGCTGTAATACCTTCAAGCACATCGTCTCCAGTAAAACCAGTGTCTTTATCTTTTACCGAGAAGAAATTATTCTTCCTAGCATAGTTATTTAGAGTACGAGTAAGTGCTGTTTTAAAGCCTGTAACGTGCGTACCGTGTTCTGGATTATAAATATTATTAGCAAAAGCAGAGATTCGCGCTGAAATGTCATCTACATACTGTAGAGCCACCTCTACGGACATCACAATTGCTTTAGGATCACTCTTTTCTACATAAAAGATATTTTTATGTACCGGCTTTTGGTAATGGTTGTTGAAAGCCACCAAAGAACGCAAGCCACCTTCAAAATAGAAGTGTTGGTGTGGTACTTCAAATCGCTCATCTGTCAGGTATTGTTTACCTCTAATACTATCCAGAAACTTAACCAAAGCCTTGTCAGAAGAAGCATGCACAGCAGCTTCCTCGCCTGCCACAAGTCGTGCATCTATTACAGATAGTTGCATGGCTTTTACTAGGTATGCCTGTTGTCGAAGATTGTTTACAATCTTTTTAAAGTCATAATCGGTTTCAGGAAAAATAGTAGCGTCTGCTTGAAAAGTAACAATAGTCCCCTTGAGTTTTGAAGCACCCATCTTCTTTACCTTATACTTTGGCACACCTATAGCATATTCCTGCATATGAAAGGCTCCGTCTCTGTGTACCTCTACTATTACGTGTGAAGAAAGCGCATTCATTACAGATACACCTACACCATGAAGACCTCCAGACACCTTATAGCCAGATTCTTCTCCTCCAAATTTACCTCCAGCATGCAGTACAGTAAGAATAGTCTCAAGAGCAGATACGCCAGTTTGTTTATGCATATCTACAGGAATACCGCGACCATTATCTGCTACACGAACATATCCACCTGGCAAAAGGGCTACTTCAATTCTATTAGCAAAACCACCCATCGCTTCGTCGCGAGAGTTATCGAAAACTTCCCAAATCAAATGATGGAGGCCTTCTGGTCCTGTTGTACCAATATACATTCCCGGACGCTTTCGTACCGGTTCTAGACCTTCTAGAACGGAAATTGATGAAGCATCATAACTACTTTTCTTCTCTTTTTTTTCTGCCATGCCGAAATTATTTACCCTTAAAAATATCCTTATAGTATAGCAGAAAAGGGCTCGCTTGTCTGTCTAAAAAAGGGATAATTACCGTACTTCCCAGCCTTGATTTGCAACGTTTTTATAAACATTATCCATATACACCTGAACCTCTTCATCGGTCAAGGTCTTCTCGTAAGACTGAAATACTAACCTAAATGCATAAGAGGTTTTACCATCCTTACTAAACTCATCAAATAGCGTAATTCTGTAAAGCAATGCTCCTGCAGAATCTTTTATAATCTTTGTTATTGTTTCACTATCTGTTCCCTGCTCTACCCACATAGCAATATCTCTAGTCATAGCTGGGTAAACGGAAAAGGCTTGATACTTTTTCGGCGACTTTTTTTCCACCTCTTCATAATCAGTTGGCGAAGGTAGTTTCAGTAATAGTGAGTCCAAGGAAAATTCTACTACTCCATCAATATCAAATAACAGCTCAGGTGCAAACCCTAAAGCATTTGCCAATTCTGTCAAAGCCTCCTCAATAAGTGGTTTGTCTGCTTTGGCCTTAAAGGTTGTGCCAGATTGAACAGCTATCGAAACCCTGAACTCCTCTGAGTCCTCAGAAAAAACTGTTCCGATTTCAAATATTTTAATCGCCGAAAGACCAAGCAAATCTCGGTGTGAAATATTTCGCTCAATCGCTTCTTGTAAATTAGCCGTTAAGGTACTGCGTAGGAATTCCTTGTCTGAAGCAAGTGCATTCTCTAACTTAACTAAATCCTTACTCCTAAATGAACTGGTGTAAATTTCTGAGAAACCTAGCTCAATTAAACAAGCCCGAATTTTTTCGGCATAGTAATGTCGCTTATTAAATTCACTCACAACTTGTTTTGTTGGCGGAACTGAAACAATATGACCAAGTCCATACATGCGCCCAATTTCCTCTATTAAGTCTTCTTCAATAATTAAGTCATCTCTTTCAAATGATGGCGTCACAGAAACAATGTCCCCTGCCCAAGAATATGCATAGCCAAAACGGTTTATAATCGAACTAACATCTTCCTGACCAAGACTAAGCCCTAATACCGAATTAACTTTTTTAAGTGAACATGAGACGGACTCCCTAACAACAGATGCCTCCCCAGAAGATACCTGACCCAAATTAATTCCTCCAGCAATCTCAAGCACAAGTTCAACAACCCTTGTCAGAGCTATTGGCGCCACAGCAGGACTGATACCGTTTTCAAAACGCTTTGAGGCATCAGTTTGTAGTTTTATACGTTTGGCTGTATTTCTAATTGCCACACGATCAAAATTTGCTGATTCAATTAAAATATCTGTAGTTGAGTTATCGATAGCTGCGTGTTTACCGCCTTTTATTCCAGCAATACCAATTGGTTCATTATCGTTAGCGTCAATAATAATTGCGTCAGCTTCAGACAATTCGTAAGTCTCTCCAGTTAGAGTTACTATCGATTCTTTAGGAGTAGCCTGTCTAACCCCAACGCTATACTGACCATCGACACATTTGAGTTTACCTACATCAAAAGCATGTAGAGGTTGTCCCAATTCGAACATTACATAATTTGTAGCATCAACAATATTATTGATTGAACGCTGCCCGATTGCTTCTATTGCTTCCTTTAACCACTCTGGGGAAGGTTTAATTTGTACATCTTTAATTAGAGCTGCTCCATAATAAGTACAAGTCGAGGAAGAGAGTTTAATTGAAACATTATCCAAATTACTGATTTCTGACTTGTTTTGAAAAGGATCAGTCGCAAGTGGAATATCTAACATTACTGAAATATCTTTTGCCAAACCACGATGCGACATTAACCAAGCTGACTTGTCTGGCAAGACCTTTACATCTAAAACAGTGTCTTTGGGTAGAGAAATAATCTCTTCAATTTCAGAAGAATGAAAGGTTATTTTTTCAGCCAAAACTTCCGGTGCAGGTAACGCTTCGGTAAAAAACTTTTGGAGCCAGTTGTGAGAAAATTTCATATTTATTTAATCTTTTAGGGTTTCGGAGTGTTTATGAAAATAAGTAAAGTTCGCGGCGCCCAAACCAAATATCATGAGGCATATCGTGTATATGTTGAGAAATATTTGACGATATGTGACAAAGAAGTTCGTTGTTTTCATAAATACTTACTAGAATTGATTAACAAAGCGCAAATCGCCATTATACATAAGACGAATATCGTCAATTCCGTATTTCAAAACCGCCAATCTATCCATACCCATACCAAAAGCAAATCCTTGGTATTTATCTGGATTTATACCTCCTGCTCGCAGTACATTTGGGTGAACCATTCCAGCTCCCATAATTTCTATCCATTTGCCTGAGAGCTTATTTTGTGGGTCGGGAGCTATGCGCATATCAACTTCAACCCCTGGTTCAACAAATGGGAAAAAACTTGGCCGAAAACGAACCTCTACTTCACCGCCAAAGAAGTTGGTAAAGAAATATTCAAGTAGACCCTTCATGTGACCTAAAGAAATATTCTCGTCTATCATTAGACCTTCCAATTGAAAAAATTGCGCTTCGTGAGTAGCATCAGTCGCTTCGTTACGAAAAACCTTACCAGGGCAAATCATTCTTATTGACGCTTGGTGTGATTGCATATACCTAACCTGTACCGGAGAAGTATGTGTACGCATTACCACATCTGACTTGCCGGCGATATAAAAAGTATCCTGCATATCTCGAGACGGATGATCTTTTGGCACATTTAGTGCATCAAAATTATAGGCGACCAATTCTCTTTCTGGACCTTCAGCAAAAGTAAAACCGATTTCGGCAAATATACTGTTAACCTCGGCAATTACTTGAGACAAAGGATGATGATGACCAATTTGTTTTTTCATAATTTATATTTCCTATGGAACAATAATATCAGTCAATACTTCAATTATTTGCTTCCCATCTTTTACAAAGATTCCACCGCCATGAACCAAGCTTTTTAAATTTTTTCCCGCATAAAGGACTTGTCCATTCTGCCAAGAACGGTCGTCAATTTCAATTACATACAAGCCATCTTCTAATGTCATTAAAATGAGATCCTCATTGTCAGGCATAAAGTCAAAGTCTTGGACAGTTTGCCATCTTCTATCAATTCTGATTATGGTTCGACATTCTCGGTCATTATTAGATACTTCTATTATGTTTTCTTGGAAAATTAATTCTTCTTCAATGGCGTCTTGTAGTGAGGCAGATAAATCCAAATCCTCTGTAGTTGTGCTTACTTGATTACTACAAAAATAGTGCGGTATCTGTCTTCCGGTACCTAGAGCTTCTACATAGACATCTTCCCCGCTCTTATACAACCTTAGGTCATCACGTACTATTGTTGTAGTAGCAGTATTTACATTTGCGTCTAAGGCCGAAGTAGCAAAACCAAAAGTTTCTTCAATTTTGTTTAGCATCGCCGTTGTTGAAGCTTCAGAAGCAAACAAATCTTTTATTAAAGTATACTCAGGATTAATTCGATAGCTACTAGTAGCGGTCGACGCAGTAATGAACAAAGGAATAGAACTAGAGGCAAAATCAAAAACCGGTTGACTGGTAGTTGCAACAATAAAAACGGCTTCTCCCCGAATAGTTTGGAACTCAGTCACTGGCCTAATCTGTGGCACCAGAGGTAAGTTGAAAGCTTCTGCTTCAGTCACTATATGTGGGTAGACTGATAGATTCTTGACCCAAGTATGTCGACCTGGGGTTTGGACGTGGACACGATGCAGACCAGGTTGCAGACCCTGAATATAAGAAGCGTTTCTAAATACACGAGCATTGGTAACTTCAATTTCGTCCAAGAAAATTGTACTCTCTAGAGCTTCGGCAGCAATATACAAACCACCAGTTGCAGTAAAGGTTGGTTTACCTGAGAAAAAATCGTATCGATACCCTGTAGCGTAAAATATAAAGACTGGGAGACTTAACAAAAAAGCTCCGAGCAAGAGTATGAAAATTAATTTACGTCGCCAATAGGCCAATGGTTCAACAATCGGTTTCATAAAAGTATATTATTGCACAACACGCGTCTTGGGAGTAACCCAAAAACCCATGTACTTACCAAACATTAATCTTGTTTGAGCATCAATACCTGGAATAGCACTAAATATAATCATCGTAGCCGGTACCATAATCCACTGTAGGGCCATGACCAAATATCTAAAACGACTGGCATTTTGTGGTCTAGGAGGGATTAGTGTCAAAGATATTACTGAAGAAATTACTAAACCAAACATAGCCAAAATAAGTAAATCTCGTACTACAATCGGTAGGTTGTATGAAAGTACGGTTTGATGGAATTCTTGTCCACCCAAAAAAATCGGAGCCCAACCCAAAATAAACAACATAATTGGATTTGTTACCAGAGACCAATAACCCTCGGCCTGCTGTAGAGCGACTGTTATTCTTTGTCTAAGAGGAATATTTTTGTTCTGGGAGAAGTGATAAAGAATATAGCAAAGATTTTCAACACCGTAAGTCCATCTTCTGTGTTGTTTGTAAATTTGAACTATTGTTTGCCACAAATGTGGAGCAGCGTTTGCATCCATTGATACTGGGTATGATAGAGGTATAACACTATATACACCATTATTTGCCATCAATAAATTCCAAAAGATTCGGGAATCTTCACTAACCATATTACTCTGCCAATAACCGACTTCGTACAAAGCTTGGAAACTTACTGAATGAGAGGAAAAGGTGGCCATTCGTTCAGGTCTCTCTTGCTGGACCATTTCCCAAAAAGTACTACTCATAGCAACCACTCGAGAAATCGCTGGTGCCTCCCATATATTGTTATTAAAGATTGGAACTGGTTGGAATGAACTTTTGAGTGGATTTTCTGCTGTCAGAAAATGCCATACTAGACAATTAAAATAGTCTGGGTACAAAACTGTATCAATATCAAAAATAGATACTATTGTTTCAGTATAAGAAATATTATTGGCATCAAGTATCTGAGTTCGAACTTGTTCGGCTGCATATGAGGCATTTGAACCTTTCCCTGCCATTTCTCCAGGTAAGTCTTTGGGATGAATAGTATTTAAGAAATAACCAAAAATATTTCCATATTTATTTTTCATCATCTCACCAATTTCTCTAGCATGTTCTTCTGCCCTTCCTTCTCCTGCCAAGACAATAATAATTTTTTTCTTATCGTAATTTACTTTTGAAAGTGCCTCAAGACTTGCCTCAATTACTGATGTTGGTTCTTTATAGAAAGGTAGAATTACTACATGATGTAATTTTTGATAATCAAAACGCGCAATCATTGACTGCCAGTCAAGCGACATATGGTGCCGCAGTCTCTTCCAGTTATAGCGTAGATGGTAAGAAAGAAACGCCGTCTTCAGGACCCAATACAACGCAAAAGCAATTACAAAATAAGCAGCAATAAAAGGTGCGTAGACAGACAACAGGACCACTCCAATTAAAGTGGACCACGAAGCTAAGCCAGGAAATATTTCAAGGCAACGATAAAAAAATCGCTTTTTGCCTGACAATTCAGTTGCCCTCCCAACATGAAAATCTGATCTTCTGGCATACGGCAAAAGGTGTGATTGGTCGGGATTACTCATAACTTAAATTATGTGAGTATATACCTAAAATGCCTATAAATAAAGACCTGTGAGTATTTTATGCTTTAAATACTACCTGTTTTACTACCTCAGTCCATAATCGTATCTACCTAAGACAAAGCGGAGTGATAGCTTTAAAGGAGTCATCAATTTAAATAACAAACGGGAGCCATCTGTATCTGCGGATACAGTATGGCCTCACTCGGTCATGATAACGTCTGGCTAAGGCCAGACTGAAACCACAAAAAATACCTAAAAGAAAGTTAACTTTCTTTTAGGTATTTTTTGTGGTTTCCTACTCGCTTCACTCGTAATCGCGACCCTCGTATCGGAGCCATCTGTCAGATTTGAACTGACGACCCACGGTTTACAAAACCGTTGCTCTACCAACTGAGCTAAGATGGCAATACTTCCCTCATGCACTCTACCAAATTTATCTAGTCAGAGTGGTTTTGTTACAAAACTTTAAAATAATCTCCCAGATTATTTTAACTCTCCAACTGAGCTAAGATGGCAATACTTCCCTGCTTCTGCGCCTGCTATTATGCCCTTTTTGAAAAAAATCGCAACCTTTTTATCCGCTTTCTAGCTTCTTTTGAAGCAACTTCTTCTTTTGAGCTTCCGTCAATGCCGTTGAGGCTTTATGTTCTGCTACTTGGCCTAGATGACCGTGGTTTTGTTTATAAGAACGCTTTTCAATCTTTAGAGTCCTAGCCCTGTCTCGATTACGGATAAATACCTCTTCCAGCATGTCATAAAATTTTACTAGCCCAGTCAAAACTAGGCGCAAGGCCTTATGAATTCCATAATACCAAGAGAGTTTTATTATATGCCTACCTAAATAGATTGCTTTTGCAACCAAATAGTCAGTAATCTTTTCTATAACAAAATCCAGAGAACTTCTAATTCCGCTGAAAAAATATCGCTTACCTCTTCTTTCTTCTCGAGAAATAATGAAAGTAAAGAAAGAAAATAAACCTAGACTCAGCAGAAACAATTGTCCAATACTGAGCATAATAAAACTACTTTACTGACAGTCGTGAGATTTGAGCAACTGAAACGTTCTCTCCAAATTTTTGCACAGCTCCTGAAACCATTTCTCCAATGGTAGTATCAGGATTCTTGATAAATGGCTGCTCAAGTAGAATTTGCTCCTTGAAGTATGACGACATCTTACCTTCAAGAATTTTTGCCTGCATTTCTGCTGGCTTACCTACCACCTCAGTAGCAAATACCTCTTCAGCTTTTTTAAGAACTTCAGCTGGTACCTGATCTTTAGAAACATAGGTAGGGTTAGTAGCTGCTACTTGCATAGCAATTTCTTTTGCTAGAGCAACGAATTCTAGGTTCTTTGAAACAAAGTCTGTCTCACAAGCCAACAACACAAAAGCAGCTACTTCATTTGTATTGTGAACATAGGCACCAATAGCACCAGCACCTAGTTCTCGATCAGATTTTTTATCAGCAGCTTCGCTACGCTTCTTTTTCAAAATAATAACCGCTTTATCCATATCACCCTCGGCTTCTTCGAGAGCTTTTTTACATTGCATCACAGAGATACCAGTCTTATCACGAAGTTCTTTTAGTTGAGTTGAAGTGATTTCCATAGTTAATGATATTACTTATATTATTTAGAGAACAAAACCTTTGTTTAAAATCCAAGTGGATTTTATTTTTAATTATCTTGGAGTAGATGGTCGAGGACGAACTTCTGTTCTTGGGGCTACTGGCTTTGGAACAAAAGCAGCTTTTCCTTCAGCGATTGCCGCTGTCAGTTCGCCAAGTACTAGTTTAACACTTCCTTGTAGAGCGTCATTTACTAAAACTGGGTAAGTTACTTGGGCAACATTGCAATCTGAACTCATAATACCAATAATAGGTACGTTCATGTGAATAGCCTCTTTTACAGCAATTGAATCATGTCGTGGGTCAACAACCACCATGAAATCTGGAGTTTTTGTAACTTTACTTATACCGAAGAAATTATGATTTAGCTTGGCCAAGTCTCGAGACAAAAGTAGTCTTTCTTTTTTTGTATACTTTCTTTCAAGTTCACCTGACTCTGACTCTCTAACTAGCTCCTCCATACGCATAATACGCTTCTTAATTTCTGGAAGATTAGTAAGCATTCCGCCAATCCATCGATTTACAACGTAAGGCATTTCTACTTTAAGAGCAGCTGATTTTACATTATCGATAACTTCACTTTTTGTTCCCACAAAAAGGACAGTCTTTCCGTTCATAGCTGCCTCCTTCAATACGGCCTTGGCGTTATTAATAAGTTCGTTAGTTTGTTCTAAATTGAAAATATCGTTACCTTCTTTTGTTCCAAACAAAAAAGGTGTAACGCTTGGATGACGTCGACTTTTTTTGAAGCCGAAGTGTGCACCTGCGCCAAAAAGGCGCTCGATGAGTGATTGGTTGTTAGTTTGTGTTGACATAATTAATACTAAGCAAAAAAGCGCACTGCGCTTAAGCTTCGAGAGCTTATCATATATAAAAAACCTACGCAACTACCTCAGCCTCCAGTGAAGTAGCTTCCCTGATAGCTTCAATAACCGGCTCTAGCTGACCACCCATTATTCCCTCTATATTGTGCCAAGATACCTTTATACGATGGTCGGTAATTCGATTCTGCGGAAAATTGTAGGTCCGTATCTTTTCAGAGCGGTCACCGGTTCCAATTTGGTCTTTTCTAACTGAGGCATGCTTTTTTGCCTCTTCTTCGGCGTGAG
This sequence comes from Minisyncoccia bacterium, assembly GCA_041752975.1. Taxonomy (GTDB): domain Bacteria; phylum Patescibacteriota; class Minisyncoccia; order Phycocordibacterales; family UBA918; genus OLB19. The sequence continues at coordinate 32,508 of JBGSVK010000088.1, read as the reverse complement.
CCGCTTCTAGCTTTGCTACCAAGATATTCATGGCCTTTTCTCGGTTTTTTAGCTGAGAGCGCTCGGTCTGACTACGAACTTCGATACCAGTTGGTTTATGGATTAAACGAACAGCGGTTTCTACTTTGTTCACATTTTGACCTCCTGCCCCACCAGAACGAGAAAATTCCATCTCTATATCACTTGGATTAATCTCGATAGTTGGCTTTTTACGTAAAGGCAAAATAGCTACTGAGGCAGTAGAGGTATGGATGCGACCAGCTTTTTCAGTCACCGGAATACGTTGCACTCTATGAACTCCAGTCTCAAAGCGTAAATCATCATAGACTTTTGGATGGATGATTTCAAAAACCGCTTCTTTATAACCGCCAGAAGTCCCTCTTGATTCATTTTCAGTCGAATACGACCAACCTTGAAGAGTTGCATACTGTAAGTACATTTGTGCCAACTCCTCTGCAAACAAAGCGGCCTCATCGCCACCGGCTCCAGCCCGAACTTCCAAAACCACTCCGTACGGAATCTCATCTTCTACTTTGGCGGCCAAGGTAATACGTTGCATTTCTTCATAGATAACCTGCTTCTGCGCCTCAAGAGTAGCTATTTCCTCCTGAACTAATTCAGCCATTTCCGGCTCATCGATAGCCATCTGTTTTGCTGAAACCAGTTTTTTGGAGACATCATCAAACTGACTCGCAATGAACTGCGTTTTATGATTCTCTCTAAATGACTGTAATTCCTCTTCGTTATATTCCATATTTATAAGATCTGTATTTTAAAGATATTTAGTATTAATCTAAATCTCATTCAAAACACAAACCTCATTACTAGTGTACACCAATAACAGAAAAGACCGCCTTACCTTTTTGCAGGTAAAGGCGGTCTTTTTCGTTAAGCCTTCTTCTTTCTTGTAGTAGCCTGTGAAGCACGAGCCTTGAAGCGCTCTACCCGTCCTGCAGTGTCCATAACCTTCTCTTGTCCAGTATAAAATGGATGAGAAGCGCTTGAAACGTCTACATAAGCAATTGGGTACTCTACTCCGTCAGTCCACTTATCAGTTGTTGAAGTATTAATTGTTGAACCGACAAGAAAACGCTCTCCACTTGAGTTATCTTGGAAGATTACCAGTCTATAATTTTTTGGGTGAATATCAGCTTTCATATGTGCGCCACACTATAACAAATATCCATATTTTAGCAACCCACCGTGACTAAGAGCCACTGATAACCTTTATATCTCCGTCTAACCTAGCCTTTCGATTCATTACTTGATCGCCGTAAAAAGCGTTAGCAGGATTACTTGCTCCTCCCCATCCAGCATAATACCTTAGAGCCGCTAATCGATTTCCGCTATATGTTCCATTGGCGCCATTATCTCGAAGGAGAAGTGCTGTAGCAATAAAAGCATCTTGGTTATTGAATGGATTGGCGGGAGAACCTGTTCCATTAATTCTTCTAATAGCATCAGCACTTTCACTATAGACCCAACCGCTTCCATTATTTACAATCCCACCATAAATCGCCCAAGTCGAAGGAATAAACTGCGAAGGACCCATGGCCCCTCCCCATCCATACCTTTCGCCATTAGAAACAATCGGACAAGAGACTTGCTTGGTCCTGGGTTCAAATCCAAGAATTCCAGCTACCGCAACAAATATAGGAGCGTCTCTATCCGGATGCATAACCACCTTCCCTCCACGCATATCATTATAAATACAACTACCGAGGTTCGAACCAAGATTTGTCTCCTGTTCCAAAATAGCCAAAATCAAACCAGCCTCAACCCCTGTTTGTCTAGAAGCATATTTAGCAAGTTCAACTGCTTGAGGGAATGGTATTCCCCCACCTCCACCCAGAAGTTGGAAGAGTGCGTTACGTAGCTGAGAAGCAGTTCTTTGTTGGGATTCCAAAAGTTGCTGATAAACTTTTTCTTCGCCTTTGGTGACTTTTAAAATTTCTTCCTTTTCCCTTTCCTTTCGTTCAATTTCTTTTTTTTCCAATTCTTGAATTCTCTTCATTTCCGCTTCAGTTTCCTGCTTTGATTCTAGCTGATCTTTTTGACTAAAAGTATCTCTTTGAATCGTATGAAGAGTAGCCAAAGATTCATTTAATGACTCCTTAAGAGAATTAAAGGTTGCGACATCAGTAAAAAATTCAGAGAAACTTTGCTTACTTAGCATAACCTCTACCAGTGAGTAGTCATTAATCAAAGCAGACTTTCTCACCAAATCAGCCAGAGCCTCTCGCTGGCTCTTTAGCTTTTCTTCAAGAATTGAGAGGACTACTTCCTTCTCTCCGATTTGGTCGGTCAACTGCATAATCGCTACCGAGCGTGCGTGTATACCTAGTTGCGCTTGCTTGATTTGTCCTTCAATTATAGACACATCACGCTCAAGTGATTGTCTCTCAAGCTGTTTATCTTCAACCAAGCGACTTTGAGTCAGTATCTGTCTTTCAACATTCTGCAGTTCTGTTTCAAGTCGAGTTCTTCTCTCGGCCTCAGTTTCTGCCTGTATGGTAAAAAATGGCAAAAACAGCAACAAAAAATAGGCGCTAATGACAGAGACTTTCTTCATGACTTTAGTATAACAAATTTTAAGATTTTTTATCAAAAAATAACTATAGACTTATCAGAAGAAACTAGTCATCACCAACAAAAACAGCACCAAAGAGGTTCCCTTAAGGCTGTTTTTACACAAAGAAACCACCAGTATGACTTTTATAACCTACCGCAGTGACAATGTCAGAAGCGAGGACGCAGGTAGGAAAAGTTATGCTGGTGGTTTCTAGAATCTCCGTAAGGTTTTTATACAACCCCTTCTTCATCCTTCCCTTTCTTTTCAACCGGAACATCTGCGGCTGCAATTGGAGTAACTTCTGGCTCAACTTCCTCCGCAATAATTTCTGCAATTGCAACTACATCATTTGCATCTTGATTGATTTTGACTCCCTTAGGACAAACTATTTCACTGACATGAATCTTGTCTTCTGTATTAACAAGTAGACTCAAATCCACTTCGATAAAGGCAGGGAGATTGTTTGGCTTACAAGTAATTTCTACTTCGTGCATTACCTTACTTACAACAGCACCGATTTTTTCTGCAGGCGCTTCATTAATAAAGTGTAATGGTACATCAGTTGTCATTTCCTTACCCATCTCTAGAGCATAAAAATCGACGTGCATGATGCCTCCTTTGATTGGAGCAAAGACAACTTCTTTAACCAAAACTTCTACTGGATCTTTTAGTCCTTGTAGTTCGATAATAGTTGACTCACCGGTAATTTTAAAAGTTTTTTCAAACTCACTTCTATTTAGGCGAATTGGTGTAGTTGGATATTTTGGACCATAAACTACGGCTGATATAAATTCGCGTGATTGCTCACCTTTATTTGATTTTTCCTTTGTTCTAAGTTCTACTGGCAATATTACTGTCATATGACTAAACGATATCATAAATAGGTCTACTTGGCACTACTCCCCATTAGCAGGCCATAGCACGCTACCCAGGGTGGTACAATCTACTTATATGTCAGAAGAACAATATGATTTCGTAGCCATCGGTGACATCGTCATTGATGCATTTATAGAATTAAACAAAGACGCAGCCGACGTAAGTGAGGATTTGGACACAGGGAGACAAACCCTACATATGCCGTTTGGAAACAAGCTTCCTTATGATGATGTAGTGGTTGTAAATGCAGTTGGAAATTCTCCAAATGCCGCTGTTTCAGCCCACCGACTAGGTCTAAAAACCGCCCTAGTAGCAAGCTTAGGACAAGACCGTAATGGCAAAGACTGTTTGGAGACACTTAGACAAGAAGGTGTTCATACAGACTATATAAAATTATTTGAAGGAAAGAGTACCAATTATCACTATGTACTGCGCTATGGTCCAGAGCGAACAATCTTGATTAAGCACGAAAAATTCCCATATAGTCTACCTGATTTCCAAGTACCGCCACGTTACCTTTACTTCTCTTCTATCGGTGAACATGGACTACCATTTCATTTTGAGATAGCAAAGTACGTCAAAGAAAATGGTACAAAATTAGTTTTCCAACCAGGAACTTTCCAAATTAAACTAGGTTACGAAGCACTAAAGGAACTCTATCAAGTTACCGAAATCTTTTTCTGTAACTTAGAAGAAGCCCAAGAAATTCTTAATACAAAAGAACAACATGTCCCAACCCTACTTCGTAAATTTAAAGAACTAGGACCAAAACTACCGGTTATAACCGATGGCCCACACGGAGCGTATGTAGTTGATGAAAATGACCAAGCTTGGCATATGCCAATGTACCCAGACCCTGCTCCACCAGTAGACCGTACTGGGGCCGGAGACTCTTTCTCATCAACCTTTACAGCGGCCATTGCTATGGGCAAGACACCAGCAGAAGCACTGACTTGGGGACCAGTAAATTCAATGTCAGTAGTTCAATATGTAGGAGCCCAAGCTGGTCTACTTACACAAGAACAACTGCACAAGTTTATCGCTGAAGCACCAGAAGAATACAAAGCCAAGATGATTGATTAGTACATAGTCAAATAAAAATCCCTAGGGTTCCCCTAGGGATTTTTATTTTGGAAGCTTTGTTAAAGTTTTATGTCAAAGAAATCCCAACAAAGGGGTACCCTTGGTAGTTTACCAAGGGTACCCCTTTGTCATTTGAATCGAATCAACTCTTTAAAACTTTTTCACTAGCATTTAAAATGCCTTCAATACCCATTCCGTAGTACTCTATCAATTCTTCCGGTTCACCAGACTGACCAAACAAATCATCTACTCCTACTCGAACAACCTTAGTTGGACTCACCTCGCCCAAATACTCACAAACAGCTCCACCGAGACCGCCGGCTCTCTGATGCTCTTCTACAGTCACTAGCCCATCATGATTTTTGGCTAACTTTAGTAGAGCTTCTGCGTCAAGTGGTTTAATTGTCGGCATATGCAAGACGGTTGCGCCAATTCCCTTCTCTTCCAAAGTCTGTGCTGCTTTGAGGGCGTTAAAGAGCAAGGTACCAGTCACTACAATACCAACTGATTTCTCATGTTTACTATTTTTTTCATACATCACGACAGCTTTACCTATCTCGAACGGAGACTCTGGTGTAGTTACCACCGGAGTATTACTGCGACCAACTCTAATATAGACAGGTCCCTCATATTTAGCTGCGGCGAGAGTAGCTTTTCGCGCTTCATGGACATCTGCCGGAGCAATCACAATCATGTTGGGAATTACTCGCATTAAAGCAATATCTTCAATTGCTTGATGTGTTGCTCCATCAGGACCAACTGACACTCCAGCATGTGCACCAATTACTTTCACATTACTTTCGTTATAAGCAATTGTTGTGCGTATCTGCTCCCAGTTTCTTCCAGGAGAAAACATCGCATATGAAGCAATAAAAGGTACTTTGCCCATAGCAGACATCCCAGATGCCACACTAGCCATGTTTTGTTCAGTTATACCAACTTGCACAAATCTATCTGGATAAGCTTCTGCAAAAGGCAGTGTTCTAGTTGACTCAGTCAGGTCAGCAGAAAGTGCCACCACGTTAACGTCTCTTTTAGCGGCTTCTAGTAAACCTTCACCGTACCCATTACGGCTCGGCAAACTAGCCATTTCTTTAGTATCAAATTTTTTGTCGAGGTGTGGTGCTAACATAATTAGAAGTTTGTCATTTTACTAAGATAAATCTTCTTTAGCGATTAAGCCGGCCAAGGTACGAAGTTTTTCAAGCGCCACTTCAGCTTGCTTAGTCTTAGGAACTTTGTCCTCAGGACCTTTCCCTGGAGGATTACCGTGCCACCTAAAATCTCTTTCAAAAACATCGACACCTTTAGAAGCAATTGTATGCGCAATAATTACTGAAGGCTGGCTATAGACAGCTTGTGCCTTACCAATAGCATCATTCATGGCGCGGATATTGTGACCATCTACTTCTTGAACATCAAAATTAAAGGCTTCAAATTTTTCTGCCAAAGGTTCAAGTGGCATCACGTCTTTAGTATAGCCATCAATCTGAATCCCGTTACGATCAATAATCATTATTAAATTATGCAATTTTTCCTTTCCGGCCTGTAGTGCTGCCTCCCAAATCTGACCCTCGTTTAATTCACCATCTCCAGTTAAACAATAGATGTATTTTGAAGAATATGGATTATCTATTCTTTCCGCCAAGGCCATACCTACCGCCTGAGAAAGTCCTGAACCAAGCGGACCTGAACTAGTTTCCAATCCTGGCAAAGCTGTTCGATGCGGATGTCCTTGTAATCTTGAACCAAATTTTCTAAGTGTCAGTAATTCTTCAACTGGAAAATAACCAGCATGAGCAAGTGTTGCATACAGTACAGGACAGATATGACCATTGGATAGAATTAATCTATCTCGGTCTGCCCATAGAGGATTCTTGGGATCATGTTGCAAGACCTTGAAGTAAAGTAATGTAAAAATATCAGCCATTCCCAGCGGACCAGCGGTATGCCCACTACCAGCCGCTACTAGCATTTCAATAATACTTTGGCGAATTTGATTTGCCTTTAATTCTAAAAAATTTACTTCTTTTGAGGTTAAATAATGCATATTGAATCGACTATAGTATATCAGCAGTACCGAAGAGATTGTAGTTGCTTCATCCCCATAATTAAAATTTATTGAGCTACAAAATTCTCCATAATACTTTTGTAACTATCCAAATAAAAATAACAAAAGCTAAAACCCTGTCGCAAAAGTATTGTAGGTAGAACTTCAGTTAATTAATTAATGCAGAAAGTTCAAGGTGGGCCAAATTAGGGTCACTGGCACCAACAATTGCTGAGCCACAAATAAATCTATCTGCACCGGCTTTAGCTATCTTGGCGATTGTCTCTTTATTAACACTACCATCGATTGTTATCGGGTGTCTGGGGAATTTTATTTTTAGTTCAGAAATCCTTTCCAATACCCTCTCGTCAAAAGGTTGTCCTTGGCTACCAATTTTGGCAATGCCCATCAGTTGAATATAGTCAGCTATTTCAACATAAGGTTCCAAAACAGAAAGCGGTGTGTCATTTAGAGCACAGACTCCAATAGAGATTCTTGTTGAATCAACAAACCTCGCAAAAGCATCTAAGTTAATAGTCTCAACATGAAAGACCAACATATCAGCACCAGACATTAGCCATGCATCAGCAGATACAAGCGGATTTTCTACCATTAGGTCAACCTCCAGTGTAAACTTGTCAGTTGTTTTACGGACTTCAATTGGTTCCCCTTTTGGCTCATATGGCCACGAAGTGAAAGGTACAAATTTTCCATCAACTACATCAACATGTATCTCAGGAGAAAAAGTTAATCGACTCAAAGTATCTACTAGATGGTGAGAGGACTTTGGAATTATGGCTGGAACAATTGGAATCATAAGCGGTAAATTTCCTGATTAATGGTTTGAATTTTTTGATTGCGCCGTTGATATTTGTCATCATCAAGTACACTCGCATTAAGCCAATCCCATATTACTTCCTTAGTTTCATCAAACGAAACAAATCTTGCTCCAATTGATAAAATATTCGCATCATTATGTTCTTTTGAGAGTCTAATTATTTCCTTGTTACCACCATAATAGACAGTGGCTCTGACTTTTGGATAACTATTGGCAACCATTGCTTCTCCTTGTCCTGAACCACCAAAAATTACTCCACAAGAATCTTCTGGATTTTGATTTACGGCTTCGGACGCCAATTTAATAAAATCTGGAAAATCATCTCCTTCATCATATACTTTTGCGCCATGATCAACGACGTCATAACCCAAGCTCGATAGCCATTCTCTAACTCCTTCTTTGTGCTCAAAACCAGCATGGTCACTGGCCAGATGAATAGTTTTAATTTTGCTTGATAGTGACATGTTGTTTAACCAACGTGCTTGGATACTTCTTTTACGTGTTCAACGAGTGTCTGGGTGTAGCTAGTTTCATTATCGTACCAAGCCAATACTTTAACCAAGTTACCACCCACAACTTTTGTGAAAGATAAATCTGCAATTGAACCAACTCTTGAGCCAATAATATCTGTTGAGACAATTTGCTCGGTTGTAACTGCAAAAAGATTTTTCCAACGAGGTAAAGTCGAAGCTTTTAGGAGAGCTTGATTAACTTCTTCTACAGTAGTATCGCGCTTGGCGATAAAGGTAACATCGACTATTGAACCGACTGGCACTGGTACCCGCATAGCAATACCATCAAACTTATCTTTTAGTTCAGGATGAGCGAGAGTGGTCGCAATTGCCGCTCCGGTTGTACTAGGAACGATGTTAAGAGCAGCGGCTCTACCTTCCCGCATATCCTTCTTGTTGGGACTGTCTACGAGGGCTTGAGACGCTGTGTAAGCATGAACAGTATTCAAAACAGCTTTATCAATCCCAATTGCTTCTTTTAAGATAGCAACTAAGGGACTAGTGGCATTTGTTGTACAAGAAGCATTTGATGAAACCTGACAAGTCTTAAGTAATTCATGATTTACTCCCATCAACACGGTCGCTCCATTTACACCCACAGCAGATGGGTCTCCCTTGACTGGAGCAGATACCACTACCCTTTTAGCTCCGGCATCAAGATGAAGTTTGGAGCCTTCGTAACTTGTAAAGAAGCCAGTTGATTCAACTACTACGTCAATTGCCAAATCTTTCCAAGGAAGCTTGTTTGGTTCTTTCTCTTGAGTAAAAGCTACTTTCTTACCTTGAATAAAAAGTCCCCCATCTTTTGCTTCGACAGAAAATGGACTACGTCCATAAACTGAATCGTACTCTAGTAAATAAGCTAGGTTTTCTAAAACACCCAAGTCATTAACCGCCACAACTTCAAAGTCAGGGTTATTATAAGCTAGGCGAAAAAATGTTCTTCCTATTCGACCAAAACCATTAATTGCAACACGAACCATAGATAATTAAAACTTTATGACTAAACTCCTACTACTATAGCGGTAAAAACAACAATCGACACTAGTGATTATCCTCAGTCTCCTTTGAGCGACGGTAAAGTAAGAAAATAATTAATAAGATAATAATAAATATCCAAAATAGCGGTGACATAATCCTTTCGAAGATACCCACAATTTTATCGGGGAAAACCACTTCTTCAACTAATTCTGTTTCTGATGCGATGAAATCGATATGCTTTCGGTAGCGACCCACAATCTCTCTTTCATAATCGTATATCTCTATCTGTAAACGAGACGGGCCGTATAATTTTATTGGCGCAATAGTTGCTTCGTACGCAGTTCTGTCTTTATTTATCCTAAGCAAAAAAGAATAACTACGATTCATATCAGTCGGATCAAGTAGAGTGACGATGATAGATTTTAGGTGTTTAGGTAGTGCAGAATATGGAATGCTAATTATAAAAGATTTACTATTATCGAGATATATTCTTTCGCTCTTAAAATCAAAAAAACTATCTCCTTGCTTAACCAAGATATTCTCTACTGAAAAACCAAAATCAGGGATTTCAATTAGCTCTTCTTCTAAATTTCCTTCATTATCTCCTGGGGTAGAGGTAGCTGTAGCTACATACTTACGACCAGCTCTAACCACAGCACCAGAAGAAACGGCGCCGTCATCTGCATAAACAAAGACTGTGTAATATTGTTTACCATAAACCTCTAGCGAACTTTTATCGTAAAAAGAATTACCTTTGCCTTCGTAAACAATTGCACCATCGTAAGGATCTGAAGGATAACCAAGATGACTTCTCACCACTCTAATGGTTGAACCTTCAAAACCAATTGGTTTTTCCCAACTCAAAGTAATATCATTTTCCTGAACTATTACTTGTAAATTTTGAACGTTAGAAGGAGACTGACTTATACTATCTTTAGTTTTAAACTGACCTTTCTTTAGAGTAATCGGAATTCCGTTCGTGCCATAACCGATTAATTCATAGAGATAAATAGTGCCTGGTTCCAATTCTCCAACTAATGTCTGATGACTAGTTCTATAAGCGTCGTTCATTATGTAACCTTCGTCATAAGCATCATTTCTACCCCACCGCAGAACAAATCGTGATCGATTATTTGTTTGCCAAGAAAATACCGCCGTATTAATCTCAGTCTCAATACTTAAATCTTGCAAGGCTAAAACCCGAGTAGCGGTATTTGTTTGTGAAGTTGAAGTTGGTGTTGGTGTTGCTGGTGGTGGATTAGGGGTTGTGGTAGATAATGAATTTGAAGTCGTAGATAAGTTATAAAAAACATCAAACGCATAGACCTCATAAGAATATGTGGTTGAAGCCGTAAGTCCAGTATCTAGATAAGTTGTCAATGTCGTAGTGGCGACCGGATTTCCGTCTCTCAATAATACATAACCACCTAATAAAAAGTTATCAGTTGATGCACTCCAAGTGACATCAATCTGATCATACGCAATAGGCACGACCGATAACATTGTTGGAGTAGTGGGAGGAACTAAGTCATTAACAATTTGAGCGCTGATAGTAAAGTCACCACTCTCAATTTGTGCCCAAATTATGTTGGGCACCAAAAACAAGCCGACCATAAACAGAGCAACTCCTGTTCGTCTTAAGAAATTGCCCTTGGAGATGGGATTATACATAAAACGGTTCTTTTGTAAGAACCGTACTAAATGTACGCAAATTGAAAAAAAAATCGTTAGAGAAGTCAGGATTAAATTAATAATATTTATTTTCATATTGGAATTGCTGTCAAAGTAGTAGTAGCGACATAAGTGCCAGCAATTACCCCGGCATTTGCTCCAACCCCAACTCTAAAATTAATTGTTGTTGTTGCACCATCTGGTTGATTGGCGGGACCTTGAGCAATTATTACCTCAGAAGTAGTAAGACCGTCCCAGCAAGTAAGCGCTGTATCAAGAAGCCCTGAACCACAAATAGAAATTCCATCGTCTTTAAAGTAAGTGACAATATCTACTCCCTCTGGAGAATAACCAAAGTGTGCATCACTAGCAGACGTAGTAAAAGTATAATCCGCTTCAGGAGAATCAATAGGACTATAATCTGAAATTGATTCAAGAAGCGAAATCATCTGCATAGCAGGCGCTGATTCAGCCTGAATAGTAAGCTGATAGCCACTAGGACTATCAGTCAAAACCGATACACTTGTTGAACCATTAGCAGTACCCCCTGTTAAACCCCCCAGATTTGGCGACATAACAACGTCCAATGCTTCTGTCATACTCAAATAAACTTCCTGCATCTGCTGATAGCCAGCTCGCAAACGATAGGTAGAGCTTTCTGAATCTCCAGTAGCTACTTCACCCGCCGTACTCTCTAAACCATAGTTGGTAGAGGTAGAAAGACCACCACCAAAGTTAACACTATCGCTCTGTAGCTGGTAGCTTGGACTCGTCCTCACTTGAGCACCAGTAATAGCCAGTGTTACCAAAAAAATCGCTGTCAAAATTAATGCCTGAACGAAGGTTTTGTAGAAAGAACTTAAAAACATAGTTTATCCTCGACGTTTAAATTCAAACGTTCTGAAGAAAAAGCGAATACAGAAAATAATGATAAATAGAACAGCAAAGATTCCACCAATAAATTTCCAAGGCAAAACCCAAAAAGTTAAAGTCTTTTCGTCAACTATATCGTCATAACCACGATTAATTGAGGCGGTGACTGTGTAGCGCCCCAAGAGAAGTTCCCTATCCCAACTTACCTCACGCGAGCGCATAGAGCCAGGTAATGAAAACCAAGGTTCCAGCTCGACAAAACCTACTTCTTCATCAAAGAGATTCTTGATTCTAATCTCTCCATAGGGATTTAAATGGATGGAGCCAGTATTTTCATATAACAAAGCCATGTCTATTGGACCACTTTCGTACCATAGTTTTTCATTAATTAGACTAAAGTCTTTAAATTCACCTCCTCTCTTCACATCGCCAGGAACGGTAATAAAAAACAAGGTACCAATACGAGCAATAATTGGTGAACTAGCTCCTCCTACCGGCACATTATCACTACCCAATCTAATTGTAGAAACTAGAATACTTCCGTAATAACCACCAGGCTCAGCATCTTTAGGAATACTAATAGTCACAGGAATCCTTGCTCTCTCTCCTAAATCCAAATTAAAAGTATTCTTTGGGAAAGAAATATAATCTTTGATACTGTATGGCCCGCGTTCATCACCCAGCATTATCACAGACTTACTTCCATCTTCTGAACCAGAAATATCCTCTACAGCCAACTGAAATTGACGCTCATTACTGATACGGTTGGTAATTGAGATATCATAAGTAATAGTTTGACCTGGCTTGATTTCAATTTCTGCCCTGCCCGGTCCGACTACAAAGTCACCTTGATCTACAGTCCCAGTCAGCTTTTCTATCTTCATCCAAGATCTGTCATCTACCGGCAACACTGCCGTACTGGTAGATACTTCTTGAGTACTAGAGGCAGAAACAACACCCTCGCCAGAGGCTTGGGTGTTGTCTTGAGCATTGACAGTTAGAGTCGCCAGAAGCAGGCCACTAACAATCAAAAAGGTAATATAAACAAATTTTCGAACACAAAATGTAGTCATAGTCATCCGACTACAGTAACTCTATTGGTTGGCTGCCGTCAAGGTGGCAGTAGCAACATAAGTATCTGCTACAAGGCCAGGAGCTGGGTTGTTTGGTACATGAACACGGAAATGAATCGTGGTAGTAGCTCCAATAGTCGCTGCACTATCTCTATCAACTACACGATAATTTGCAAAACTTGGCTCCATCCAACAAGTATCCTCATTAGCATCTCCACCAGGCTGATTACAGGCACCAGAACTATCATCTAGAAAAGCTTGCGCAATATCTGAAGCTTGTGGAGCCGAGATGGTATAGCCAAATACTGCAGCGGTACTAGCGGTTGAGAATAAGTAATGAGGCTCAGTACTTGAGGCTGGTAAGTCATGAATTGAAGCTGTTGGATTATTTGAAGCTTGCATAGCATTACCGGTTGAGGTAGTGGCAAATTTAATATCCATCACATAGCCTGTCGCACTGTTGGTTTGTACCTTTACACTTGTTGAACCGTTAGCTGTACCTCCAGTAATACCATTTAAAGGTCCTGACAAAGTGGTGGTGGCACCATAAACCAAGAAGGAAATTTCTCCGGTAATTAATTGAGAGATGGTAAAAGTACTTGTGGCTTGTGCCCTACCCACTTGTGGCTCTGCAAACAAGTAGCCTGCCCCCAACATCGCCAAAATTAACGTGGAAGCAATCAATGCTTGTGTAGCCACTGTAAAATAATGTTTTGTGTTCATATGTTTATATTCTTTTAATGCCTTAATTCTACCAAAAATAAAGCTTTTTTTGTTTATTATTAATCATTTTTGTGCATAACTTTAAGTTTTTCTCCTCCTAAATCCCCCCACCGCCACCACTACCACCGCCACCAGCTTGGTGATAGACTCTAATCTCTAGAGCATCTAGGCGAACACTATTGGCAGAGACCTGGGCTGAAACTCGTAAGTGGAAGAGTGAACCAAACTCTGAAGCTGTCCATGTTCGACCCCAAGTATCACCAGGTCCACCGACTGTATAGACAACATCGCTACCAGAGAGAGTTGGTGTCGCTTTTGCTGCAGTGTAAGAACCGCCACCATCCCAAGACAGCAAGACATCGATGGTTCCAGCCGGGGTTGTTCCAGAAGCGTCTATTTTAACGGCAATACCTTGAATGGTGTTATTGGTAGGAATACCAAAGTTGAAGTTGGAGTAACTTTGCTTGAGGTTTGAGTTACCAGCTGTAGCGTAAGTACCATCAGACAAGAGAGCGTTTGCACCATTAGTCCATTCATTATCAGGACTACCAGTAGTGGTTGGGCGGAAGAATTCATTATCAGGGGCAATATTTGCTCCGTCTTGTGGTTCTCCAGCTCCATCTTCTCCCCCTCCTCCTTCATCACCACCAGTCACTACCCCCGCCCCCGGAGGAGCATCGTCACCAATGCGAGCACTACTACCACCAGCTCCACTGCCACCTCGAGCATGTTGAACAGCTGACGTATCAACGACAACTACTGGAGAATACTGTGATGTAGCACCAAGAGCGGTAATACCATTTGCAAGGAACTTAACGACCACAGCATCACCAACTGAGATTGAATTGATATCAGCGGTCACAAAGTAGTTAACACTAGAAGAAGCTACGAAGTCAGTACTGAAGGTAATGGCACCATGTTGGCCATTAACAGTCAGGATACCTGAGCCATCTATTAGTAAGTCAGGGCCGTCTAAGGTTTGATTATTGTTGTTGTCTCGGTAGAGTTTGAAATCACTGATATTTGAACTATCAATGCCCTGGACACCACTGAGAGTAACGACCATATCAGTGATAGTTGCGTTCTCACCTATAGCTTGCAGATTGAAAGCAAAGATTGGTTTATCAACTTTATTCTGGAAGTTAAATTCATTACCCACTTGGCCTGAAGCGTGGTTAGTAACTGCTAGTCGACCAGTAATACGAATAGTTTTACTATCGGTAGCTGCTGGAGCACCGATTATGTTTCCATCAGTATGAAGAGTAAACGCACTAGTAGTTGTACTAACACTAGCAAAGCTTCCAACCTTGATACCACTAACCCCTAAGGTATCGCCAAGACTGAGATTATTGGTAACATTTAGAACCAAAGTTGCTCCACCGTTTTCATAAGTCACTGAAGTACTGACTTTAGAAGCCCCAGTTCCTGTCAAAGTCAGATTAGTAGTACCGGTATCAAAGCGGAAGTTGGTGGTGGTAGTAGCGATGGTGAGCCGGAGATCAGTAGCGGCAGCGGCTTCTGAGGTGATAAAAATAGTATCTAGGGTAGTAGTACCTTGTCCAACATAGAAATGATAATTATCACCTGAAGATAGGTTGTCAAAACCTACTCCAGCAAATGACCAATTGGTGTTGCCGGTACCATCAATACAGCCAGTACCACAACTGACGGTTGTGACATTAATATTGTTTGAATCTTTGACGTCTAGGTATGAAAGGGTGCGGGTACCTTGTGGGTCGATCTTCCACTGTGTACCGTCAACACTAGAGCGAAGAGCGTGAGTATTGGTAGCATTATATCCAGAGAAAGTGAAGTTGTTTTCGATAGTGAATAAGGCACCAGCTTCAAAGGTGGTAGTGGCTCTATCGGTTGCAAACTTAGTGAGGTTATGGAAGGTGGTAGTACCCAAGACAGTTTGGTTTTCTCCAGAAAGAATGACAGTACCACTATTATCGTTGAAATTACTGCGATTGGTGAAATCACCTGAGACTGAGAGGATAGTTGGTGCCGTGACGGTAGCGGTCGAAGTGGCGATAAAGAAGTTGGTAGTAGAGGCGTTACTAGAGAAAGTCTTGGTACCTAAACCACCAAAGTTAACTGAACGGAGTTGTGAGGCACCAGTTAGGTTACCAGAGATAGTTTGGTCGGCACTACTGTTGAAGAAGGCCGTGGTGTCGTCGGAGGTCATGACGCGGTTGGTGCCATTACCTGCTACCGCCACAAACTTACCATTGCCATAGACAACGTCATACCAAGCATTATCTTCAGCTGCAATGTAAGGGGTCCAAGTGATACCGTTTGGTGAAGTCATAACACGATTGGTACCATTAGTAGCTAAAGCCACAAAGAGGCCATTACCATAGGTGACTGACAACCAGAAGTTACTCTCAGGAGCACTTCGAGCAGTCCAGTTTGCACCATCTGGTGATGTCATAATAAGATCAGAACCGGACCTTGCAACTGCCACAAAGAGCCCATTTCCGTAGGTCACAGCGTACCATTCACTCGCAGAAGTAGCAGAGTGACCAACCCAATTAATTCCATCAGTTGAAGACATTACACGACTACCGCCACCAGTAAAATTACAAGTTGTAGAATTAATTCCGCAAGCTACGGCCACAAACTTACCGTTGCCGTAAGTGACTGAGTACCAAGCGTTTGCTTCTGGAGCGCTACTGGTCGCCCATGTAATACCGTCAGTTGAATACATTACACGGTTAGTACCGTTATAAGATACAGCGACAAATTTGCCGTTACCATAGGCGACGCTATACCATGGATTTGCTTGCGCGGCAGTACTGGTCGCCCATGTAATACCGTCAGTTGAATACATTACACGGTTAGTACCGTCACCAGAAACAGCGACAAATTTGCCATTACCGTAAGTTATAGCAAACCATAAGTTAGCTTGCGCGGCAGTACTGGTCGCCCATGTAATACCGTCAGTTGAATACATAACTCTATTTGTTCCATTGTATGAAACAGCAACAAATTTGCCGTTACCATAAGCTAATGAGCCCCAACTATTAGCCTGAGTTGCACTGTATGCTGTCCACCGTGATCCTGACATTGATGTTGTGCTGTTATTAGAATAGTTACCGGACACAGTTAAAGCCGAAGGAGCAATTACTTCCCCACTTCCACTTTGCACAACAAAGTTTGTAGTTGAAGCTGAAGTACTAGCGAAAGTCTTAGTACCAGAACCACTGAACAGGATATTATTAAAAGCAGAAACGTTAGTCATTGTTCCCGAGAGAATTTGACTGACAGAACCATTAAAAGTAGTTGTGCCGGAATTATGAATAAATCCATCTGAATTATTATTAGTGTAATTACCACTAATTGTTAATGTGCTTGTAGGTGCAGTTACAGGGCCTGAATTTGCCTTGATTGTAAAGTCAGTAGTGCCTAATGGAGTAATAATGAATTTTTGATTTGAATCACCAAACTCAACGGTATTAAAAGCACTTGTACCGGTTAAATTACCAGAAATAAGTTGTCCGAGACTAAATTTATATGCCCTGACATTTATAAAACCATTCACCCATAAATAACCATCAATGTATACAATACCCGTAGGACCATTAATTGTGTTTGAGTCCCCAAAGAAGTTTCCTGTATAAGTTCCACTAGCTGTATATTGGTAGACCCTATCATCTCCCCAATCTGTGACCCAGAAATAGCCACCTGCATAGGTAATTCCATTTGGAATATTATTACCAGCTCCTGCAGTATCAAAACTAATACCGGTATAGGTACCATCAGTGTTAAATTTATATACGTCATCTTGGTTATCACTGGCTATCCATAGATATCCATCAGCAAAAGTAATACCGTAAGGTGTACCGCCGGCACCAGCGCCCGTGATAGAAAAACTAAATCCAGTATATGTACCTGCGGTGGTATATTGATACACAATGCTTGTTACATAATCAGAAATCCATAAATAACCATCACCATAAGTAAGTCCATGCGGATTTGTTGCGCCACTACCCGCAGTACTAAAGTTAACTCCTGTATATGTACCATCTGTATTATATTTATATATTCTGTCATCAACTTCATCAGCTATCCAAAGATACCCTTCTGCTATAACGCTACCTGTAGGATTTGCATTACCGCTACCACTAGTACTAAATGATTCTCCAGTGTAAGTAGCTATTGACGTTACTTCGCTACCAAACAAGACTGTCCCACTATTATTGGTAAAGGTACCATTGTTAGTATAGTAACCACCAACATGCAACACACTTGGAGCAACTACCGTAGTAGTTGAAGAAGCAATCATAAAGTTAGTAGTCGAAGCATTATCAGCAAAAGTCTTAGTACCAGTATTGGAGAAAGTGGTGCTAGCAAAAGTTGAAGACTCAGTCATATTACCTGATAGTAACTGTGCGCCACTACCATTAAAATTGGTATTAGAAATTCCTCCTCGGTAAGTACCTAAGTTGGTATAGTTACCTGAAATATTTAGGTTAGTTGGTGAAACTATAATTCCTGAGTTAACAATGAAGTTATTTGCAGTAGCGTCATTATTAAATATCTTTGGTTTTTCATTATACAGAGCAGCTACTTCGGTGGCATCTAGAGCACGGTTGTAGATACGCAGTTCGTCGACAGAACCTTTCAAGAACATTCCTCCTCGCAAACCAATCCAAACCAAATTAGAAGAATCTTTTATTGTACAAGGTGACTGTGCATCAATATAAGTCACAGCTCGTGAGCTACCATCAACATAAAATTGGAAAGCACCGGTAGTTGGTGTAAAGATACCAACTACATGATACCAGCGGTCCGGTTGTGTCAAAGACGCAACCGATTCATTGGCACGACGTGCCGTCGCGTTACTACAAATCATTTCCATTCTAAGAGCGTTTGTACTTGATTTATTAAGTTCAAAAGAGTCGTTGTTTTGCGTAACAATAAATTGATATGAAGTTGAAGCGGCACTCGTAAATTTTACCCAACTCGCGATAGTTACTGGATTATCACCCATCGTAAAAGAATCATCGTCAGCAACTTCAATAAAGTCATCAACTCCATCAAAAGTGATACCTTGACCAATTTTTCCAGCCACACTTGTAGTGGCAAACATGGCTACATCCGTACCATGATTACCATATGGAGACACATCATAGAAGGTACCATCTGTCGTTGTATACCAACGAGTACTATTATTTTCAAAATTCCAGTAACCAACTAAGCCATCAGTACTTCCTTGAGTACTAGTACTTGTAAAGGCTAGATGATTGAAAGTGGATGCACCACTTAGATTACCGGCAATTAATTGCGCTTCGACATTATTAGCAAAAGTGGTTGTACTATTACCGGCATAAAATGTTCCGTTGTTCTGATAGTTACCAGAAAGCGACAGCGTTGAGGAAGCCAAGAAAGTTGAGGTGGTGGCTATCTCTAAAGTATGAGCTGTGGTTGGATAATCTAGATGGAAAGTGGTACCAGATGCCACATAGAGAGTTTGGCCTGTAGCAACAGCAAGAGTACCGAGAGTAGATGAAGCAGTAAACTGAATATCAGAGTCAGTGACGCTATCATAATGAACGAGATCTGAAGCTTTGGTGGTTGAACCAATACCCTGGTTGGTAATAGTAATATGGTCTTTGTATAAAGGAAGACTTGAGAGAGTAGTGGTACCATTTGATTTAGTGACAGTAACTGCTTTAATTACTGCACTACCATCAGTAAAGATAGTGACTGGAGTACCAGTAGCAAAATTTCCACTTATCAAAGCTGAAAAACTAAAGGCACCCGTACCGGCAGTAGTAGTTGCACTAAAAGTATTAATGGTACTAGTTGCCACATTAAGCTTAACCAGTGTTGAGGTAGCGTACGGAGTAATACGATCACTTTCATACAGTACACCTGTAACAGTCACAGTGTCCCCATCTCCTGCAAAAAAGAACCAACAATTATTATTACCTGAATCAGTAGACGTATCGCCAGCATTTATCCAACCATTTACACTACCGCAGGCATTACTATCTTTGACATCAAGATATGAAATATCGTAACTATCAACCACATCAATAGATGACTGAGTACCGTATGTAGTACTACGAAGCTTTGTTAATTGACTGGAGCTTCCGGTGATATTTAAATTATTAATTGTAGATGTAGCGGAACTCTTTAGATAAGCAATCGAACCAATGACTGGCATATTTAAAGTTCCCACTTCGAGTGCGGAACCAAAAGTAGTTGTGCCGACTCGATTACTGATTGTAACGTTAGCGAGACGTGAAGTACCAGTAAGGGTACCAGTGACCGTTTGAGCCGAAGAACCATTTAAATATATACGACCTTCTTGGGAAGCCATGGCACGTGAACCACTACCACCTACCACCACAAATCGTTCATTTCCATACACAGCACCCCACCAAACACTGTTTTCTGAACCATTATAAGCTGTCCAAGTAATACCGTCCGGTGAGGTCATGACATTATTTTCGGTACTGGTACCGACTGCTAAAAACATACCATTTCCGTACGTTATCCCGTACCAGGCAATATTTTGAGTAGCGCTACTAGTTGCCCAAGTAATACCATCCAAAGAATACATAACACGGTTGGTACCAGAATAAGCAACAGAGACAAATCTTCCATTACCATAACTAATTGAATTCCAAGAATTTGCTTCGGCAGCCAATTGTGGTGACCAATTAATACCATCTGGAGAAGTCATGACGCGGTTAGTACCACTATCAGCCACCGCCACAAACTGACCTCCCCCATAAGTAACAGAAGTCCAACAATTTGCTTCGGCAGCCAATTGTGGTGACCAACTAATACCATCTGGAGAAGTCATGACGCGGTTGGTACCACTACATGAAACCGCCACAAACTGACCGTCTCCATAAGTTACGCCATACCAGAGATTATTTTCTGCTGCACTACTAGTTGCCCAAGTAATACCATCAAAAGAATACATAGACCTGTTGGTACCACTATCAGCCACCGCCACAAACTTTCCATCACCATAAGTGACAGAAATCCAACGATTTTGCTCGGCAGCATCTCTTTTAGTCCAATTTATTCCATCCGATGAGGTAATAACTCGCTTTGTACCACCACTAGAAACTGCCACAAAGATACCTTCGCCAAAAGCAACATTGTAGTAAATAGATGCCTCAGTGCCAGACGCAGATACCCAAGTATCACCAGCCGAAGTAATTAACTCCCCAGTATTTGTAGCGTTATTAGCTATCGCTACCGCAACTGGTGCTACCACAGTGGTACCTGCAGCGATAGTAAAGTTGGTAGTTGAGGCATTGTTGGTAATAGTCTTGATACCAGAACCAGTAAACGAAACGGACCGGAATGAACTTCCGCCATCTAAGTTTCCACTAATAGTCTGATCTTCATTACCACTAAAGATTAGACTTGTGTCATCAAGTGTCATCACTCTATCTCCACCAATACCCACTGCTACCAAACGGCCATTACCGTAGGCCATACTTCTCCAAGCATCATTATTACGCAATATAGTATGTTCCGTCCAAGTAATACCATCCGGAGAGGTCATAACAGTATTACCTACTGCAACAAATGTTCCATTAGCAAAAATAACATATTCTAGTGATTTACTACCGGTACTATCCAAACGTGAAGTCCAAGTTACACCATCAGGTGAAGACATGATTCGATTTGTACTTGCGTAAGACACAGCCACATAATTACCATTACCATAAGCGACACTTATCCAACTACCGGTTGGATTGGTTTGAGCCGTCCAATCTACACCATCAGGAGAAGTCATGACCTGATCACCAACAGCACTAACGGCTACATAAAGACCATTACCGTAGGTAATACCAATCCACCCATCGGTGTTTCCTGGATCAATCGCAAAAGTGGTCCAGGTGATACCGTCTGGAGAAGTTGCAACTCGATCACCAGCACCACTACATGCAGTAGTAGCATTAGTACCACAAGCTACGGCCACAAACTGTCCCTGTGCATAAACAACTGCCCGCCAGTTATCGTCATTTCCTGCAATATCACGCCTAGTCCAGTTAACACCATCGGGTGAAGTCATCAGTCTGTCTGCCCCCGAACCAACACCAACTGCTACAAAGAGACCTTCGCCATAAGCCACTCCCCACCACTGACCCGTAATACCAGCGGTTGTTTGAGCAGTCCAAGTAATACCATCTGGAGATGTCATGACTGTATCTATACCTGGCGAGACCGCCACAAAGCGACCGTTGCCGTAAGTGACACCCCGCCAACCATCATCATTTCCCGCCGCACTCCGTGCTACCCAATTGAGCCCAACCATAGTGGTTGTACTATTGTTTACATAATTGCCAGATACAGTTAACGCAGGAGAAGTGATTACTTCCCCACTTCCAGTATTTACAACAAAGTTGGTGGTTGAAGCCGAGCTACTAGTGGCAAAGTATTTGGTACCAGTCCCTGAAAAAACAACATTATCAAAAGCACTAGTACCAGTAGCAAATCCAGCAATCGTTTGAGTACCTGTGCCAGAGAAAGTAGTCGTACCAGAGTTAGCGTTAAAACCAGTGGAGGTGCTATTTGTGTAATTGCCAGCAATAGAAAGCCCTAGCGGGGCACGCACTTCACCCGAACTTGTGCTAATGGTGAAGTTTCCTGTAGTTGAAGCGTTATTTACAAAGTCCTTGCCCGAGCTACCTGTAAATACAATGTCATTGAAGGCACTTGAGCCTGTCATATTACCAGAGAAACCTTGACCGACGTTGTATTGATAGACTTCATCGTCAGCACCATCAACTATATAGAAGTATCCGTTGTGAGCAGTAATGCCATAAGCTGTACCATTTCCACTACTAGCGATATCGAAAGAAACACCTGTATAAGCACCAGTCATTGTATAAATATAAACTTCTGTATCCGTACTATCAGTTGAGAATAAAAAACCATTGTAAGTAGTAATACCAAAAGTAGAAGTATTTCCACTAGCAGCGGTATCAAATGAGAAGCCACTATAAGTACCGTCAGAGTTGTATCTATAAACTTCATCATCAGTGTTGTCAATAACATAAAAGTAGTCGTTGTAGGCAGTGATACTGTAAGGTAAAGCATTTCCACTAGCAGCGGTATCAAATGAGAAGCCACTATAAGTACCGTCAAGGTTGTATCTATAGACTTCAGCGTCACCTAAGTCAACTACATAAAGGTAGTCGTTGTATACAGTGATACCAACAGGATTAGAATTTCCACTAGCAGCGGTATCAAATGTGAAGCCACTATAAGTACCGTCAGAGTTGTATCTATAAACTTGAGAACCTGCGTTATCAGTCACGTATATGTAACTACCATAAGAAACAATTCCCTGAGGAGTAGTATTTCCGCTTGCGGCAGTATCGAAAGAGAATCCAGTGTATGCGGAAGTCGGTGCTGAACTAGAGGCATAGACAGTTGAAGTACCAGCGGTGAAAGTACCAAAGTTAGCATAATTACCTGTTAAAGTGAGAGTAGAAGAAGCGAGTACCGTCGAAGTAGTAGTTGCCACTACAAACCCATGCGCGGTCGTTGGATAGTCTAAGTGGAAAGTTGTACCTGAAGCTACATAGAGAGTAGTAGTGCCCAAAGCATTCAGTGTTCCGAGAGTTGATGAAGCAGTGAACTGAATATCGGAGTCATTGACACTGTCGTAATGTACTAAATCAGAAGCTTTGGTGGTAGTACCAGTCGCTTCGTTCTTGATGGTGACGTGATTCTTGTATAGAGGTAGGTTAGAAATAGTATTGGCTCCACTATTGGCTGTCTTGGTGACTGTAACAGCTTTAATGACTGCACTACCATCGATAAAGACAGTGATTGGGGTACCAGTAGCAACTGTTCCTGCCGAGACACTAAAACTGAAGGCTCCAGTGGTGGCGACTGTGGTAGTACTAAAGGTATTGGTAGTACTAGTAGCAACGTTTAGTTTGACGGTGGTACTAGTAGCGTATGGAGTAGTCCGATTAGCCTCGTAGAGAATACCAGTGACATAGAAGTTTACTGCTCCTCCTTCACTAGTGAAGGTCCAACAAGTATTATTACCACCATCGGTAGACGAAGTAGCAGTAATTCCCCCGCCGATACTACCGCAAGCATTGGAGTCTTGTACGTAAGTATTAGTAATAGTAGAAGAACCCAAAAGGACCAAGTTAGAAGCTTGCCCAGAAGTTTCAGAAACAAGATAGACAAGGTTTGTACTTGTACCAGCTAGTAATAACTGATCTTTAATTGTCGTAGTCGCATTATCAGCTAACGAAATCCTTGCTCCTGCACTAGCACTAAAATCATCATAGACATGCAAAGTCGAAGCAAAGGTCGTAGTAGCCCTATTATTAATATAAATATTGGTAGTCGATGCTCTATCAGAAAAAGTTTTGGCACCCTCACCAGTAAATTGAACGTTACCAAAAGTACCTTCACCATAGAGTTTGCCACTGATGTCTTGGGCATTAGAACCATTAAAGGTGGTAGTACCAACTTTTGAGTACATTACTCTATTACTTCCTCCTAAACTAACATATACCAAAGTACCATTACCATAAGCTGGATGTGCCCAAGAATCATCATCTCCAGCTACTGAGCGGACAGTCCAATTAATACCATCTGGTGAAGTCATATGACCTCTTGCAGTGTTACCATTAAATGCAAAGAAGAGTCCATTTAAAAATCTGACAGAACCTGTAAAATTATTAGAGTCAGGGAAATATCTAGCGGTCCAGTTAACACCATCTGGTGAAGTCATAAGACGATGGTCACCAGCAAAAGCTGAAGCAACATATAAACCATTTCCGTAGGTGACAGAATTCCATGAGTCATTGTCACCCAAAGCAGATTGAGGTGTCCAGTTAGTACCATCTGGTGAAGTCATGATTCGATTACCACCACTACGAGCAACGGCCACAAATTGTCCCCCTCCATAAACTATAGCTGACCAACCATCATCATCTCCTAGTACAGAAAGTGGTGTCCAAGTAATACCATCTGTTGAATTCATAACCCTTGTATCCCCAGCAATGGCACCAGCCACAAACACACCATTACCATAAGTAACTGCATACCAATCATCATTATTTCCAGCAGCAGAGGTGGTGGCCCAAGTAACACCATCATCTGAATACATCACTACATCACCAGCAGTTGAACAACTTGCTCCACAAGACACAGCTACAAAGCGACCATTACCATAAGTTATTTCATTCCAGCCATCATTATTTCCAGCCACACTTACAGTCGTCCAATTAACACCATCTGGTGAAGTCATCAATCGATCATCACCACTATAACCGACAGCCACGAATTGGTCTTCAGCGTAAATTACATCTCCCCAATTATCATCGTTTTCTGCTGCAGTGACAGTTGTCCAATTAACCCCAAAATTTGCCACCGCCCCTAAATTTGCATAATCGCCAGCGATATCAATATTTTGCGGCATAATTACTTCACCAGTACTACTAGCACTACCGACAGTAAAATTGGTCGTTGAGGCGTTATCTTCAAAAGTCTTACTGCCCTTTTCTTCAAAATTAACGGCTCGTAATTGTGAGGCACCAGTCAGATTTCCAGATATTACTTGGTCATTTACACTCGTAAAGAAAGTAGAAGTGTCAGATGAGGTCATGACACGACTAGGGCCACCATAACCTACTCCAACAAAACGACCGTTTCCATAACCAATACCATACCAACTCTCTCCCCCATCTGGTACCTCTCTAGAAGTCCAAGTAATACCATCAGGAGAAGTCATTATTAAGTTGGAATGAGCAGTAGAAGTACCAATCGCTACAAATAGGCCGTCACCATAAGTTACATCCCACCAATCATCATTATTAGGAACGTCACTTGCTGTCCAATTAATACCGTCATCAGACCACATTACTAAATCATTATTATATGACACAGCGACAAAGCGACCGTTACCGTAGGTAACAGCATTCCAGTCACCATCAATACCTGTAGTAGCTCTTGCGGTCCAGTTAATTCCATCCGGAGAGGTCATTACTTGATTTGAACCTCCAGTTGTAGTGACAGCGACAAAAAGGCCGTTGCCGTAGGTAATACCCCACCATTCTTTTACCTCTGCTGCACTAGTAGTTGCCCAATTAATACCATTATATGAATACATTACTCTATCGGTACCATCTCTAGAAACAGCGACAAAAGTTCCATTACCGTAGGTCACGGCGTACCATTGATTAGCCTGAGCCGCGCTACTAGTTGCCCAATTAATACCATCAAGTGAATAGATAACTCGGTTGGTACCGGTATTTGAAACCGCTACATAACGCCCATTACCATAGGCAATCCCTCGCCACGAATTTGCCTCTGGAGCCGTCCTGACTGTCCAAGTTAAACCATCTGGTGAAGTCATCAATCGATCATCACCACTATAACCGACAGCCACGAATTGGTCTTCAGCGTAAATTACATCTCCCCAATTATCATTATTTCCAGCCACTGAAGTAGTTGCCCAGACCGTACCGGCGTGAGATACCCTTCCTCTATTTTCATAATCCCCAGCTATAGCAATATTTGTTGAAGTAATTACTTCGCCACTACTAGTAGCGACCATAAAATCTGTCGTCGAAGCTGTATCAATAAATGTCTTGGTGCCCTTTTCTTCAAAGATAACAGAACGAAGTAGTGAATCTCCAGTTAAGTCACCACTAATAGTTTGATCGTTACTACCATCAAAAAATGTGTTGGTGTCGTAAGATATCATCACTCGATCAGAACCGGTTGACGTCACACAAGGCTGTTGATGACAACCAACCGCCACAAACTTACCATCGCCATAAGTAACAAACCTCCAAGAATCATTGTCTCCAGCCGCGCTAACCGCTGTCCAGTTAACACCGTCTGGTGAAGTTATTACAGAATGACTGGTACTGGTACCAACCGCCACAAACAAACCATTGCCGTAGGTTACTCCCCACCAACTATCATCATTACCGGCTACAGAAGTAGTAGCCCAAGTAAGACCGTCATAAGAATAAGCAACTCTATCATTACCAGTAAAAGCAACCGCCACATAGACGCCGTTACCGTAGGCTGCTTGTATCCAGCCATCGTCGTTGCCACCAACACTGCGGACTGTCCAGTTAATTCCATCCGGAGAGGTCATAATCCTATCTGCAGTCGTCCTGTAGGCCACAGCTACGAATAGACCATTACCATAGGTAACACCGTACCAATAATCGTCATTACCAGCAGCACTTCTGGCTGTCCAATTAACTCCATCTGGAGAGGTCATGACGCGGTCAGTACCAGTATCAGCAACCGCCACAAAGAGACCGTTACCATAGGCAATTCCATTCCAACCACTGGCTGACGGTGCAGTACTTGTTGACCAAGTAAGACCGTCAGGAGAAGTCAGAACCACGCTTTGAGCATTTCCGACCACTACGAACATTCCATTACCGTAGGCAATACCCTCTGAATTATTATTAGTCCCCACCGTTCGAACTGTCCAAATGAGACCGTCTGGCGAAGTCATGATTCTATCGCCACCACTACTAATTGCCACAAAGAGACCTTGGGCATACACAACATCTCTCCAGGTATCATTGTCGCCCAAAGCACTTACAACTGACCAAGTTCTTCCGGCCTGCACAACACTACCTCTGTTTTCATAATCACCGGCAACCGATAGATTTTGTGGAGTGATTACCTCCCCGCTAGTTGAAGCGACTGTAAAAGAAGTAGTTGAAGCTGAACTACTAGCAAAAGTTTTGGAACCAGTTCCATTGAATACCACATCTCTAAAAGTACTGGCGCCGGTTAAATTTCCACTAATATTTTGAGATGTCGAACCACTAAAAAATGTCGTAGTGTCATGGGCAGTCATGACCCGATTAGTATCACCACTAGAAACCGCCACCATTATTCCGTTTCCACAAGCGATATCACTCTGATAGCTAATACTTGTAAATACTGACGGGTACTCTCGCCAATTAATACCGTCAGGAGAAGTAAACACCCCATTAGTAGTAGAGGTAGCCACAGCCACGAACAGACCGTCACAAAAAGTTACATCCCACCAGTTATCGTTATTGCCAGAGACTGAGCGTACTGTCCAATTAATACCATCGGGTGAAGTAGCAACTTTTTGGGAATTATCTAGATAACCACCAACAGCCACAAACATACCATTTCCATAATCAACACTAATCCATCGACCATCATTAGCACCAATATCTCGTGCGGTCCAATTGATACCATCTGGGCTAGTTATAACTGATTTTGTAACAATTCCATAACCAACGGCCACGAATAATCCACCACCATAGGTCACTCCATACCAACTATTATTTACAGGAGGAGTAGTAGTAGCCCAGTTAATACCATCAGTTGAATACATTAAACAAGCCGTAGCACAAGCGTTCCAACCTCCGGCCACAAAAGTTCCGTTACCATAAGCAACATCTAGCCACGCTCCCCCAGCCGGAGCAGTTCTCTGTGTCCAAGTAATACCGTCGGGGGAGGTAATAATTTCACCCCCAGAAGCAGTGACGACATATAGCCCATTACCATAGGTAACACCGTACCAACCAGCGGAAACTGGCGGTGTGCGTACATCCCAGTTAATACCATCGGTTGAAGTGATTACTCTATCGCCACTATTACCAACCGCCACAAAAAGTCCGTTAGCGTAAGTAATGTCTCGCCAAGAGTCATTGTTCCCCGCCACACTTCGAGCAGTCCAAACTGCCCCAGCATGGGTAGTAACTCCATTGTTTGTGTAATCTCTGCTTACATCAAAAGCAGGAGGTAAAACAACATCACCCGAAGAGGAAGCGACGAAAAAATTTGTGGTCGAAGCGTTACTTAAAAGTTTTTTAGTACCAGCTTCTAAAAAATGTGCGTTATAAAAAGAAGATGAGGCAGTCATATTCCCAGACAGTGTTTGAGGTACATTGCCCGAAAAAGTAGTTGTGCCTAGACCAGCTCTAAAGGTATCTGAGTTAGTATAGTTACCTGCTACGGTTAGGGCTTTCGGAGCAACTGCAATACTGCTATTGATTGTCAAATCTGTAGTCGATGCGTTATCACTAAAAACTTTAGGCTTTTCATTGTAGAGAGCAGTCACCTCAGCAGCCGAAAGAGCTCGATTATAATAGCGAACTTCATCTACAGCGCCGTTTAACTCAAAAGAACCTGCTGTAGAAGCACCAAACTGAACCGGGCTCGTATGAGTAATATCTGGCCAAGCTCCCGTACTAGTTAGAGTTGAAGCTGGTTCAACGCCATCGACATATAATTTTATAGTCTGACTATCTGCATCTGTTACCGCAACCACATGATGCCAATTGCCATCAACGACGTCTGAGTTTGTAATCAAAACACGTGCATCGCCAGGTGTCACCCCAATATTACTAAAATAAATTCTTTTTCCAGCGGTACAAGCTGTTGTAATACAAGCTCCAACCCACCATCTTTCATAATTTCCGCCACTTCTTCTTTTTGCTACAAAGGCACCTGTCTGATTGATGTTCTCTGGCTTGGCCCAAACTGAAACCGAAAAGCTTCCAGTTCCGGGATTAAAATCATCTTGTCTAGCAGCATCTATAGTGACCGCATCATCAACTGCATCAAAATCAAAAGCTTGTCCGACTTTTCCAATCACTGGTGAGGTCGAAGAGCTCATACTAGCCATAGTTCCGGTATAGCCGTTACCTGAAAGGTCGTTTACTGTTCCAGCCGAAGCAGAAGTCCAGTTAACTTCCGAATTTTCAAAATTCCAGTATCCTAGCAGGCCATGGGTAGGAGCAATTGTATTGTTGGTAGTCGAACCATTAAAAGTGACATTTCGTAACTGCGAAGCTCCGGTCAAATTTCCGGCCAAGAATTGAGGAGATGTAGTACTAAAGAACAGACTACTGTCCTTGCTGGTCATGACCCGATCACCAGAATTACCCACAGCTACAAACATGCCATTGCCGTAAGTGACATCTCTCCAACCATCATCATTTCCAACAGCAGATACTAATTTCCAATTTATACCATCAGCTGAAGTTATTACTCGATCAGTTCCTGAATATCCAGTTGCAACAAAAAGTCCATTACCGTAAGTAACACCAAACCAATCATCATTATCTCCAGCGGCCGAGCGAGCTGTCCAGGTAATACCATCTGGAGAAGTCATGATACGATCTCCTGTATTTCCTACTGCCACGAATAATCCGTTTCCATAGGTAACTGACAGCCATAAATCATTATCTCCTAGAGCGGTCGAGGTAGCCCAAGTAATACCGTCTGATGAATACATAACTGAATCCCCAGCACCAGTAGAGTTACCTACTGCGACAAAGATACCTTTGCCGTAGACTAGACTATACCAATCGTCATTGTTTCCAGCCTCTGAACCAGCTGTCCAAGTAATACCGTCGGGTGAAGTCATAACTCGAGTGGTACCATTGGCACTTCCTGAAACTGCCACGAATAATCCGTTTCCATAGGTAACTTCATACCAAGCATCATCATCCCCAGCCGCAGTTGTAGTAGTCCACGTAGTACCGTCTGATGAATACATAACATGATCTCCCGAAGCTCCAGAACCCACAGCTACAAACATGCCATTGCCGTAAGTGACATCTTCCCATATATCATTATTTCCAGCTACCGAACGGGGAGTCCAAGTAATACCGTCAGTTGAAGTCATTACCCGGTTAGAACCAGAGCCTGCAACAGCTACAAATATCCCATTACCGTAAGTTACAGCATACCAAGCATTTGCGTCAGCACTTCGAGGAAGCCAGTTTTCTCCTGCTCCACCAAACCTACCTTGATTAGTATAATCACCAGTTATATTTAAATTTTCGGTTGGGATAAATTCTCCTTGTTTGATAAATAAATGAGAAGAAGTTGTAGCAGTAGAAGTGCTTTGGAAAGTGTAAAGTATGTCTGCATCGTCGGTACTGTCGTAGTTATAAAAATTTGCAAAGTTTACTTGGGAGGTGGTTGAAGCAGTAGAAGAAGCTGTACTAGTTGCGCCATAAACAACTGTATGGCCGTAGTACAGCGGTACATTGGTAATACTCGAGCTAGCCAAACTAGTAGTAGAAAAACTGTTTACATATCCCGAGACAATAGTTGTAGCGTCGTTAGTAGTGCCATCATGCCAAATCGTAAAAGGTGTCCCACTAGTAGCATTTATTAAGACGTTGTTGAAGGCCCACTCTCCTCCGGTCGTAGTAGTAGCTGTATGAACACTTAATGTAGAAGTCCCTACCGCCATCTTGATAGTCCGGCCTGAAGTATCGGCGGTAATTCCGTTATCAGTATACAAAACACCTAGAATTGCTGGAGAAAGTCTAAAAGCAAAATCGTAAACTTTGGTAGTGGCTGAACTAAGAGCTGTCTCGACAGCGCCAGCACTAGTTCTATCTACCCAAGCAGTTGCGCCGGTAGTAGTGCCGGCGTTAGTATCTATCCATAAATCACTGTTTGAGTCAGATGAAAGTAACAAAACTTTGTTTTGATTTGGATAATCAAACATACTAGTAAATCTAATCGTGCCTCTAGTTCTAGTGTTGTCGGTTTGGGCTGTCCAAACTCCGGCATTATTCATGGTAAACCAATTGATATCATCGGCCCCAGTGACATCAGAAAAAACTCCGACAGCATAATAAGTTGGAGAAAGATAAGCTACTGAGGTCATCATGTAGTTAACTCCCCAGACTGTGGTAGTGGTATCAACAGCCACCGTAGCATCAACCATACCAGTTGTTGTGGTGTTGGGTGTAGCTCCGTTTAATTCGTAACCCTCAGTTGGATTGTTGGCTGTGGTTGATCCATGGGCCAACATCGCCACATCATCATCTGGTCCCTGCTCTTGTAAGTCAATAAAAGCCGTAATGTTGTCTGGTTCAGTGTTGGCTACAATCGTCCAGGTCCCAGCTGAAGTCATGTGCCCAAAAGCAGTGGTGCCGGCATTTGCTAGTGGTGAAGCTATAATCATATCGCCAGAAATACCTTCAAAAGAAATATCAAACTTGCGGACATCAGCTTGTGATGCGGTTGCTGTAATAACTGCTGTTGCTTCGTTAGCCGCAGATGTCCCACTCCAACGATAGGCACTCACTTCATCATTTGAATCAGCATAACCAATAGCAATCTGGTCACTACCTCGCTGAGAAGTTAACTCTACCCATTCGACAGTACCACTAGTTTTTGTGGTCGTGATTGCAGCATCACTGGTCCAAGCTCCGTTGACCCATTCAATTTTTCTAAGTTCGTCAGCCGTAGCTGTACCATAGACAATCAAGGCATGTCCCGATAGCTGTTCATAGGCGACATCAAAGTTTTGCAGACCGTGGGTACCAGCCGTTGCACTAATGGTTGTTGTTGCTCCACAGGAAATTCCATCGTTAATACCAGTACAAACTTGGGCAGCGATTCTATCTCCAGCATCTCTGGTGACTATTATCCATTCGTCCCGCACGGGACTAGCAGCAACCCGAATCCATTCAATAGCTGTACCGCCGACAGTGGTTGCGCTCTGCTCAGCTCCTAAACCAGTCAGGTCATCAAAAACTTTATACTTGGGAATACCAGCCGATCCGTCAGCATAGACAACAATACCAGCGTCGTACTGCTTTATCTCTGCTGCATTTGCTTCAAAAGTTACAGCTGTAAAAAAAAGGAGTGTCAGACAGACCACCGACAAAATTAAAAACTTGTTTGTCAGGTATACAATATATGTATAGATAGATTTAAGTGCCGACTCACTAAAAAACATAATACTCCTTATTATAATTACTGTAGCCCAAATTACATATTGTATTTGTACACAGCCATATAATTAATGAACTTTTCATTAAATTTTTAAATTAGGTCTTAAGCCAAAAAACATTTTATAAATTTTGAAACTTTTTGATTTGGGTTGCTGATAAATTTTGGGAAAATTTATCAGCAACCCAAAGATAAACTTTACAGGGACAAGCCTATCGATAAGAGTTACAGTGGACTTGTTAGTCAGTATAAGTAACCAATGATTAATTCAAGGTTCACCTCTAGAATTCACTAAAAAGTGTTCCACGTAATCTAGGAAACACCTTAACTAACACAAATCTAAGTCCGCACTCAAAGAACACCTACTCCTCCAAGGAGCTTTAACTTTAGTGCATTTTTTGGATGAAAAACTGCCATTTTCTAATAATTACTTAATCTCGCCAATCCGAGAACACGTTTATTATGGCTGTATAATTGTTACATTAATCATTTTTTATTATTAAACGAAAAGGGGTGGGTTTTTTTCG
>JBGSVK010000087.1:0-4600 GCA_041752975.1 Minisyncoccia bacterium | reverse complement strand
CACCTCCTATAAAAACCACCACTATGGTGGTTTTTATTATCCTTCGCCAACATTTGTCCAGTGATTTTCTCTGGGAGAGAAAAAATCAGGACATAAATTCGCAATAGTCATTACATTCCTTTGCTCATTTAACTTTTCAATATCACCTCCTATAAAAACCACCACTATGGTGGTTTTTATTATCCTGCGTCAACATTAGCAGCTCACTACAGTTGGATTCTCCCTTGGGGGTCGAATCCAACTAAGTGCCTGCATAAGCAAAACATAGTCGTCTAACGACTCCTTGTTTCTGCTTAACTTTTCAATACCACCTCCTATAAAAACCACAACTCAGGTGGTCATTATTATTTTTCATATCCTGCAGATGCTATTATTAAGGTATATTAATTTTTTTATTAAAATCCTATCTATGTATCTTTATCATTGTTCTTTTTTAATTTTAGCGAAGATATTTATTACAGGTTGGTTTTTGTTACTCCTGTTTCCGATAGTTTCTTTTGCCCAGACTGCTACTGGTACAGTTCCGGTCGCTCCAACGACACCAACTATTACTAAAGGGGTAGTTACTGCCAATATAAATTTAGCCAACGCGAAAGTTTTGGAGCAGACTGACAGTCGTCTTGTGGTCGAATTTGTGTTGGAAAATAAGGGTAATGAACCGGAATTTGATATTCGATATGGGGTTGAATTAATGCAGACTCAAGAAGGAGGAGCTCAAACAATTGCCGATAGCTATGTATCAAGTGAAATATTAACTATTTCACCAAAACAGAAGATGGTAAAAAAAGTCGAGTACCCTTTGACGGGAATTGCTCCTGGTACTTATAGTATCTGGGTATCAGCCAAGACAACTGGCGGAGTTATGTTAGGACTTGGTAATGCAGGTACCTTTATTGTCAAAAATACTGATGCTATAGAAATAAAAGCTAGCACCTGTACTTTAAATGTCTCTGGAGAAAACAAGACATATAATTTATATCAAGGAGTAGATATTGCTAATACCGAGAGTTTGATTCTTGATTGTATGGTCAAGAATCATAGTGAAAACGAACGCACTTTAATTCCTTTATTTGAAACTTATAGACGAACTGTTTTTGGAGAGAAAGTCGCAATGACTTATCCTGAAGAATCTGCTATTTCAATCGCTCCTTACGAAGAAAAAAATATTATTTTAAATGTACCGATTGCAAGTGAGCCACAGGCTTATGACGCGACAATTAATTTTGTTGATGAAAAAACAAAGGTGACAGCCTCTAATAGACTTGTCTTGCACTATGTCACTCAAGGAGTCAGTGCCACAATTCAAACTGTTTCACTAGATAAATCTTATTATGCAACTGGGGACAAAATATCCTTAGAGGTATTTTGGACACCTTCAGCAGACAGTTTTGCCGAATCGCGCATTGGGGAGGGTACAGAAATTACGGGAAATGTTACTGCATATGTACAAATCCTTGATGAAGCTAATAAATTCTGTTCAGAAAAGATTTTACGAGTAATGGATAAACCGACAGTAAGGATTGAAACTACTGCTATAAGTAACTGCGTTAAACCTAAGGCAGAAATTATATTAATTGGACCAGATGGCACAACACTTGACATGCGTCAAATTGCAGTGCAAGATGATGTTACTCCTGACTCAGGAGCTGAACAAAACGAAGGAAAAGCAAAGAATAGTGGCGCTACAGATTTGATGACAGTGTCAATCATTGCTTTTGCAATCGCATTTACCACCATTCTCTTTATTGTATTTAGAAAAAAGAGAACCAACACCCTTGTTTAAAACATGAAATATCTCTTTACTTTTGCACTTGTTATAACCAGCTTTTTCTCATTTTATGTTTCTTCAGCTGAAGCGGTTAGTTGGCAAAGTCAACTAACTAGTTGTGATTTTTTTGGTTGTAGTACTGTCCCTTATTACAATATAACCGTAAATACAGACAAGGCTAGTTATGCTCCCGGTGAGAATATACAAATCAGCTCCTATATGCAAACCCTGTTTTGTAACAATTCCGCTGCTATTTATAGCTTGGATGCCTCAGTTGGAAGCGATCATGTTTCTTTAACTACTATGAGTATAGTTGATGGCGGGGGAGCGGTTCACTATTCTTCTGGTAATCTCACCGCTCCAACTACACCTGGAAATCACGAGATAAACTTTTCTAGTTGCCACTATGGTTGGGGAATGGAATGTTCAACTGCTAGCACTCAGATAACGGTAACTGATTCTACTCCAACTACTCCAACAACGCCGACTACTCCAACCAACCCAACACCAGTAGCAATAATCTCTGGTACAAATTGTAGAATTCCTCAAGGAGGAACTACTTGTCCGGGAACATTGAGTTGGCTAATCTCTGGGGCTACCAGTCCAAATGTCTATAATAATAATGGTACGCTCTACTCAAATAGTGTCTCTGGAACTGACGTACCGGCTGTCCTTGGGTATGGTCTAAATACAGTTTATGTTCGCGATGGAGGTACTCCTTATGCAAATACTGATATTGTTACTGAATGTGAATCAGGATTTTCTTGGGTAGATGGAAAGTGTGATGTACCAGCCCCAGCAACTCAGCCAGCTCCGATAGTAAATATTAGTGTTTCCAAAGACTTAATCCGTAGTGGGGAAACTGCAATTGTTACCACAGAGATAACTGCTCCTTATAGATCGTCTTGTACATTGTATGGCGCTTCTGGCCTACCAATTGACTTTATTCACGAAGGGAATGTGAACTCATATCATACTTATAACCATACAACTAGACCGTTAACTTCGGCGCAGGTAGTAAAAGTTGTTTGCCAACCCAATCCAGCTATCTCAGGCATTAACTCCACTCCAGCCGAAGCTAGAATAGATGTGATTCCGACTGTCCAAGAAATATAAAAACAATTATCAACTTTAAAATAATCCCCGTCAGGGGATTATTTTAAAGTTGATAATTATTCATCAGTAAATTGATTATTGGCATAATATTATCTGCTATACTTATTTTAATGAGAAAACCTCGTCTATGGGCATTTTGGAGACGCTTACAATATGGAGCTGGCTTTCTGTCTTTTTGGTTGGTGGTTTTGGTTGGTGGTTATTTTATTTACTTTTATTCGCCGGCTACTTGTTTTGATAATGCTCAAAATGGAGACGAACAGGGGAGAGATTGTGGTGGTAAATGTGTGCGAATCTGTTCTGTTACAGTCACTCCACCCAAAGTAGTTTGGGCTGAAAGTTTCAAAATTGTTGATGGTCAATATAACGCTGTTGCATATATAGAAAACAGTAATAGTGAAGCGGCAACACCAGCGCTTTCTTATACCTTCAAATTACTTGATCAGGGTTCGGTTATTGCTGAACGAAAGGGTGTGACTATTTTGCCACCAAACAGTGTATATCCAATATTTGAAGGTCGTATTTATACAACCGATGGAAGAGAGCCAACTCTAACAACAATTGAAATCGAGCCGAGTGATATGTGGATACCAGCAAGTGTAGGAAGAGATCAATTCAAGACTCTAGATATAGAACTTTTGAGTACAGATTCAAGGCCGCGATTAAATGTAAAGATTGAAAATACAGAGTTGACGGAAGCACAGAATGTTGAGGTCGTGGCTACTATTTTTGATAAAGCTGGTAAACCGGTCACAGCCTCACAGACTTTTATTGATGCTTTTTTGCCACGTAGTCAAAAAGACATTGTTTTTACTTGGCCTAATTCAATCGCCAAAACAGTACGTAGCTGTGAAGTTCCTTCAGACATAATGTTAGTTTTAGACCGGTCTGGTTCGATGGCGGCCGATGGTGGTAATCCTCCAGAGCCACTTGAGAGCGCAAAGCAAGCGGCTAAATATTTTATTAAGCAAATTAGAAATACAGATTTGGTTGGTTTCCTTTCTTATGCAACCAACCCTAGTAACCCAATTGAGCAAATACTTACAAGTGATTTGACTGAAGTTGAAAATGCTATTGGGGAAGCCAGAATGGGTGAGGACGGTGTGCAATATACAAATATGGGTGAGGCCTTTAATTCTGCACTTATGGAATTAACTGGTTCGCGTCACCGAGAAGACGCTCGTAAAGTAATTGTCTTTCTGACAGATGGAGATGTTACAAGACCAATAAACCCAAAGACTGGTTTGGCTGATAGGGATTATGCTGCAAAATATGCTCTTGCGATGGCTCAGAAAGCCAAAGATGCCAATGTGACTATCTACACTATTGGTTTTGGAGAGTTTTTTAAAGGTGAAGCAGACGAAGTGAAGCGTGATATCGACTTGATTAAGGATTTGGCTTCAGACCCTAGCCTTTATTATGCGGCTCCAACCATAAATGAACTACAGGCCGTCTACCAAAAAATAGCTGGAGATTTGTGTGAAGAAGGGGCAACTAGAATAGAAGTAATCACTAAAACAAAGACAAATTTTGCACCATTGCAGTAGTTTGTATATGCTGTAGGGGTGAGAAGATTTCTACAGACAATTTTTTCAGGATTCGATGGTATTTTGTTTGTGTCCATGATTAGCCTTTCTTTTTTGGGTTTGGCTACAATGTATTCACATGTTGGTGAAAATGCTTTCTTTAATCGTCAGCTGATTTGGATATTTATAT
>JBGSVK010000086.1:0-10388 GCA_041752975.1 Minisyncoccia bacterium | reverse complement strand
CTAAAGGAACCAGTTACAAAAGCTTGAGTATACTCATCGTGGGCAATTATATTGTGTATAAAGAGCGCGTTTTCTAGTGACGCAAAACCTAGTGCGATAGCTATCATGTAGATGATGTAATCGATAGGTTCATCAACCGCTCTGTTCCAAAATATAACGATTAAGGCTGCTGTGTACTTAAGAATTTCTTCAATAATAACCCAGACTAACATCACGTTTGCTCCAGCATAAAGATCGATTGCTAATTTTTGAAGTGGCAAAGCGACCGGAACAACAATCATTCCAGCAATAAAAGTAATTATTATCAGTAGTATGGGCTCTGGTTTTTTTTGGTCTTCTCTTAACCAAAACCATAGCCAAAATAAAGCAGGTATTAAACCAGCCAAAAAAGCGATGGCAAAGTCAGTAGAAGCCATACTATAGATTGTAGCAGGTGACTAATAATTATTTGGGCTAGTTATTTAAACGTAGGGGATTAGGCGGTTGGCCACTTTGCCACCATCAATAATTCTGAGTTTTTGAATTTAGGCGGTAATTCTTGCCAAATTGCTTCTGTGACATAAGGCATGAATGGATGAAGCATTTTTAGAGAAGTAGTTAAGCATTTAAGCAGTACTTGTTGACGAGCATGTCTTTGTTCTTTGTCTTCGCCAGTTAGAATTGATTTAGATTCTTCTAGAATTATGTCAGCTAGTTCGTGCCATACATAATGATAGGCTTTTTCTCCTGCTAAGTAGAGATTAAATTTTTCAATTTCATTACTAACATCGGCAACGGTATTACTTAACTGGGTAATAATTTCTTCATCTCTAATACTGTAAACAGCTGTCTTGTCGATATCTGAGTCAATTGTATGTGTCAAAATAAAGCGACTAATGTTCCAAATTTTGTTACCAAAATTTTTGTAGCCTTTTACTTTATTCTCAGACAATGGCATGTCGTTACCCGGAGCTGCACCAATAATAAGTGAGAGACGGGTAGCGTCAGCACCATATTTTTCAATCATTGTCAGAGGATCGATAACATTGCCTAGTGACTTACTCATCTTTTTACCTTTCTCATCACGAACCAAGCCGTGCATGTAGACGTTCTTGAAAGGAACTTGGCCTAAATTATAGGTACTCATTAGAATCATTCTTGCGACCCAGAAAAATATAATATCGTAACCAGTTTCAAGAACCGCAGTAGGGTGATAAGTCTTTAAGTCTTCAGTTTGTTCTGGCCAACCTAGTGTAGAAAAAGTCCACAGACCAGAAGAGAACCAAGTATCAAGAGTATCTGAATCTTGAGTCCAGCCTTCACCTTCTGGAGTAGAAATTCCACAGTATATTTCTTGGTTGCGGTACCAAACCGGAATTCTGTGTCCAAACCAGATCTGGCGTGAAATACACCAATCACGGAGATTGTTGATCCAATTAAAGTAAACTCTCTTAAATCGTTCAGGGAAAATATCCGTACCACCATTTTCGACAGTGGCAATCATTAATTCTTTTAGTGTCACCTCACTACCACTAGGTATACCCGGGATTTCTGAATGTTTAAGAATAAATTTTTTGTTTACAGCAATAAACCACTGTCGCTTAATTTGTGGTTCAATTATTCCGCCACCACGACTGTTGGTGGCTACATTGTGGACATATTTATCATCAATTTTTTCAATAAGTCCCTTGGCTTGCATTTTCTCAATTATCAAAGCCCGAGCCTTCTTGATGTGTTGACCAGCGAATTCTCCAGCAATAGGGAGAAGTAGACCTCGTTCGTCAATTACTTGTTCCTTATCTAAGCCATGACGCTCGGCAATTTCGTAGTCTACGGCAGAGTGCCAAGGAGTAATTGTCATTACTCCGGTACCCATTTCAGGGTCAGCAGCTTCATCTTTAATGATTGTGGCAGTAATTGGTCCATTAATCCATTCCACCTCAATTTGTTGGCCGTGAGTGTAGTCTTTATATCGAATGTCGTCTGGATGCATGACAACGTATTTGTCACCAAATTTAGTTTCTGGTCTTACTGTACCAATAGTAAATGGTCCGTATTTAAAATAATAGAAAGGGTCTGTTTTTTCTTCATATTCAATTTCATCATCAGACACTGTAGTCTGCATATTAGGGTCCCAGTTGACGATACGGTCACCACGGTAAATCAAATCATCTTCATACATTTTTATAAATGCCGTCATGACTGCTCTGTATCTAGTTTCGTCTAACGTGTATGCATAACGTGACCAATCAAGACTGGAACCCATTTTACGGGTCTGGTTTAAAATAGTGTCTTTACTTGCTTCAGCAAAATCATTGATTCGCTTTAATAATTCTTCGCGACCAATTTCATCACGTCGTTTCTTTTCTTCTTTATAGATTATTCCTTCAACTTTTGTTTGAGTAGCCAGCGCAGCAGAATCGGTACCAGGAATCCATAGAGTGCGCTTACCGCTCATGCGGTTGTAGCGAACAAGAATATCTTCAATAGCAAGCATAGCTGCGTGACCCATATGAAGGGTTCCGGTGACGTTAGGAGGAGGAAGTACGATTGAAAAAGTCTCAGCATCTGGTTTGGCGATACCTTTTTCTATACAGACATCAGGATTAAAAAAACCAGACTCCTCCCACATTTGGTAGAGTTTTTGTTCAAAATCTGCTGGATTGTATGGATTTAGGAAAACCTCAGGAATATTTGGTTTATTTTGTGATGTTGGTTCGCTCATAATATCGTTATTAGAAACGAATATTAACACAAAAACCCTGTATTAACAGCGGATGGAATTATTGATTGTTATCAAGAGAGCGGTTCCCGTCAGCTACAATAGTAGTTTTGAAATCTGCTGGAGAAAGAGCTTCATTGAGACGAGCATGCCCAGCGAGGGAAATCATAATACTATTATCAGTAGAGAGAGAAATTTCTGGTAAGAAAACTTTTAAATCAGGAAATGATTGCGGGGCATTAAGTGCATTGACAGCATTTCTTAGGTAGGAGTTGGCTGAAACGCCACCGCCCAGAATAAAACTATTAATGTTAAAAGCTTCAATGGCTTTGATTGATTTGTGTATCAGTACTTCAACTACAGCGTCTTCAAAATCTCTGGCTAAAGATTTCTTTTCATCGTCAGTTAGGATTTTGTCATTTATGCTGTAGAGGACGGCTGTCTTTAACCCAGAAAATGAAAAATCAAAATCATTTGAGTTCATCATTGGTCTAGGAAACTTTTCAAAAATTGGTAGATTTCTTTCTCGAGCTTCTTTGGCTAGTTTGCCAATTTCTGGACCTCCAGGATAGGGAACACCAATCAATCTAGCTACTTTGTCAAAAGCTTCACCGACAGCATCATCTCTAGTTTGGCCAATCTTTTTATATTTACCCCAATTCTCTATGAGAATCATTTCTGTGTGTCCACCAGAAACTAATAGTGCTAGAGCAGGGAACTTTAAATCAGGAAGTTTGTGACCGTCAAATATTGAAGCAAGAATATGTCCTTCCATGTGATCAACAGGAATTACGGGAATATTCCAGAGGTAGGCCAATGCTTTAGCAAAGTTTATTCCTACCCAAAGAGCTGGTTCTAAGCCGGGACCACTGGTGACAGCAATGACATCTATTGCTGGCTTGCCAAATTTATTATGAAAATGTACCAGTTGTTCAGCTAAGCCACTCTCGCGAATTAAAATATTTTGGATACTATTAATTTCTTCGGGATTAAGTTCTGGAGTGTACTCAGATTTAAAGCCAGCTTCATTAAGGGCTTTTTCAAGCATTGGTAGAATAGTGGCGATGTGTTCACGCTTGGCAATAGTAGGGAAGACACCACCAAATTCACGATGGATATCGATTTGTGAAAACAGAGCATTACCAAGTATTTCGTATTTGGCATTAGAGAAATCTCCAACTGCTTCAACAATACTGATGGCCGTTTCATCGCAACTGGTTTCGATAGATAAGATAATCATAGATTTGCTCCGCACTATACAAGAGAAAATAGCAGGTGACAACGGTACTGGTTAAGTGTTTGTCGGACACAGTGGTCCAAGTTACTAACTATAGTTATTCGCTATTGGCTTGGACTTGTCCTGATGGTCAGTAAGCTCGTTTATTTCGCTTCACTCATAAACGAGCAACTGCCACGGGACACAGCTCGCTTGTGACTACGTCACAACGCTCCGCTGTTCAAGTCCTGACGTTCAGTGCACTAGCACTGAACTTATCGGACACTGTGGTCCAAGTTGCTAACTATAATTATTCGCTACGCTCTAATTCTAGTAAGCACTTGCGACCCCACCTCGGCTTTTTCTGCTCTAGTAAGGAGCAGAAAATATGCCTGCGGTCGACACGAGAGTACGGAAGCAAAGCAGTTTGCTTCCTAAGTAAAATACCTATCCTTTTTAAGGATAGGTATTTTACTTACTCTAGTGTCCGATACAGGACTTGAACCTGTGGCCTCTACAATGTCAATGTAGCGCTCTACCAGCTGAGCTAACCGGACAATTATTATTTGGGTGGGATGATAATAGCATATTTTAAGTACTGCATAAATACCAAGTAACTAATTTACAAAAAACGGAGTAATATAGTGTATATGTGTGGAATATTTGGCTATGTAGGAAATGAAAACGTAGTACCTATTTTGATTGAAGGTATACGAACACTAGAATATCGAGGTTACGATTCAGCGGGAATTTTTGTTCCAGGCTATGGGGCAGTAAAGTCAGCTGGGCAGATAGTTAATTTGGAGAAAAAACTAACAAAAGATATTAATGGTAATTCAGGTATTGCTCATACACGGTGGGCAACTCACGGTGTTCCAAACGAAAAAAATGCTCATCCTCATCATGATATGAGTGGTCAGCTGTGGTTGGTCCATAATGGAATTATTGAAAATTTTCGCGAACTAAAAGAGGGTTTGGTTGTGCAGGGGATTAAATTTTATTCCGATACTGATACTGAGGTTCTAATAAAACTGATAGGTTCTTTCTATAGTGGTGATTTGTTGCAAGCGACAAAGCTAGCCTTGAAAGCTGTGCGAGGAACATATGGTTTGGCCGTCATGAGCGAAACTGAACCAGAAAAGATTGTGGTAGCTAGAATGGGTAGTCCGATTGTCTTAGGTGTAGGAAAAGACTGTAACTTTATTTCCTCAGATCCTTCGGCCTTGCTTGTACATACAAAGAACGTTGTTTATCTTGATGATGGGGAGGTGGCAGTGGTAAAGAAAGATTCTTACGAAATTACTACTATCGAAGGAATAAGAAAGGATAAGAAATCAGAAAAAATTGAATGGAGTCATGAAGCAGTTCAGAAGAATGGTTTCGAGCATTTTATGCTCAAAGAAATCTTTGAGGCGCCAGAGGTGATTGAAAATACTTTACGTGGTCGACTCAAGCTTGATACAGGTGAAGCAAAACTTGGTGGACTTGAAGCAATTACCCATCGTTTAAAAAATATTCAAAGATTGCATATTGTTGGCTGTGGCTCTGCTTATTATGCTGGTTTGGTTGGTAGGTATATGCTCGAAGAGTACGCTCGCTTGCCAGTGGAGGTTGAACTCGGAAGCGAATATAGGTACAAGAAAGCGTATCCTGACAAAAGAGCTCTGGCAATGTTTGTTAGTCAGTCTGGAGAAACTGCCGACACCAGAGCTTCGCTAGAGAAAGCTAAAGGATTAGGACTGACTTCTATCGGTATGGTCAATGTGGTTGGTTCAGCAATTTCTAGAGAGGTTGATGCTGGTATCTATAATCACGCTGGTCCCGAAGTTGCGGTAGCTTCTACTAAAGCTTTCTTGTCTCAATTAACTGCTTTTGCTTTACTGACACTTTTCTTGGGACGTGAAAGAGGAATGACTCAAGCTGAAGGAATTGAAATTGCCAAAGCGCTACATAAACTTCCAGAGACTATTAAAAAAGTTTTAGCAACTAGTGAAAATATAGCCAAGGTAGCCAAGAAGTATGCTCACTACCGAGACTTTATGTATATTGGTAGAACTTTTCATTCACCCATTGCGTATGAAGGGGCCTTAAAATTAAAGGAGGTAACTTATATTCATGCCGAAGCCTATGCTGGTGGGGAATTGAAACATGGTCCGATAGCCATGCTAGACAAAAATTTCCCAGTCTTTGCCCTAGCTCCCAAGGATGAGGTTTATGAAAAAATGATATCAAATATTGAAGAGATAAAAGCTCGCAGTGCACCCGTTATCGCTTTGGCGACAGAAGGAGACTTACATGTTTCTTCTGTAGCAGATGATGTGCTTTATATGCCAAAAGTACATCCACTACTACAACCAATTATTTCGGTAATTCCTCTGCAGTTATTTGCTTATTACGTTGGAGTTGAGAAGGGTCTAAATGTCGATAGGCCAAGAAACTTGGCCAAGAGTGTGACGGTTGAGTAGAGACTAGTCGGTCTTGTTTATTTCTGCAACTATTCCAGCATGGTCGCTGAGTCCAAACTCTAGGCGAACGTGTTCTGCTCGGTAGGGAGGTTGGGTAAAGATGTAGTCAACCATATAGACGTCTGTAATTGGCCCGTTTGGTTCATTGTGTCCCTTTACGTGTAAATCTTTGTCTAGACTAGACTTGTATGTCTCAGGGATACAGTCTTTATACTTGGCTGCAATTAGATTGTAGTTTGAATTGTAGCCACGCGGAATATTAAAATCTCCACAAATAATATGAGACTCTTCGAGAGCTAGTTTCTCCAACATGACATTTATTATGCCTATTTGAAAATCATCTTCTGCTCCGTCTTTGGTTTTTAGTGGGTGAGTAGTGGCGATGTTATATATTCCTTCTTGTGTCTTGATACTAGAAAAAATGTAGGCATCTGAAACTGTGTTATGGAAATCACTTCTATCAAATAAGACTATTTCATCTGTTGGTTTATGATAATAAATCGCCTTACTTTCAAATGGAAATTTTGAGGCCATTATCAAGCCAATAGTAGTTAGTTCGTCACTAGTCGGATCTTTATCTATACACATTGGTGTAAAAAAAGTTTCAAAACCAAGTCTTTGTAATTCGTTCGCAAATGATTCCGGTGCTTCTTGCAGACAAACAACATCAGGGTTCTCCCTTTGGAAAAAGGGTAATATTCTATCGTAATGCTTATTTGTCTCAATATTAATAGAAATTAGTTTTAACATATTCAAATTGAGGGCTTATTATAACAATAAAATTAGCTATTGATAGTTGGCAAAACTGTTCATATCTGGTCAGAGACTGATTATTTATCGGTGATATAATAAAAAAGAGGTCATTTAATATTTTTGCTATAAAATTTATGAAAAGATTATCAACCAATCAACTCGTGGTCTGGGCAGTGACACTTTGTTTTGCTTTTACTGTCGGAAATTTTTGGGGAGGAATGATGTAGGTTTCAATATTCAAAATACAAAAAGGTCAAAGCAGAGCTTTGACCTTTTTGTTTGTAAATATCGGTTGATGTTATAATTGAACGAATTAGTAATTTAGTTTAATTTTATGCTTAAGGTTGGAAGGAAAGCTCCGCTTTTCAAATTACTCGATCAGGATGAAAAAGTACAAGCATTGAAAGATTGTCTTGGTAAATGGACACTAATATATTTTTACCCAAAGGACGATACTCCAGGTTGCACCAAGGAAGCTTGTGCTATTTCTGATATCTACAAAGATTTTAAGAGACAAGGAGTAGTAGTTTTTGGTGTTAGTAAAGATACACCCAAGTCACATAAAAAGTTTGCCGAGAAATACCAGCTACCATTTACTCTACT
The DNA here is from genome assembly GCA_041752975.1 of Minisyncoccia bacterium. GTDB lineage: Bacteria > Patescibacteriota > Minisyncoccia > Phycocordibacterales > UBA918 > OLB19. The sequence continues at coordinate 2,650 of JBGSVK010000086.1, read as the reverse complement.
CTCTGACCCAACGATGGAGATGATGACTAAGTATGGAGCGTTTGTAGAAAAGAGTATGTACGGAAAAATTGTTCGGGGTACAAATAGAATTACCTACATTGTTAATCCAGAAGGTAAGATAGCTAAAGTCTATGAGCAGGTAGATCCGGCAAGTCATGCCCTAGAACTACTGGCTGATATTAAATTACTCAAGAAAGAAGAAAAGAAGAAAGTCGTCTAAATGTATAGCAAAAGGCCGAAGCTTTGCTTCGGCCTTTTGCTATACTTAATCCAATATGCGCAAAATAACTATTCTTGGTCTAGTTCTCGTGGTTTGTATTATTGGCTTTTATTCTTTATTTGAACCCCAACTCAATCGAAATTGGTCTCCTGATCAAGTGGTTTTACCAAGTGCAGAATTTATAGAAGATAACAAAGTTTTGTTGAGTAATGTCAGAAATTTTAAATACAGCAGTACCACTAGCTATGAAATTGAATATTATGATTTGGAAGTCGATTTAAATAAGCTAGAGCGGGTAGATTATATAGTTGAACCGTTTGGAAGCATTGGTGCCGCACATACTTTTCTCTCGTTTGCTTTTGAAGATGGTAATCAAGTAGCAGTTTCAATTGAAATTAGAAAGGAGATTGGTGAATCATTCTCCCCACTAAAAGGCCTGCTCCGTCAATACGAAGTGATGTATGTGGTTGCCGATGAGCGAGATGTAGTAAATTTACGTGCTAATCATCGTCAGCATGCTGTTTATATCTACCCAACAGTAGCCAATAGAGAGCAGGGAATATTGCTTTTTAAATCTATGCTTAATAGAGCCAACGAGCTCAAGGGTAAGCCCGAATTCTATAATACCCTCACTAATAATTGCACTACCAATATCGTTAAGCATATCAATGATGTTTTCCAAAAAGATATTAGTTGGGACCTCAGACTCCTTCTCCCTGAAGAATCTGACGCTTTAGCAAAAGAATTAGGTTTTATTGCACAGGATATTTCGATAGAAGAAGCCAGAGTAATATACAAAGTAAATGAAAGAGCAGAGCTTTACAAAGGCAGTCAAGACTTTTCGAAACTGATTCGATTACCTTTAGAAGAAAGTGCTGCAAAGAATAATTTGTATAGAGTAACTAAAGTCGTTGATGGAGATACAATTGATGTTGAGATTAATGGTCAAACAAAACGGGTACGTTATATTGGAATAGATACTCCCGAGAGTCAATTAGAAGATAAACCAGCAGAATGTTTTGCTTTGGAAGCTACTGCTCGTAATCAAGCTTTGGTGGAGAATAAATGGGTTAGGCTAGAAAAAGATGTCAGTGAAACCGACAAGTATGGAAGACTGCTTCGCTATGTCTTTGTTGGTGACAAATTTATCAACCAAACTTTAGTCGAAGAAGGTTATGCTAGTGTCTTCACTGTTCCACCAGATGTCGCCCAAAAAGACACTTTCATTGAAGCACAAAGAAAAGCTAAAACAGAAGAAAAGGGATTGTGGGGAAGTGTTTGTACAAGCTTGTAGTTAAATTTTTTCTCTTTGATACACATTTATAAATTAATATTTTGCTATATAGTATAATTATGAAACATAATTTTAAGCTATATCTTTTAACAAACTAGTTAAAGTGCATGTTAAATAAAATAGTTATTGGCGTTGTTTTGCTTTCAGTAGTATTAGTAGCTATTTCATTTTATAAAGAGAAATCTAAGCAAAGAAATGAAGAACTGCGTTTATACTTCCTCGAATCAGTTGTTTCAGATGAGCTTTTATCATACTCAAATTTAGAAATACCCTCACTTAATTATTTGCGTGTTGTTGAAGAAGAGTCCGGCCCTGCTTTGTCACTTCGTACATCAAATGAGGAGTTGGTTAATGGACTGGTCAGAGCCGAAGTTTCTGTAGATTTTCCCTTCCTTCCTGGAGATACCTTACGATATTCTTGGGAATATAAAATTGATGAAGACCTTTATTATGCCTACGATGAAGATGATCCTAATGGAAAATGGTGGATTATTGGACAATGGCATGATCAGCCAAATATAAACAAAGGAGAGACGTGGGATAACTTTCCAGCAAACAGTCCACCAGTAATTTTAGGCTTTGGTAAATTTAACAATAAAGACTCCCTCTCCTTTAGTTATGGAGTGCCTTCTAATCAAAAAACTCCAATCGTTGTACCCTTTACTAAAGGAGTTTGGCATTCATTTGAACTTAATATTAAGTGGTCGCAGGGAAATGATGGCTGGGCAGACCTGTACTTAAATGGAGAAAAAATTGCTTCGTTTTCTGGACCAAATATGCTTAATGATTACCAACACTATTTCAAAATTGGTAGTTACCGAAAAGACACAATTGTGGGTGATGGTTGGGTATATGTTCGAAATGTTGCCATAGAAAAAATAGATATGTAATTTTGTCTTAGTCTCTCTGTAGTAATCTTTAGTTCTCTTAATCGTTCTGACCACTTACTAGGGAAGAAGTCTTGTATTGTGACCCTGAGTAGTACGAATTGGAACTGAAAGGTACCCCTTTCCTTGCACACCGTTTCTAAAGTATTATCATTTAGAAACACACTATGGCAAAGCAAGGATTTAGAATCGCAAAAGAAATCAAAGATGAAATTATCAATAAACTCAAGCACGATGGTCTGAGCGTGA
>JBGSVK010000085.1:0-13386 GCA_041752975.1 Minisyncoccia bacterium | reverse complement strand
TTTTGACGATATTGCCAGACTTGAAGCTGGTGAACCACTGGCTTATATTATCGGCTCAATCCCCTTCTTGAATGCAACAATTCATCTAGATTCAAAACCATTAATCCCTAGAGTGGAAACGGAATTTTTGGTTGAAAAAGTAATTGCTGAAATTTCAAAATCTAAAAAACCTACTAGTGAACTAAGGGTGTTGGACCTATGTGCAGGCAGTGGTTGTATTGGAGTAGCCATTGCAAAGATTTTTCAAGATATAAAAATTGATTTCATCGAAATTGATAAATCGCATATAGAGACTATCAATAAGAATTGTCTGGAAAATAATATTAACCCTGACCACTATCGAATTTTTCAAGGAAATCTCTTTAATATTAGTACTAATGAAGGCTTACCAAAGTATGACTATATAGTATCCAATCCACCTTACATAGATCCGATATTAAACCGAGCAGAAGTTTCGGTTAAAAAATTTGAGCCAGCTTTAGCTCTCTATGGCGGAATTAAAGGTCTGGAAATTATCCAAAAAATAATTGAGGACTCCCCTGTTCACTTAAATATTAATGGCCAACTTTGGTTAGAACACGAACCAGAACATACGTTGGAAATTAACAAATTATCCTCGCCTCGATTTACAGCAACTATATATAATGACCAGTACCAATTGGAGCGTTTTACAAAACTAGTGCTACAATAATACTGCTATGCCTAACATCCTTGAAGCCACAGGCTCGATACCACTTCATACAGTTATTACCCTTGGCTTTTACGGAGCGGCCGCCATGTACATAATATTTACCACCATTCTTTATTTTCACTGGAATGAGTATAGTATTAACGACGCTGTTACAAAGACAACGTTAATACTTTATTTTGTAATAACATTACCGATTATGGCCGTATTAGGAATAACCACCCTAATAATCTAATATTTATATGTTGTTTGAAAAGATTGAACTTGAACCAAACGAAGCAGTACTCAAAGTTGTGCGCAGACATTGGTTCGTGATAACCATCGAACTAATCGGTACTTTGTTTTTTTCTATAATGCCACTTTTTTTAGGATTAATAATTGCTGTTCTACCAGATTTACTACCTATAAACTTCCATCTTGAAACACATCTACCAATTGTTCTGTATGGAATTTCGCTCTGGTTACTTTTTACAACCATGATGTCGTTTATGATTTGGACTCACTACTATTTAGACCTTTGGATAATCACCGATCGTCGAATTATTGTTATTGATCAAATTCACTTCTTCAATCGCAAAGTTAGTAGTTTTAGACTAGAAAGATTGCAGGATATCAAAGTTTCAATTAATGGCATTATCCCAACATTTTTAAATTTTGGTACCTTGCGGGCCCAAACCGCTAGCGCAGCAGAAAGTAACTTTATGACGACCGGTCTTCCTGAGCCTAGAGAATTACAGTCACTTATTCAGAAAGCGACAGATACTAGACTTAAATCATTACAGGGTGCTGTTGCTCAGGCCATAATTGATTAATAAGTAATACTTGCATTGCCACGATAGCTAAACTACAATCATCTTATGAATAAAGGTAATCTATCTACAGATGCATATAAAGGCGTCCGTGACTTCTACCCAGAGGATATGGCGATTCAACGCTATATTTTTGACACCTGGTCAAAGACTGCTGAGTTATTTGGCTTTGAGAGATATGATGCCTCAATTTTGGAACCGTCTGAAATGTATAAAAATAAAGGAGCTGTTAATGAAGAAATGGTCAACGAACAAACCTACACTTTTATTGACAGAGGCGAGAGAGAAGTTACTTTGAGACCGGAAATGACCCCAACTGTAGCTAGAATGGTAGCGGGTAAAAGAAGAGATTTAAAGTTTCCTCTGCGCTGGTATTCTATACCCAATCTTTTTCGCTATGAAAGACCTCAACGTGGCAGACTTCGTGAACACTGGCAATTAAATTGCGATATTTTTGGCGCCGACGATTTTACCGCTGATGCAGAGATTATCTCATTAGCAAATCAAGTCTTGCTTGATTTTGGTGCTACTCCAGAAATGTTTGAAATCAGAGTAAATAACCGCAGAGAAATGGTTGAAATATATGAATCTTTTGGAATTAGAGATAAAGAAACTCAAACAAGAATCACCCGGTTGAATGACCGTTTTTATAAAATTACTGCTGAAGAATATCTCTTTGAGCTCGAATCAATAACCAACAAAGATACTGCTCTAGAAATTTATAACAAAATTGGCTCAACTGCTGAAACAAAAGACAACGAATTAGTAAACGCACTTAGTTCTTTAGGTATAGAAAACGTAAAAATTGACTATACACTTGCCCGAGGATTTGATTACTACACCGGTATGATTTTCGAGATATTTGATATTTCAGGTGAAAATAACCGTTCACTAATCGGTGGCGGAAGGTACGACAATCTTACTAACATGTTTAGCGATGAAACAATATCGGGGGTTGGGTTCGGCATGGGAGACGTTACAATGCGAGACTTTTTAGAGACACATAAACTTTTACCGAATAATATTCGCACCACAGCACCAACACTAGTAGTAATACCAACTGATGCAAAACTAAATCTCGATGCCGAGAAAATTGCTCAAATGATTAGAGTTAGAGATGTTTCCGCAACAGTAGACATTGGAACAAAAAAGATTGGGAAAAAGATTGCTGATGCTGCAGAACGTGGAGTAAATTACACCATTGTTGTTGGTACCGATGAATTAGCTACTGGTCAATACACTCTCAAAAATCTAGCTTTAGGAACAGAAGAAAAAGACGTATTGGAGAATATTCTTACTTTCCTAATAGCCAATAGCTAACAATGCGCTACGTAATTTTTGACCTAGAAACCCAAAATATTTTTCAAGATGTCGGAAGCAATAATCCAGCCGACCTTGATATTTCTGTTGGTACTTTTTATGACAGCGAGACTGAAACGTATACCACGGTATCTGTAGACGAATTAGCAAAAGCTTGGCCAATTATAGAAAAAGCTGATGCTTTAGTGGGATACAATAGTAATCATTTTGATATACCGATTTTAAACAAATATTATCCTGGTGATTTACTACATATCAAAAGTATAGATTTACTTGAAGAAATTAGAAAATCTTTAGGACGAAGACTTAGACTAGATAGTGTGGCTGAAGCGACAGTTGGAGCCAAAAAGTCAGGAAACGGACTACAGGCTGTTCGTTGGTGGCGTGAGGGAAAAATTGATGAACTAAAGAAATATTGCGAACAAGATGTAAAAGTGACTAAAAAAGTTTTTGATTACGCCTTAAAGAATGGTCATATTAAGTTTAAGGACGGTTCTCGAAAGCGAGAAGTTCCTCTTGATACTAGCGACTGGATAATTAAGCAAGAAAGTATAGTGACGCATTCCCTACAATTTTGATTAAACGTAGACCACTACATAGACAACGACTATAGACAAGATAATCTTATACCAAATAAATGGCCACAAAGTATATCTTCTAATAAAGCCTAAGAAATAGTGAATTACTATCAAAGCAGTAATAAAACTGACGGTTGCGCCAATTCCTATCTGTATCCAATCTACACTACCGTTTGTAGTAATTAATTCAAGCAACATCTTAAATCCCACTCCTAGAGTAATAGGTATCGCCAGTAAAAAAGAGAAGCGGGCAGACTCAACTCTGGTTAGACCGAGAAGCATACCTCCTGCCAAAGTCGAACCAGATCTAGAAAAACCTGGCAATAATGCTAAAGCTTGAAAACAACCTATCCAAAAAGCACGTCTAGTATTTAAATTTCCATGAGGTGGTCTTGTGTAATATTTCCACTCTGCATACATAAACAAAAATGAACTAATGAACAAGAAACCTGCAATAACTTTGGGGAAATACAGGTAGGCAGTAATTATTTCCTCAAATAATAAGCCAATTATTACCGCCGGCACAGTACCGACAAGCAAAGCATAAAGTAAAGTTAAATCTTTTTCGTTTACAGGTAACCTTCCCAATTTTCTAATAGAAGTCTGTACCAGCACCCAAATATCATTACGGAAATACAAAATAATTGCGGCCGTGGTAGCAATATGTAGGACGGCATAAAAAGCTAAAGAGTTAGCTTCATCTATAGTTAAAAAATCCCCAATTAACAGTAAGTGGGCACTTGATGAAATCGGGACAAATTCGGTAACTCCCTGAACCAGGCCGAGAATAACAATCGTTAAGGTATCCATACTTATAGTGAATAGTATATCATCATAAATAACCAAACATGCTATAATTCACTCATATTAATCAAAATTATATTATGGAACCAACATCTAATAATTCTTCTGTTGCAATCCCTGTCGCTATTGTTTTTGGCTTCGGTTTAATAGCTTTAGCAATTTATTTTAGTGGTATGGGAGGAGCTACTTCAAAGGAAGTCCCGACCAACACAAACGTAACCCAAGCAGATAATAACAGCCCAACTCAAGCAATTAGACCTGTAGATGGGACAGACTATATTAGAGGTAATCCAAATGCTCCAATTTTGATTGTTGAATACTCTGACTATGACTGCCCATACTGTAAGTCTTTCCATGCCACTATGAATCAAATCATGAACGAGTATGGAGTCGATGGAAAAATTGCCTGGGTATACAGACAATTCCCTATTGCCCAACTACATCCTAATGCTCCACGAATCTCTGAAGCTGCTTTATGCGTAGGTGATATTGGTGGTAATGAAGCCTTTTGGAAATTCAGTGACTTAGTATTTCAAGAAAGAAGTATTAATGAAGCAACAAACATCAGTAAGCTTCCTGAATATGCTGTATCTGCAGGTGTAAAAAAAGAAGAATTTATGTCTTGTTTAGAAACTGGCAAAATGAAGTCCGCTGTTGAGGCGAGTTACAGCGATGGTGTAGGTGCAGGAATCCAAGGAACACCTAACTCATTTGTATTAGTCGGTAATCAAAAAGCCCCAATAGAAGGTGCTCAACCATACGAAGTTGTTAAACAAATAGTTGAAAATCTGATTGGTCAACTAGACGGAAAAACCCCAGCTCCAGCCACACAGACAAATTAACCAGACCTAAATAAAGAAAACCCTAGCCATAAATGGCTAGGGTTTTCTTTATTTAATAAACTGTTCAACCAAATCACAATAATCCGAAGTTTCTGGATCACATCTGGTATTCAAAAATTGACCTTGAATTATTTCCTTAGTAACTTTGATAATTGTTTGCTTAAGCTCTTCAATTTCTTCAGTTGTAATTGTAAAAGCTTCTTCTTTTATTACTCCCTTGCTATCTGCCTCAACAAAAGAAAGTACCCCTTCCTTACAAGCATATCTTTCATCATCGTGTAGTGAAAGTAGCAAAGCATAAAACACTAACTGTCGTTTATATCCACCATCAGAATCCTTGGTATTTCCCTCAATAACATTTCTAGACTTAGGCTTACCGGTTTTATAGTCGACTACTCGATAAGCTTTTCCATCTTCGCCTATATCAATACGATCTAATTTTCCAGTCAAAATAACTTCTGGTAATTCTGGTAGTCCAGTCGGAAGCAAGACTCGCAACTTCATTTCTGCTTTTGTTTCTTTTGGTAACTGTTTTACTAAATGAGGGATATATAAGAAAAGAGTCTTTAAGCCTTTTTCTAATAGTCTCACATATTCTTGGGTATTTACCGGTAACCGATTTAGTTCTTGTTCTAATTTTTTCTTTATCTCTGAATCAGGGGGTAAAGAGCCTCCGCTTTGATTATGATGTCTAGTTACATACTCTAGTGTATTGTGAACGGCTGTACCAAACTGCATATGAACTGCCTGAACCTCAGGAATCCGTAGCATATTTCTGTAAAAATAATCCCATGGGCTACGTAAATAGTTATTTAATGAAGTGGCAGAAAATCCCCTTTCAGCCAATAACTCCAATAGGACCTTGGAATCGATAATCACTCCCCGATCAGAACTTGAGATGTTTGCAGTTGGGTCAAAAGTTTTATCTTGTTCGCTGGTATCACAAATCTCTATAAGCGAAGTGTCCATATCCTCTATCAGTCGAGCCGGAATCAGCTCTTTACCTTCAGAATTAGTACCAGACGACGACAGGCATAAACAACTTTTTGCTCTTGTCATAGCTACATAAAGTAGACGTCTTTCGTCTTCAATATATTCATGATGATTTTCATTTTCCCCTACTTTTAGCGGAATATCGAAGTAGGTCTTTTTGTTGGCACCACTCCATGCACTGTCTGTTAGGTGAGGAATGAATACCACTTCAAATTCAAGGCCTTTTGACTTGTGTGCAGTCATTACTTGAACTGATTCGTTGTTTGTCACAATATAAGGCGCATTTAGTGGTAATCCGTAATTAATTCTTGTCGTAAATGCCAAACTTACTTCGCGCAAAGTACCAACACCATCTCTTGATACCATAGACTCTATCTCATCATAAAGCCGACGAACTACTCTAGTTCCTTCAAAAGCATCATACTTAATTAAGTGCTTAAGAAAACCACTTTCTTGAAGTAGAAACTCAAGTACTCGGTGTGGTGCTTCATGTACCTCACGATTTCTTGCTTCATCAATAACTCTAACTACATTAGTAACGGCACCAATATTACCTACACTTAACTCCTTCAGTAAATCTTCGTCTGACATTATTTGCCAAATAATTTTATCGTACGACTGAGCAGAAAGTATCTTGAGCAAATCATTCGCATCTATTCCCCAATAAGTACCATGGAGTACCGAGAAAAGAGCCGTTTCACTCTTGTCAGTAATTACAGCATTAATTAATCCTAATACAGCATGTGTAATAGGATGAAGCAAGATGTCACCCTCAGCCGAAGCTGTTACTGCTAATCCGGACTTACGTAATAGGGCCGCCAAACTCTCTACCTCTCGGTTTGTTCGAACTATAACCGCAATCTCATTAGCTGGAATTCCATTAGAAACCTGCTCCTTAATACTTTCAACCAGCCATGTATCTTCGACTGCTTGATGAGCAAATTCTCTCCTCTCTACCTTTGAGACAGTATCAGGTTGTGTCGTCAAAGGGATTCGTAATTCCTTTAAAGGACCGTCTTCTACCACTACCAGACTGTGGGCAGTATCCAAAATTTGCTGACCTGAACGATAGTTTTCGGTTAAACTAATAACCTTGGTTCCCTTATATTGGGAAGTAAAATACAAAAAATTCTCTAGAGAAGCCCCTTGGAAACGAAAAATAGCTTGCTTTTCATCACCAACCGCAAAAATATTTGGTGAATCATGAAAAGAGGCTAGTAACTCCAAAATTTTATTTTGAGAACCGTTCACGTCTTGATGTTCATCGGCCAATATATACTGATAATTTTCCTGTAAGTCTCGCAATATGTTTTCGTTAGTTGAAAGTGCCATCACTGTCTCAACAATCATGTCTTCAAAGTCATAAAAGTTATGAGACATCATCAATGCCTCATAACGTCGGTAGACGAAAAGTAGTTCAAGATTTTTAGCTATACCCTGTTCCTTTTTTGTATATTCACCACGAACCTTGCCTTTATGAGCGCCCTTGGTGTGAATTTTTTCAATACCCTCTAGCTCTTTCTGTTGCTGATTAATAATCGTCAATAAAGTATCTGGAGTAATATATTCTTGCTTTAGTTTCCCAATAATTCTTATGATGTGAGTTACATAGTAAGTAGGATTACCCATTGGTCGAAGAACTTTTATTTCTTCACAATTTAAAATTGACTCCAATAGATTAATTTTTTCTAAATCATTAATTGGACGTCCGCCAATAACCCGGCTATATGCGTCTGGATATTCTGAAATTAATTTCTGAGCAAAACCATGAAAAGTAAAAATAGGTATCAAGTAAGCTGTCTGACCAATATATTTACGCAATCTTTCCCTCATGGCTTTGGCACCAGATTCCGTAAAAGTAAGGGCCAAGATACTATTAGGTGCAGTATCAGTCTTGAGTAGGATATTGGCGATTCTTAGGGTTAATATCTGGGTCTTACCAGTACCCGGGCCAGCAATAACCATCACCGGACCATCAATACTTTCAACAGCTTCTCTCTGTGCAGAATTGAGTTTGTTAAGTGCTCCAATAAAAATATCTGTATTTGGGGACCTGTTCATTAATTTTCAGTATACACTTTATACACTTGCTAGTCAGCTAATGCAGGAGTATAGTAGCAACCTACCATTTAATAAAGCCATTATTTTATGCTTACAGCTGAAACAACTCTCGCAATTTTTGCCATGTTAGGCATCTCTAGTCTTGCTATTTTTTGGGCAAAGCGAGTGCGACTACCTCATACAGTATTCTTGGTTATTATCGGTCTAATTCTTGGCCTCCTAGCCCAAATACCCACTTTTCACTTCTTCAGTGAATTTACCCTTACACCTGAACTGCTTTTTTATCTCCTCCTACCAACCCTGATTTTTGAATCAGCCTACAATATTAATGTTAGAAGAATGGTTGAAGACGCTTCAATTATTTTTATTTTGTCTGTTGTTGGCTTAATTGTATCAACACTCGTAATTGGAGCCGGTCTATATTATCTACTGGCTTTCTTGGGCTTTACCGTTCCGTTTATTGTCACACTATTATTTGGAGCACTTATTTCAGCTACTGACCCAGTAGCGGTCTTGGCTTTATTTAAAGAATACGGTGCACCTCGAAGACTATCCCTTATTTTTGAAGGCGAAAGTCTTTTTAATGACGCTACAGCTGTAGCGCTATTCCTTGTACTACTTGAAGTTGCTCGTTTTGGCTACAATGGTTTTGACACTATTTTGGAAGGACTAGTTAGTTTTACTTCAATGATGATTGGAGGAATTATCTTCGGTATCATTGTAGGAGGAATTTTCGCAAAATTAGTTGGAATTGCGCGTGAAAATGAAATCGCTAGCATTACTCTCACCATCGTGCTAGCACATGTCACTTTTATTCTAGCTGAAATATTATCTCACCATCTAAAAATTGGTGATTTTCATTTACCGCTATCACCAATTATTGCCACTACGGTTGCGGCTTTATTAATGGGTAATTATGGACGAAGCAAAATTCATCCTCGTGCTGAAGAATTCGTAGAAAATCTTTGGGGGCAATTGGCATTCATGTCAAACTCATTAATCTTTATTTTGATTGGTATTCTATTTGTTAACGTACCCACATTGGAACCCATGATGATTTGGGTCGTTGTGCTAACAATTCTATTAGTTGCCGTCGCTAGAGCGATATCAATTTATCCAGTTGTTAGTGTCTTTAACGTGGTGACCAAACATGCCAAAATTCCTATGTCATGGCAACATCTGTTGTCTTGGGGTTCGCTAAGAGGAGCCTTAGCTGTAACAATGGTTCTACTTATTCCTGATGAACTTAGTTTTGGTGGCTGGAATTTGTCGATTTCACCAAAGGAATTTTTGCTTTCGCTAACAGTTGGTTGTATTTTTGCTACTCTGTTCCTAAAGGCAACAACCATTCAATCATTCATGCGTCGACTAAAACTTGATGAACTTACTGATATAGAAAAAGTTGAAGCACAGGAAGCTCGAGCTTTTATACATCACGAAGTCAAGGAAAGAATTCGCCTTTATGAACAGCGAGGTTATGTAGATACAGCTGTAGCTAACGAGCTTTGTAATAATCATGAAGCAAAGTATATTGAAGCCTACAAAGGTCTAGAGTCCGAAGCAACAAAAGCCCTTTCTCTGCGAGTTCTGAGAATGTACGCTATTGGAATCGAGACCAAGCACCTAAAAGAACTTTACCATCACAACGAAGTAACTGAACCTGTCTACAGAAGACTGACTGGCAAGCTTCAACTTCAGCTTGAAGCCGTCGAAAAAGGAAACCTTGCTCCAAATATGTCTATTCACACAGACGGAAAAGACATTTTTGAAGTCCTTGCCAAAGGCCTTAGAAACTTTGTTAAACCCGATAGCGAAGAAACCAAAATTGATAATTTATACATGTATTATCGAGCCCAGACAATTATTTCTAGAAAAGTACTCAAGGAGCTACAGGCCATAGATAAATCTAGTGCTGAACACATCTTTAATGCTGAAGCGCTCTCCCACGTACTAGAACTATATACAAACTTTAGAACTCAATCAGAGAAGAAAATGAATGACGTGGCTACTGCATACCCTGAAAGGTACAAAAAGCTATCGCACGAATTAGCAACCTATGGGGTACATAAAATTGAAGAGAATGCATTAACTGAACTCTACGAAAGACAACTTATAACTCCTAAACTCTACATAACCCTAAAAGAAGAACTTAATTCAAGTTCTTAAAGGCTATTTGATTCTCAACCCTATACAAATATATTCAAAGTAGTATTATACAAAATATGGAAATACCAGATATCACAAAGCCAGCCATCACTATTGTAGAAGATGCTACTTTCGAAGAAGCTATCTCAACCATGGTAAAAAAACAGACCAATTCCCTGCTTGTCGTAGACAACCAAGGTGTATTGGTTGGGGTAATTGGTATATCTGACTTACTTGATGCTATTGTACCCGAATATCTAGATGGAGATAGTATTGCTTCTCATTTCGGTGAATCAGAAATGTTTACTCAAGCAGTAATTGATGCTAAAGACAAGCAAATAAAAGAATTCATGACAACCGACTTAACTCCGGTTGAAACAATAGATACCTTAATGTCAGTTTCTGCTATTGCTATCGCAAACCACCGCACACACATTCCAGTCGTAGATAGTGAATCAAAGCCTATCGGGGTCATATCCAGGCGAGGAGTAAAGCACATCATCGCTGACGCCTTAAACATTCAGGACGAAGAATAAAATTAAAGAGCGGTACCTAGAGGTGTCGCTCTTTAATTTAAATATAGCCTTAGTAAGACTTCAGTCTACGTGCTGGTAGAAATTAATGACTGAACTTGTTCAGGAGTATAATTTCTTTATGAACGTAGACAATAGATTCGACCTCGGAGGGAGAATCTATTGTAGAAAATCATACTTAGTAAGATTTTAGTCTACGTGCCTTTTCATGCTGGCGAATCTTCTCCAAAGCCTTTGCTTCAATCTGGCGAATACGCTCACGGGTCACTCCAAATTCCTTTCCTACTTCTTCTAGAGTGTGGTAGGTCCCATCAAGTAAACCGTGACGCATTTCAAGAATCTTTCTTTCCTTTTCTGAAAGAGTGTCGAGAATTTCGGTAATCTGGTCAGTCAAAATACTATGAGCTACTTCTTGGTCAGGAGAAACAATTTTATCATCTGCGATAAAGTCTGATAGTCTTGAGCGATCATCATCATCACCAACTGGAAGTTCTAGAGAAATTGTATCCTGACTAATCTTTTCAATCTGATAGATTTTTTCTACCTCAACTCCCATCTCAGTCGCAATTTCTTCTGGCATCGGATCTCGTCCTAGGTCTTGTGAAAGTCGACGAGAAACTTGCTTGTATTTGGCCATGGTTTCAACCATGTGAACTGGAATACGAATTGTACGAGACTGGTCAGCTAGAGCACGGGTGATAGCTTGTCTAATCCACCAAGTAGCATAAGTTGAAAACTTGAAGCCTTTAGTGAAGTCAAATTTATCTACCGCCTTGAAAAGACCCAAGTTACCTTCTTGAATTAAGTCTAGAAGAGTTAAGTCTGGTGAGCGTCCTACGTACTTCTTGGCAATCGAAACTACCAAACGAAGGTTTGCTCGAGCAAGTAGATTACGAGCCTCTTCATCGCCATCAACAATTCTTTTTGCCAAAACACGTTCTTCCTGTGCATTTAGTAGTGGGTACTGACCAATTTCACGTAAGTACATTTGAATTGAATCATAACCGCTATCACTGCGCTTAAAGGCATTCTTCTGAGCTATAATATCAACACTAGCATCATCGCCAAGCATACCTCCGCTTTGTAATACATCGACGCCAGCAATTGAGAATCGTTCATACAATACATCTAGAAACTCTATATCTTTTTCAATTTCAGGAAAAGACCGGAGTAGTTCATCGTAAGTTACATAACCACGTTCACGACCTAGTCTCATCAACTCAGCCGCCTTCATTTCAAGAATTTTTTCACTCTTGGTTAGAGCTACTTTCTTTTCAATCTTTTTTACAACCTTTTTCTCAACCTTCTTGGCTTCAACTTTCTTTACAACTGGTTTCGATTTTACAGACGCTTTCTTAGCGACTGGTTTTTTAGTTTTTTTAGTAACGGTTTTGACCGCTTTTTTAACGATTTTCTTTTCTGCTTTTTTTGCAGAAGACTTCTTTGCCACCTTTTTAGCAACTGATTTTGTTTTAACCATCGCTTTCTTAGCGACTGGTTTTTTAGTTTTTTTAGTAACGGTTTTGACCGCTTTTTTAACTGCTTTTTTTGTGGCCTTTTTGGTAGCCATAGTTTTACAACTATACAGAAAATTTGAAAAATGTCCAGTACAGCCTTGAAAATATTGGCTTTTTTGCTACTTATTTTAATATTTCCATTGTATATGGAGGATGTTGGCGAGCTTGTTGTAATTCACCAATAACTTTTAACAAAGCTAGATTTGCTTCACTATCAGACTCATCTCCCAATCTCCCCTGCTCCTCACGTGCCGACTTGAGTCTAATTCTAGCAACTAAATCTCTAAATTTCGTCAGATTGTGAATGAATTCTTCATCGAATACTCGACGAGGATTCTTGTCCAGAAAAGCTTCCATCCTAAATAACACCTCGGCTCTGGCCGAAGGAATGATTTGTTGTTCCAATGACTCAATAGATTCACCGGTTATTAAGGTTAATTGTTCCCAGATTTTTTCAGCCACACGTATTTCGAATAATGGTAGTACTCCAATCAAGTATGTTAAATCTGATTGGTATCTTTGCTTAGTCTCAGGAGCTGACACTTCTTGATTTACTCGTCGATACTGTACTCCTTCCTGTAAAGAAGAATTTCCTTTGCTCTCTCTCAATCTTTCTACTTCATAGTGAATTGCCTCTTTAGTAGTCTTAAGCGCTTCTGCAACTTTGCCTTCAAAATGATCCTGATCAATATAGTTTGGTAGCAGTACAATATAAGGTAAAACTTCTTCACGAGCTCTAAGCTTAAGAGTTCTTTCATCCAGATTCTGAGATAGCAATACTTCAAGCAAGAACTCAATTACATGGACAGACTTACCGATTAGGTGCTTATATTCTTTTGAATCCTTAAGTACAATATCTGCAGGGTCTTTACCTCCAACCAAAAGGGCAACTTTAACGTCTAGGCCACGTCTCAGCATAATATCGGCTGAGCGCTTTACTGCAGCAATACCCGCCTTGTCAGAATCTAACGCTAATACTACCCGATTAGAAAATCTTTCCAGTAGATGAACGTGTTCTGGCGTAAGTGCTGTACCTGAAACAGCCACGGTATTGTTGTACCCAGCTTGATGACTCATAACAACATCAAACTGCCCT
>JBGSVK010000084.1:0-3534 GCA_041752975.1 Minisyncoccia bacterium | reverse complement strand
CATCGAGGACGTCAATTAATTGCATACTAGCTTCTAAGTCACTTTCAACACCGATAAATGAAAGGGCGGTATCAAAAAGAGAGGCGATGCGACTTTCTTGTCGGCCACGAGCGTTGTCGTCTTTGCAGTCGTTGATGATGGTTGTAAACATAAATAATCAAATTAGTGCTCGATAGTAGCAAATTGCCAGCTAAAATAAAAGGTCTATGCAATAATCTAAATTGGAACGTCCCGCGCTTGGCGGGACGGGTTGGCCTCGACAGGGGTTTGTCAGGGCAGTGAAGCAAGCCTTGCCAGCTCCGTCTCAGTGACAGGGGCATTACTCCCTTCGCAGTTCTGTCCAGGTTGAACAATTCCAGTGATCAGGGGGTGGTGGGTAGGGAAGCGATATCCGCCGGTCTCAGGATCGCACTCGATCTTGTAAGAACGGTTGCACCAAGGACAGACAGAATTGCGGTCTCTATCTACCAGTAGAACAGTTCCTGAATGCATGGGTTTGACTCCATGAAGTTGTACAAGCAATCTTCTTTATAGCACAGGTCACACTATATTCAAGCAAAGTAAAAGCCCCATGGCTGATAGGGCTTTTACCAATTGTGATGGGAAATAGCGAGGAACGCTTTGTATTTCCACATAGCGTATTACCTCCGCTACTCAAATATAATAACACAAGAATTTTTGTGTTGCTTGTTGATAGGTGTAAAAATAATTACTTAGCTGATTCAAAAAAATATTGAGAAAATAAAAACCGCCGCTTCATTTATGAAGCGGCGGTTTTTATAGTTAGATTTATTTTACGGCGTCCTTTAGAGCCTTAGCAGCTCGGAACTTTGGTACTCTCATGGCTGGAACTACAACAGTTTCTCCAGTACGAGGATTTCGAGCATCACGCTTTGCTCGCATCTTAGCTTCGAAAATTCCAAAGCCTGCAACTGATACAGCATCTCCGTCCTTCATTGCTGCTTCAATACTTCCAAACACTGCGTCTACTGCTCGTTCTGCATCGGCCTTAGTTGAACCTAGTACCTCATGCACCTTACTGATGATATCTGCTTTATTCATAGATTTAGAAACTTATAGTCTAAGAGTGATAAAAATGTGGTGAGTGATTTTGATCAGACACCTTGCCGTTAAAATGGCTTACGCACATTATATAGCAAGCTTAAAGAGCTGCCACGTCTTCCATTTCATAATTATTATGGTCTAATGTTTTTAGGGTTTTACCCATAACATAAAATGCTAGACCTTTGGTCTAGCATTTTTTGTTATCTGGCGTAACTAACGACGCGTGTTTCACGAATGACGTGGACTTTAATTTCTCCTGGATAGCGTAGCTTTGCTTCAATTGTAGTAGCAATAGTGCGTGCCAAAGTGTGACTTTGTAAGTCTGTTAGTGATTCAGGATTTACCAAGACTCTAATCTCTCTACCAGCTGCTATAGCAAAAGCTTTATCAACTCCTTCTAGTGTAGTAGCGATTGCTTCGAGGTCAGTTAAGCGCTTGATGTAGTTTTCAATTGAATCACGACGTGCTCCTGGTCTGCCTCCAGAAATAGCATCGGCTACTTGGACGATGATAGATTCTGGTGTTTCATAAGGATATTCTTCATGGTGAGCACGCATAGCGAGAATTACTTTTTGATCAACGCCATACTTCTCTAAGATACGAATACCAATTTCAACGTGAGTACCAGCCACTTCGTGACTAACGGTTTTACCGATATCGTGAAGCAAGGCACCAGCTCTAGCGACGGCTACATCGGCCCCAACTTCTTCTGCGATAATGGCTGCCATATTTGCCATCTCGACAGAGTGCCAAAGAACATTTTGACCATAACTGGTGCGGAAGTGTAGGCGACCCAAAATCATAATAAGGTCTGGATGAAGATTTGGCACGTTGGCATCATAAGCAGCTTTTTCACCCATCTTGCGAACAATGCTAGCAACTTCTTTACGAGCTAGTTCCACCGCTTCTTCAATCTTGGCTGGTTGGATACGACCATCTTTTAGTAGGGCTTCTAGGGCAACTCGAGCGATTTCTCGGCGAATTGGATCAAAAGAAGACAGAACAATATAACCAGGAGTTTCATCAATTAAGACGTCTACTCCCGTCGCTCTTTCAAAAGCTCTAACGTTTCTTCCTTCTTTTCCAATTACCTTACCCTTTAAGTCATCGCTTGGAATCTCGACATGAGCGGTCATAACATTGGAAGGAATATTATTTCCTACTCGATGAATGGCAGCTAAAAGAATGTTTTGAGCTTTAGCTTCAAAGGCTTCAGTATTACTACGGTCAAGTTTTTCTAAACGAGCTCTTAGGTCGTCGGCATACTCTACTTCGACTTTACTATTTAATCTTGCAAGTGCTTGTTCGGCCGTTAGTCCAGCAACTTCTTCAAGTTTCTTTTCTATCTCACTTTTCCTCTCATCTAATTGAGTTTTGATTGACTTTACTTCATTGATTTTAGATTGGACCATTTCTTTTTGTGAATCCAAGTCAATTTGTCTACCATCAAGAAGCTCCTCTCTTTTCAGGAGGTGGGATTCTTTTTGCGATAGCTTCTCTTCTAAATTCTTACTCTCGGTCTTGGCTTCATGCAGGGTTGCTGCAGCTTTTCCTTCAGCTTTTTCAATTATATCTATGGCCTTCTTTTCGGCTTCCACCTCTCGTTCCTTTATATCAATTTCAATCGAACGTTTCTTTGAGAGAGCATGGAGATATCTAAAATAGTATCCAGTGGCTGCACCAAGCACGAGCATTGCGACCGCAATGGCTAGTGATGGGGGCATATTCTTCAATAAAATTACTAAAATTCGGTCCTTTCTAGCGTGACAGTACACTATTCTTTTTGTACCTTAACAGAATTATAACAGGTTGTAAAACAAAATAGATTTAGTTGGGCACTCGTCCGGTGCGTAAATTTGAATTCCTATATATAAGAGTCCCTCAGTCACCTTTAGGCGACTGAGGGACAACTACTCATTTCACTAGCCAAGGAGCTCGACTTGTCAGTAGATTTTGGTAGAGAATAAGTTCATTTTCTAGTTCAGCTTCATAGAGAAGTTTCTTCCGAGTTTCTTCCTCAGCTGTTTCTTGGTTCATTTTTCTGTTAAAGGCGTATAGAAAACAAAACCCGTAACCTAATATTAGTGAGTGTACCCAATAGCGAACAAAACAACGTATTTTCCTAATTGATCTAGACATAGCCCAGTAAACTCAGCTACTACTCCAAAAGATAAGTATTCAATTAGAAATAACAATATCCCAATTGGTGCTGACAGGTAACCTATAATAAAAAAACCCAATGTATACGCAAAACTGCACAATATTCCCCCAAATACAATACGCCAGACTAATTCGTCCAAAGAAAATTTATAGAAATTGAACTTCATTGAATGCTCCAGTTGATTAAAAGAACAGGATGAAAGTACAACGCGGGTTGTGAAACCAAACCTCTGCTAAGAGTGACTTTTGCGACGCTTCGGATTTTCCCAGTTGGCGATAAGGAGTATTATTAATCCCCCAACAATTCCC
>JBGSVK010000083.1:0-8915 GCA_041752975.1 Minisyncoccia bacterium | reverse complement strand
CAGCTTCTGGGATGTGACCTTTGCGGAAACCATCTAGCTCTAGGCTTTGACCAAGTGCCTTGATAGCTGAAGCTCTCTCATGTAGTAGCTCCTCATAAGGAATTTCGCCAGTAATCTTTACCTGTGATTTTTCTTCTTTTGTAACGGTAAAAGCCTTTTTAAAATCAATATCGTGATGATGATGTGAATGTGTAGACATAGTATGCGCTAGTTTACGGATATATTTAATAATTGCAACCAGAATGAAGTTCTTAGATATCTTGCAAAGGTAATGATTTTTGTTAGGCTTTGAAGGGAAGTCAGAATGCTTGCCGTGGTGGTGAGTATTAGATGACTTGCGCTTGAAAGGAGATGGTGATGAGATTTAACATCTGGAACGCAAAGTTCTTCGCGGATTTGCAGGGCGGTATGGAGCGGGTGACGCAAAGGCAGGTCGACAGTTTGGCTCCGCTTGGTGATTCTGTCCCTGCTCGTGCGGTGGTGGTGGGTGTGGTTCCTGATTACCTCAAGGCCATATTGGTGGTCGCGGGCTTGGTCGGAGACACCAACTACGACTACATGAACGTTTTCGACATTGCTCTCCGGGCCGAGTTTCCGCAACTGAACGGCAAGATGATTGTCGGCTATGGGCCGAAATGGGAAATCTACTACGAGGAAGAAGTCGACGTACCCGTCGATGTCGAATCGTTCTCTGTTCAAGGTATCCCAACTTCCGGAATGGTTTTTCCGGAGTGAAGTCAGCTTGATTCGCAGGAAGTGGGAAGGGCCGGCGTTCGCGTCGGCCTTTTGCTTTATAAAATTAATACCGCTCAAACGAAGTTTGAGCGGTATTAATTATTATGAAAGTTTTGAATAGCTATTCAACTGCTGTTTCAAGTTCAATTTCGATTTGTTGAAGTTCGGTTTCTAACGAATCAAGATTTGTACTTTCGACATCGGCCTCAATCGCGTTTAGTTCATCTGAAGTACTCATGACGGTAAAGCTTTCTACTTGGGCGGTGGCTGTCGTTGTTTCTGGTTCTTTATTTGTTTCTAGAGTTGGTCTCAAGGGAGTGTCATCAACTACGATTACTTGTGTGCTGGTTTTGTACCAATAGAAAATACCCGCTAGAATTGCGACAAGAAGAATGGCTAGTACAGCAATTACTCCACCTTTATCTTGTGACTTATTAATGTTATCAATGCCAGAAGTAATTTTTTGTGTCGGCATTTTCATTTTTTCTCCTTCAAAGTTTGGTTCGTTATTCATGATGTGAAGTTAGTTAATAAGCTCCTATTCCACTGGAGTGCTAGTAGATTGGTTAGAATTACTTTCGGGTGCAGAATTTCTGTTTCCCTCTGCGTCGGCAATGGCCGACTTAAGTAAAGCGATGGTATCTCTAAGGGCTTGATGACTTCTTCTAATGATATTTCCGCAATCAATATAAATTTGACGAACAACTTGCCACTCTGATTTCGGTTCGGTCGCTGTGGTGGCGCTAAAGACTAGATTATCAATATTTGCTAGACGAGCCCTAGCTTCTGCTAATAATTGTGCGGCTTCTCTAAGTTTTGCTTCCGCTAAATCTGTATTTACACCAGTTTGCTTAATTTTGGCGATGCGCTCTTCTAGTCTATCTACTATATTAAATAGTCTTTCGATGGCTGATTCCATTCGGTTACTTAAATTTGCAGAGAGATTAAGTATTCGTTGCTGTCTTATTTCAGTCAGGGCAATCTGTCGTTCATTTCGAGTGGCTTGTCTCTCTTCAATTGCCCCAGTACGAGCTTCTTGTCTTTCTTCTACCGCTTCCGCTCTTTCTTCTTGTCTGGTTTCGATATTGTCTTGTCTATTTTGTATCATCTCTCGGTCTGGTCTTGTCGAAGTACTTTCTTCAGTTTCAACTGAATCTACAACAGAACCTTCAGTGTTTTCTTGGGCGAATACGACAAGAAATGACAAAAGAAAAAATGTCAGTATTAGTCCCGAAGTTTGAATTGTTGTTTTACTAGAGGATATATTCATGATTTTAATAAATTAGTTCTTAACTTAAATATTATAACCCCCACTTACAAGTTCGGTAAGTGGGGGTTATATGAGCAACTGATAATTTAGAGTTTGAGGGCAGGAACGATTTGTTTCTTCCTAGAAACGATTCCTGGTAGTACTTCAGTATCGTTAGTTACAGATACTCCAAATGATGAAGAAATAACTTGTTTGGTCAGTTCATTATATGTAAGTACGGTAGCTTCTTCTTTCAAGATGTCTATGATAAAGAATAGAACATCATCGATATCACTTTCCTCAGCTACACAAGTTTTTATTGCATCAATAATGCCGACTTGTCGCGATAGGACAGTTGTAGGAGTGGTGGTTTCGAGTACGGAAACCCGGAAATTTTTGTCTCCTACCTCATACTTTTTACTATCAAGTTTTATTAGACCACTGTCAGTAAAGCTAGAAATATCAGATTTTGCAGCAAACATTTCATCGGCGTAGGCTAGATGATCTATATCTAAATCGGTTGCTAATTTTTCAGCTACATCTTTGTCGTGAGGGGTGGTGGTAGGAGAGCGAAAACCAAGAGTGTCAGAAAGAATTGCTGAAAGCATTAAGCCGGCAATATTATTGGGGATACTCACGCCAGCACTCTCAATTAGGTCGTAAAGTATAGTTGCTGTACAGGCCAACGGACGCATGGTTATTTCAACTGGAGATTCTGTTGTTAGCCCACCAACTAGTTTGTGATGATCAATTAGTTGTAGTAATGAAGCTTCATTTATATTAGGGGGTAATTCTTGGGGGTTGTTAGTGTCGACTATAACCACCTCATCACTAGGATTTAAATCGGGTAGTAGCTTAGGTACAGCAAAATTAAAGCGATTTAATACAAAGCTTGTTTCACTATTTAGTTCACCAAGTACAAAGGCTTCAGCTTCATGAGCTGTGTGTTCGTTTAAATACCAAGCCCAGATAATAGCAGAGCAGGTTGCGTCAGTGTCGGGTGATAGATGTCCAAAAACTTTTACCATATTTATATTTTGATTACTTGCGTAGTTTATCCGAGCCCAAGCCTACCTGCAAGTACCAAAAAACCGGACGCCCTAAGGCGTCCGGTTTTATGTAATTAATCAGTTTCCTTCTCTTTAATTTCTTCCTCTTCAGCGATTAATGCTTCTGCTTCTTCGGGAGTATCAATTTCATTGAATTCTTCGGAATCAGGATTTGTGTCTCGGTCATTTGTGGTTTGATCTTCCTCTTGAAGTTCTGGATTAGTGGTTGTTGCGTCTTCATTTTCTAGTACATCCTCATCAACTCCAACTGGAGTATCTTCACTAGCTTCGAGATCCACGTTTCCAGCTTCATCAGCCTCAGCTAACGGCTCTTTATTTTCTGCTGAAATAATGTCAATTTTCCAACCAGTCAGTTTGGCTGCTAATCGAACGTTTTGACCACCACGGCCAATCGCAAGTGATTGTTGATCTGGAGCCACTTCAGCAATAGCATGTCCACGCTCACCAGCTTCCTCGTTTGGTTGTGAGACAATCTTTACACTCATTACTTGAGCAGGAGATAGGGCGTCTTCAATAAATTCTGCGCTATCTGGTGACCATTCAATGATGTCAATTTTTTCTCCCCCTAGTTCACTCATGACTGTCGATACGCGAACTCCTCTTTGTCCTACTAGAGAACCAACTGGGTCAATATGTTGGTCGTGTGCATAAGCGGCAATCTTTGAACGTGCACCAGCTTCACGAGCTACAGCTTTTATTTCCACAGCACCACTTTGAAGTTCAGGAGCTTCGATAGCAAATAATCCAGATAGGAAGTCTGCATGAGAACGTGATAGTTTGAGAAAGATTCCTCGTGGAGTTTCTTCGACTGCCAAAAGGATAGCGCGAATTCTTTCGCCCGGTTTGTATCTTTCGCCTGGAATTTGCTCATCATATGGCATGATGGCGGTGACTCGTCCAAGGTCAACATAAAGATTTCCTCGTTCAAATCTTTGGACGTGACCAATAACAATGTCTCCAGCTTTTTGACCAAATTCAGCCAAAGCCGCATCCTTCTCGGCTTCACGAATCTTTTGAACGATTACTTGTTTGGCAGTTTGGGCGGCAATACGGCCAAAGTCGTCTTTTGGTTCAAGAGGGAAGACTAACTCTTCTCCCAATTGGACATCTTTTTTAATCATTCGAGCAGTACTAATCATGATGTGTTTTTCATCATCAAAACGTACTTTCTTCTCGCCTTCTTCTTCAACTTCTTCCTCTTCCGTTACTTCTTCGCCTTCAGCTAGTTCTGGCTTGAGCATGCTTTCGTCAACAACAATTTTAATTTGGCTAAAATTGGTGGCACCAGTATTCAAGTCAAACTTGGCTGTAACGATTTGTCCACGCTTACCAAATTCTTTTTTGTATGCAGTTGCTAGAGATTGCTCTATAGCATCAATCATCTTTTCGCGAGGAATACCTCTTTCTTCTTCCATTTCTTGCAAAACGGCATTAATAACTTTTAGGTCAAACATAATAATTTTCTTTAATAAACTTCAATAATTTTGTTAAATAATTTTTCTCAACTATCACTGTTATAAAGAAAGCCCGGCGCAAGCCGAGCATTCATACAGTCCGTTTATTATAGGATGAATTATTTATAAAGTAAAGTAGGAATTAATATTTATAAACTTTTTACAAAAAGAAATTATTTTTGAAGATATGTGGGAATTAACTTGCTCGGTTTTACATGTGAGGTGATACAATAGAGACAAGTAGCTCTTATTAGCTCATTTGGAATTGTTGTGCGAATACAAGATGAACAACTAAAGCGTTTCGTTCTTGATGCTGGCTTAATTAAAAAGTCAGATATTGCGGCCGTGGAAAAGGTTGCCAAAGATGAGCATCGCACTTTGGCTGAAGCCTTGATAGCACAAGGTCACATGACCGAGGATGATATGAGAAGAGTTGAATCATACGTCTTGGGTATTCCATTTGTTTCTCTTAAAAATATTAAAATTGAGTTTGAAATACTCACTCTTATTCCAGAGCCAGTTGCCCGTACCCATAATATTATTGCCTTCAAGAAAACAGACAAAGAACTTGAGGTGGCAATGCTAGATACGGCTGATTTGCCTGCGATAGACTTTGTTAAGAAAAAAGTTGGTCTAAAGATCTTACCTAGACTTACAGACACTGAGTCTATGAGAGGCGCTCTTCGTCAGTATCAAAAAACTCTAAAAGATGAGTTTGGTGAGATTATCATGAAAGATGCTTCAGCTCTAAAAATTATTGCTGAAGAAAACGGAGAAGAGATTTCTGAAAAGGATTTAAAAAAGATGGCCGAGGACCTGCCAGTAGTTCGTATTGTCGACACATTATTGCGCCATGCCGTTATTCAAGGAGCTTCCGATATACATATTGAGCCTATGGAAGAAGAAGTGGTGGTCCGTTATCGAATCGATGGTATTTTGAGCGATGCCATGAAGCTTCCTAAGCATGCTGCCGGTACTTTGGTGGCTAGAATTAAGGTTCTTTCAAATCTAAAACTTGATCAAAAACGTCTACCGCAGGATGGTCGCTTTAAGATGGAGATGGATGGTCAAAAAGTAGCTTTCCGTGTCTCAATGCTTCCAGTTTTCTTTGGAGAAAAGATTGTTATGCGTCTACTTAGAGAGAGTAGGAGTGGGTTTTCTCTAGAAGGAATTGGCTTCCACGGCTCTACTCTAGAACGAATCCACAAGGCTACAAGAGCTACGACGGGAATTATTTTGGTAACTGGACCAACTGGTTCTGGTAAATCTACAACCTTGTATACAGTTTTAGATTTATTGAATTCTCCCGAAGTAAATATTTCAACAATTGAGGATCCGATTGAGTATCAGATGCCTAGAGTAAATCAAAGTCAGGTCAAACCAGAGATTGGCTTTACGTTTGCTGCTGGACTGCGTTCTCTCATGCGTCAGGACCCAGACATTATTATGGTAGGAGAGGTTCGTGACGAAGAAACAGCCAGTCTGGCTATTAACGCTGCATTGACCGGACACTTGGTATTAGCAACAGTACACACTAACTCTGCTTCAGGTACAGTTGCTCGTTTGGTTGATATGGGTGTTGAGACATTTTTGCTAGTCTCTACTTTACGTGTAGCGATAGGTCAAAGATTGGTTCGTAAGTTGGCTGATGACAAGTTGCCTTACGTTCTGACCAAGGCCGAAAGAGATGAATTGTCCGCCCATGTGAACATGGATATTGTCTTGAATACCTTAAAAGAAGAGAAGATTGTCAAAGATGATGCTACTTGGAACGATATTCCATTTTATCGACCAAAAGAAAAAGGAGAAACTGAAGATGGATACAAAGGTCGAATGGGTATTCATGAAGTACTTGAGGTAACTTCAACCATTAAAGATATGGTTATGTCAGGAAAGACTGGTGATGACATTGAGGCTCAGGCTAGAAAAGAGGGGATGTTAACTATGCTTGAAGATGGAATTTATAAAGCCGCTAAAGGCCTTACGAGTATTGAAGAGGTTCTTCGAGTTATTAATGAGTAAATAATATGCCTGTATTTACCTACATAGGTGAAGATCAAGGAGGAAAAAAAGTTACTCAAACTGTAACTGCTGATGATCGATATGCTGTCTATGATATTGCTCGTAGAGATGGTCATCGAATTTCTAGTATTGATGAAGAAAGCGATCTTGGTTTCAAAAAGTTTTTGAATATTGAAAAAATAAACGTCATGCTCAGTCGTGTAAAGGCTGATGAATTGGTAATGATGACACGAAATCTCGGTTCTATGTTGACGGCTGGACTTACGGTTACCAGAGCCCTATCTGTAATTGAGAGACAAAGTAAAAACCCAAAGACAAAATCAGTAATCAAACGAATTGTCGAAAGAATTAATAACGGAGAACAGTTCTTTGAAGCCTTAAAAGAATTCCCGGAAGTTTTTAGTGACCTATATGTTGCGATGATTAAGTCGGGTGAGGAGAGTGGTAATTTGGCAGATTCACTAAAAACCCTATCAATCCAAATGGAGAGGGCGAGCAATTTAACAAAGAAAATTAAAGGCGCGATGATTTATCCCGCTATTGTTATAACTGTGATGGTTGTAATTGGAATTTTGATGATGATTTACGTGATGCCCAAAATCACCGGAGTTTTTAAAAGTATGGATATGGAACTTCCTGCCACTACTGTTTTTTTAATTAATACCAGCGATTTCTTTGCAGAACATACTCTAATTACCCTAGGAATTATGATTGGTTCAATTATGAGCGTAATTTATTTCTTTCGTTCCAAAATTGGAAAGATTGTTTCTTCCTGGGCAGTGGTACGGTTGCCGGTTGTGGGGATAATGGCAAAGGAAACGAACTCTGCTCGAACAGCAAGAACATTGTCTTCATTGCTAAATTCTGGTGTCGATGTAATTCAAGCAATCGAAATTACCGAGGAAGTGGTTCAAAACGTGTTTTATAAAAAAGTCTTGAGCGAAGCAAGGTTGCGAGTTGAAAAGGGTACTCCTTTGTCTGAAGTTTTTATTGAAAGAACAGACTTATATCCTATTCTTGTAGGAGAGATGATTTTGGTAGGAGAAGAAACGGGACAGATTTCTGGAATGCTAGGAGAGTTGGCAATATTTTATGAGACTGAGGTAGAAAGAAAAACTAAAGACTTATCTACCATCATTGAACCGCTTCTAATGGTAGCGATTGGTGCTGGGGTTGGATTCTTTGCGCTAGCTATGATTGCACCAATCTACTCAATTTCTGACGGAATGTCATAAGTTATGTTTTTATCAAAAACAAATAAAACCACGGGCTTTACTCTAATTGAAGCTTTAATTGTTATTTCATTGACCGTGATAGTTTTTGGCTCGTTATTTATATCATTTGAATATTCTTTAAAATTAATTTCCCAATCAAGAGGTAAAATGTCAGCTTTGTCTCTGGCTACAGATAGAGTGGAATACATAAGATCATTACCTTATAACGATGTTGGTACGATAGCTGGTATTCCATCAGGAAACATTCCACAAACCAGAAATGTTCAGCTAAACGGTATTGATTTTATTGAAAGAGTATTGATTGAGTATGTAGATGATCCAGCAGATGGAGTTGGAGGAGCAGATAGCAATTCAATTATTGCTGATTATAAAAAGCTAAAAGTCGAATACACTTGGAATATCTATGGCTCTCCCCAGTCATTTAGTCTTATTAGTAGTATTGTACCAAGATCTATAGAAACAACGGCTGGAGGAGGGACTCTGCGGGTAAATGTTTTCGATGCAGAAGTCTTACCTTTGCCCGGTATTGATGTTCGTTTGGTTAATAATACAACTACTACAACAATTGACGTAACCAGAAAAACAGATGCTACCGGTACGGCTTTTTTTACAGGGGCGCCGGCTGCTGCTGGTTATGAAATATTTGTTTCATCACCAGGCTTTTCATCTGATCAGACAAGACAGGCTACTACTTCGTTACCAAATCCTACCACCTTACCGGTTGCTGTTTTAGAAAGTGATGTTTCGACAATGAATTTTCAAGTAGACAGACTGAGTGATTTGACGATAAATATATATGACAATAGTGTAATTGATTCATATAATGAAAGTTTTGATGATTTGTTAAATACAGCATCTTCAAGCGGAGTTATCGCAACCACTAGTGTTCTAAAACTTATGTCCACGGCTGGGGTTTATGAATCATTCGGTTCTGTCATGTTAAATAAAATTGAGCCAGCTACTATTGATTCCTGGGGGATAGTTGAAGTTAATTCTGTTATTCCAGCATCAACAGAAATAAAGGTTCGTTTCTACTCCAGTACAACTACAGCTTCATTAATTTCTGAAAGTAATTTACCCGGTAACTTGGCAGGTTTTTCAGGTAAATATATTGATATAAGTGGATTGGAGCTATCTACTTATCCAAGTT
>JBGSVK010000082.1:0-25058 GCA_041752975.1 Minisyncoccia bacterium | reverse complement strand
GTGGTGTTTGTACTCGTGTTACTACTAAGACCCCTCGTAAGCCGAACTCAGCGATTCGAAAGATTGCTCGTGTTCGTCTAAGTAACGGGCAAGAAATCACTGCTTACATTCCTGGTATCAAGCACAGCTTGCAGGAACACTCAGTGGTACTTGTACGTGGAGGTCGTGTAAAGGACATTGGTGTACAGTACACAATCGTTCGTGGAAAATACGACGCTACTGGAGTGGCTGAACGACGAATGGGACGTTCACGTTACGGTGCTAAGAAACCAAAAGCGTAATCCCAAAGAAGATTATAAATAGTTTATATTCGCTACAGATTATATGACGCGATTCAAGGGGAAACTCTTCGGAATCAAATTATGCGAAGAATGAGATTGTTACATACTCCTCATTCTTAATGTCGTAGCAAGACGTTTAAGAACCAATTAATTAACAAATATGCGACGCCCAATAAAGAAGCGCCCAGTCGTCAACCCTGACGTGGTATACAAGTCAGTTGACGTTGAGCGACTCATCAACTACATCATGCTTCGTGGTCAAAAGGAGACTGCACGCAAGATTGTCTACGCAGCTTTTGAGGAAATCAAAAATGCTAAGGACGGAGGAGAACCACTAGAAGTATTTAATACAGCTGTACGTAACGCTGGTCCAATGATGGAGGTTCGTTCACGTCGGGTTGGTGGAGCAAACTACCAAGTTCCTCGCGAAGTACGTCCAGAGCGCCGAATGGCTCTAGCTCTACGTTGGATTATCAACGGAGCGCGAGGTCAAAAGGGTGTGCCAATGCACAAGGCTCTAGCTCAAGAACTTAAGCTAGCTGCCAAGGAAGAAGGAAACGCAGTGAAGAAGAAGGAAGATACTCACAAGATGGCAGAGGCTAACCGAGCCTTTGCACACTTCGCTTGGTAAATTCCATTTTGAACGAACTACTTTGTTGTGTTCACGTAAAAAGCCGCTTGACGTACTCTCGTACGCCTCGCGGCTTTTTCGTTCCACGCCTCGTACTTCATTTTAAAATGAAATTTCCAAACCAATAGCTTACAAATTTTTCGGCCTTTTGCCTTGTCTGACAATATAAAATATCCGTTACAAAAATTAATAAAAGAACAACCCCGCCAAGGCGGGGTTGGGCTGTGGAAGGGACGAATTGATGAGCACTAATTCAGTGCTATAACAATTCTATCCAATCTCTCGAATTTCTCTTTCATGCGACAGGATTGCTGGTAGATTTCAAATCTAGAACTCTCAGTGTTTTCTGGTGTTGTTGCAGAAAACTCCAGTTGTGCCTGGTGAATTTCGGCATAACAAAAGGCAATCAACTCTTGCTTTAGTGAATCTGCAATTGAGATGAATGCTAGTTTCCTTACTGGGTCTCTGGCAATTGAATCTATGAATGATTTAAGTGTTTGAGACCGATCATTCTTAGATGAGACTTCAAGCAGGGTGCCCAGCATGCATCCATAGCGAACGGCTAGTAGAGAATCACTTTTCCACTGGTTGATTGCTCTTGGGTTTATCCCGACTAAGGTCATGAATGCACAACACAGAGTTGCACAGCCAATCACTATAGAAGAAAACGTCCAAATAGATTCGTGAGGTGCGGTGTACGTTTTTCCCAGTATCCACCAGGTGCTGGTCGTTACGATGAGAAGTGCCAAAAAACCAAAAAAACAATTACGGAAGAAATTCACGAATGGGTTCATTTTGTCTCTCCTGAGAGATGTGAAGGAACTCGGTTCCTTCTAGGGTTTAGGAACTTAGGCATAGTACAACGAATTTGTGCCATGTCAAACGAAGTATTGAATTTACGCTAGATAAAGCTTGAGAATAATCACTGCTTAGTAAAATTGAACGTGATATAATAAAAATTATTGGCCATCAATTCTTATATGGAAAGTGTAGAAAAAGTTGATTTTAAAAAGACAAATATTGCTGAAGCAGTAAATGAATTGTTTGACGGAGAGGTAAATGATACTGAGGAGATTGCGCAAGAAATTGAATCCTTGCGAGCGCTACTTACTCCATATCATAATCAAGAAATTGATGCTAAGACTTTTGCGTATATTGAAGACGTAGCAAAAAAGATTGAACAACTCAGATTAAAGTTATCAGTAGTTGATATGTTAAAAATGCACCACAATTTCAAATAGTTTTTGAAGTAAGTTTTTTGTTCTTTATATGTCGTCCTTTGATTTTGATTTAGAAATTAAGCAACATCTAGATGTTGCGCGTTCTCTCCAAAAACCATCTGGAGTTTTTACTGCTTCTGCTCACAATGTTGCTACAGGCTACGATAAAGCGTGGCTTCGGGACATTTATTTTATGACGCTGGGGTTTCTCGAGAACGGGGAAATCGAGACAGTAAAAAAGGCCGCCAAAGCTCTATTAACTGTTTTTGTTAAGCATAAAGATAAAATTAATTGGGCGATTGAACACAAGCCGCACTACGCCTGGCAATATATCCATGCTCGTTTCAATCCTGAAACTTTTGAAGAATATTGGGAGGAATGGGGGAATAGTCAAAATGATGCAGTCGGAGAAGTTTTAAATATTCTAGTTGAACTTGAACTAAGGGGAGCAAGTGTAATAGAAACCGAAGAAGAAAGAGAAATGGTTCAAAAAATTGTCGACTATTTGGTGGTACTTGAGTATTGGCAAGATGAAGATAATGGTATTTGGGAAGAAAATATGGAGGTCCATGCTTCTTCGATTGGTTCTTGTGTAGCAGCGCTAAAGAAGGCACAGAAACTTCCTTGGCTCAAAGTTTCAGATGATGCAATTCATCTTGGTGAGCAAGCGCTACGCGAAATTTTGCCAAGGGAGTCAAAGTCCAAGTTTGCTGACTTGGCTCTCCTGTCACTCATCTATCCATTTGCTGTTACTACCCCAGAGGAGACAGAGACAATTCTTCGAAATGTTGAATACCACCTAACCCGCGACAAGGGAGTTATTCGATACAAGCTAGATAGGTATTACAATAATAACGTTGACGGTTATAGTGAAGAAGCGGAATGGTGTTTTGGTTTGGCATGGTTAGCAATTATTTATGCCGAAAGAAATGATAAAGACAAAGCTTACTATTATCTAAGGCAAGCAGCTAAAACAGTGACAAAAGACGGTTTGGTTCCAGAATTATATTTTTCTCATACTGACAAACCAAATGATAATACGCCGTTAGGTTGGTCCGAGAGTATGTATGTCGTTGCTCTCAAGAAGGTTAAGGATATGGAGAGTCGGTTGACAGTTAAGTAACAAAAGGCAGGGACTTGGTCCCTGCCTTTTGTTACAAATTACTTTGCTATACTTAGACATATGACAAAAGCAATTTATATTTTTATCGCCATTGCCGTTGTGGCTGGCATAGCTCAGTTATTTATTTCTAAACCAGAACCAGAGATGGTTGCTTGTACTATGGACGCCATGATGTGTCCTGATGGAAGTTATGTGGGACGGTCAGGGTCAAAGTGTGAATTTGTTTGTCCTCCACTTCCAGAAGTCTCAGCAGACATTCAGACTCATATTGATTCAAAAGCTGACTTTATTAAAATTAGTAGTCCGGTTCCTAATGGTGTAGTTGGCAATCCTTTGACGATTACCGGTCTTGCGCGTGGGATGTGGTTTTTTGAAGCCAGTTTTCCAGTTAGTTTAGTGAATTGGGATGGGCTAATAATTGCCGAAGGAATTGCTACTGCACAAGGGGAATGGATGACAGAGGAGTTCGTACCGTTTCTAGCTTCTTTAGAGTTTACTAGTCCATACAAAGAAGGAGATCAAGATTTCATGAAGCGTGGCGCATTAATCTTGCAGAGAGATAATCCTTCTGGTTTACCAGAAAATGATAATGCTCTAGAAATCCCAATTCGTTTTGCACCATAAGCAAATAGTTTGCTACAATTAAACAAAATTAGTAGATAAGAAAATACAAATATGGCCAAAGGAACAGATATGCGCAAAGAGAAAAAGAAGCCAAAGAAAGATAAGACAGATACAAAATAAAAATAGCGGTCCTTGGACCGCTATTTTTATTTGCCATTTTAAGAGAGAGGAGCATACTTAAATAGTATGAATATTTTTCAACAATATATTGAATATTTAAAAGATAATCCAAATGGATATTGGTTTAAGAGAAAACTCTACGGTTGGGGTTGGACACCGGCACGTAGCCAAGGTTGGCTTACACTAGCTTTGTATATCGGTGGAGTATTATTTTTTGCTACCAAAGCTGAAGAGAATCAATCTTTAATAGAAGCAAGTCGTGAGGTGTTGGCTCCAGTTTCTATTTTGACCATCCTACTACTTGTGATTTGTTATCTAAAAGGTGAGAAGCCCAGATGGCAATGGGGCAAGAGTTTAGATTAAGCAGCTATATAAGACCTGTTTATTTATATGAGTAGGTCTTTTATATTTGGCTTAAAATATTTTTCACCTTTAGCTGGTTTTGCTAAACCAACATCTTTACTCATATTTGAATTATGAACTTCAGCAAAAATGGCTTCGATTTTATCTTGTAATCCGTGCTCGAGAATTGTCCCGTAGGTTGCATATAAGATATCAGCAATTTCTTTGGCGATATTTTCTAAGTCTGTCTTCTCTGCACCAGCTTGATACTCATCTACTTCCTCTTTCATGATTTTGTAGCGAAGATTACTGCGGTCACTAGGGATTATTGAAGGACTAGAAAGGATTGGACTGTTAAATTTTTTGTGGAACTCTGCGACCAATTCAAGTTCTTTTTTCATAGCACTATTAAAATACATATTTCATATTCTGGCAAAATAGTGTACTATCCTGTCCTATGTCACGAAGTGATGGAATTATAGTTTTTAAAGATGTTTCTTACGAATATGACGCTACTCGCCCAATCTTGCGAGAAGCTAACTTTGTCGTGCGTCGAGGGGCCAAGCTAACTTTGATGGGTCAAAACGGTGCTGGCAAGAGTACAATTTTCTCTTTAATCACTAGAGATAGAATGCCAGACGAGGGAGATATAAATATTGAGCCCCGGACCACCATCGCTATCTCCAGACAAATAATACCGAGAGCAGAGCTAGCCCTTACCGTCAGACAATTTTTTGAAAAGTGTTTTGATGAAAAAGTGTATGATATTGATCCAAAGATTGAAGCTGTTTTAGAGGTAGTAAATCTAACTCCCACTGAAAAGCAACGAGAAACTTTCAAAGAAAGAATTGTCGGTAGTTTTTCTGGTGGCCAACAAGCCAGACTACTACTGGCTCAGGCCTTGATTCAAAATCCAGATGTTCTTTTGCTAGATGAACCAACCAACAATCTGGACGTGGCTGGTATAGAACATCTAACAACATTTCTAAAAGAATATACTAAGACTGTATTAGTAATTTCCCACGATGCTGATTTCTTGAATGCCTTTACTCATGGGGTGCTTTATCTAAATACTCAAAATCGAAAAGTTGAACAATATAACGGAAACTACCACACAGTAATCAAGGACATCGCAGCTCAGGTAGAAAAGGAGCAACGAGAAAATGCCCGACTAGCCAAGCAAATTCAGGCCGACAAAGATAAGATAAATTACTTTGCTAACAAGGGAGGTAAAATGCGTCTGGTGGCCAAAAGAATGCGAGACGAAATTGAGGAAGCGGAAGAAAACAAAGTTGATGTCCGAAAAGAGGATAAGACTATTCGCCCTTTTACTATTGAACCACATGAAGATGTTCCGCTTGAGGTAGTGAGATTATCGTCGGTCACTGTTATTAAAAACCATGAACCTAAAGAAGTTGAAGTTGAGGTTGTTCTCAAGCGAGGAATGCATTTGCAAATTATTGGTCCTAACGGGATTGGTAAAACAACCCTACTAGAGAAGTTGGCTTCAGGTCATGCCAAGGGTGAACATGTTTCTTCGGGTGTAAAAATTGGTTACTATCGCCAAGATTTTTCTAACTTAGATTTTGATAAAACTGTCTCTGAAACTTTGATGGATTCAATGCAAAGAAAAGTTGAAGAAGAGATGCGATCTATCGCCGCTGGCTTCTTACTCTTTGGTGACGTCATGAAAACAAAAGTTGGTAACCTTTCCGAAGGACAAAAGGGTTTGGTGGCTTTTGCCAAACTAACTATGGAAAAACCTGGACTCTTGATTCTCGATGAGCCAACCAATCACATCAATTTCCGACATATTCCGGTAATTGCTAAAGCTCTCCATGACTACAAAGGAGCGATGATTTTGGTTTCGCACGTTCCAGACTTTGTGGAACAGATAAGAATTGATGAAGTGTTAGATTTAGCCAAGAAGAGGTAAACAAAAAGAGCGAGGCCATAGGCCTCGCTCTTTTTGTTTAAATAACTTTAAAAACTCTTTCCGCCTACTTTGTTAATAGTTAGAGTATCTGTATCAAAATCTTCTAAACAATTTAAATTAATAGCAATCATCAGATTACCTTCTTTGTCATGACCTCGACCAAATGACTGCACGCCACAAGTTTTACAAAAAACATGGTCAATGTGTTTCTTGTTAAATTGATAAGTTGTTAGATTTTCTTCTCCTTGTAATAAATTAAACTGAGAGCCAGGGACAAAAGCTAATAAAAACCCTTTACGTTTACAGTGTGAGCAATTACAGCTCATTCCTTCTTTAAAATCACCTTCCACTTCATACTTAACGGCACCGCAATGACAGCTACCTTGATATTTTTGCATACAGCCTAGTATAGCAATTTTATGGATTTGTTTTTTCTTGGCTTGAGTTCATAATTGGGAATAAATAACCTTATGAAATCAGTAAAGCAAAAGAAGTTATATACGATGACCGAAAAGGTTTTCCTTTATCCAGGAGAATCTGCTAATTGGCACTTTGTGCCGATAACCAAAAAGATTGGACAGGAGATACGTCAGACATATGGTAAATCGAGAAGGGGTTTTGGTGCGGTAAAAGTTGAAGTAACAATTGGTAAAACTATATGGCTGACTTCAATGTTTCCTGATAAATATTCAGGTAGTTACATCCTGCCACTAAAAGCTGAAGTGAGAAAAAAAGAGGATATCGAAGCTGGGGACAAAATTACCTATATCATAAATATTTGTAATTAATATAATTGCGAACGCCGACAAGCGGAGTTCGCTTGTCGGCGTGTCAGGTGGGGGCGAGTTCAAAAATCATGAACTCTCTATTCCACCGACTGTAGAAACCACGGACCTTGTTCAGGACTTCCTGTCTAGTGTGCCCTGGCCACAGCCGGTCTGCATTTTCTTCCGTAATGGCTTTGGTGACATGCGGGTAGAACTTGACGTCTACAACCCGCCGACGAACTCTTCCATTGAAAAAGATGACTTCTCCCTGTTTGATTTGGCGAAATCTAGGCAAGGCCGGCCTGATCTCTAGAGGTTTAGAACCGTCCTCAATCAAGGGAAGGATCTGTCCCTTGACGTACACAATATGCTCTATCATCCTCGTTTCCTTTCAGTGTTGTTGGCGGTCCGTGCTCGACTATAGCAGTCTTGGCTTTAAAATCAACGTTTCATGACTTTAGCCACAACTAGCGAAGTTACAAAAATTACCACTGAAAGAATAATAAACTTGGTATCGATGGCGTCGGCGGAGATACCGTTTTTGGTAAATTCTTCGACGCTAAGAGAAGCTCCGATTGAAACAAAAGTCGTAATTCCAAGGAGGGTGCCCAAGATAGTGGCAATCATATAGGGTACAAAAGGAGTTTTGAAGAGACCGGCTCCATAGTTGACCACATCAAAAGGAAAGAAAGTTAGACGCATAGTGAGAATGGTAAGGAATGGGTGTTTTTGCAGTGGAGCAGTCCATTTTGCCAGTAGTGATTTTTGATTGTTGTTTGATTGACTAAAAAAGCGTCCGACACCATATGCCAAAGCTGCCGAAAAGTTGGCACCAATAATCGTGTAGAGAATTCCCCAGATTCCAAAGAAAACACCAGAAAGGATAGTGAGTGCTGTGCCTGGGAAAAAAGTAATTGGACGAATCGTGTAGATAAGAATATAGAGAAGAGGGGCCCATGAGTAACTAGTAATAGATTCAAAGAGCCTAAGGGATAACTCTCCAGTGGTAAGACTAAAACTTTCCTTGTATGAATAAAGTAAAAATAAACCCCATAGCCAAAGCAGGCCAATTAATACTTTGGGGGCTTGTTTTTTGCTAAGTTTAAATAAATCACTTTTTAAAGTTTTGACTTGTTTAGCCAAAAAGTAGTCACCAGCTTTTTTGAGAATTAAAGAATAGGTTGGGTAGGCAAAAATAGTTGAACGCAAGCGATAAAGTGAAATGTTGTTTTCCATAGTTAGCGTTACGGTTGCTATCAGTTCGCCAGCGCGTGGTCCAATAATGTGCGCACCGAGGATTTTACCAGTTAGTCTTTTAGCTACTACTACCAAAAGTCCATTAGTATCATTGTCGGTCCGAGCACGATCGTTGGCACTAAAGGGGACTTCAATTCTAAGAATATTTTCTTCTCCAAAGGTACTAACTGCTTCAGTCCAGGACAGTCCTACCTGTGCTATCTCGGGCTCCGTATAAGTGACTTTAGGAACCGCTTTCTTTTTTACCGATATAAGCCCCTTACTACCTATGTGTGTCACGACTTGTCTACCAATGTCGTCAGCAACGTGAGTAAATTTCATTACGGCCGATACATCACCCAAGGCATAGATACTTTTATTTGTTGTACGCCAATTGTCATTAACTACTATTCCATAATTTGTGGTAGTGACTCCAGCTAAATCTAATCCCTGAGGAAAGTTGGGAGTTCTGCCAATTGCTAAGAGAACTTTGTCAAAAGGAACTCTTTCTATGTGGGTGGTTTCACTGTTAATTTCTTTAACTTCTATTTCTGCTTCATTATCCTCCACTCGCTTCACATTGGCACTGAGAATAATTTTGATGCCTAGGTTGGTAAATACCTTGGTAATAATTGGACTGATGGCTTCATCTTCAAGTCGAGCAAAACGTGGTCCATTTTCGACGATAGTAACTTGACTCCCAAGCATGGCAAAAGCCTGTCCGACTTCCATACCAATCGGGCCGCCACCAATTATTAAAGTTTTCTCAGGTATCTCGGTTAGATTAAAAAGGTTTTGATTAGTGAGAATTTTCTCCTTAGCCAAGCCTTCAATTTCAATTATTCTGGGTGAAGAACCAGTAGCAATTATGGCTTTTCTAAATTGGTATTCAATTCCACTGACAGTGAGGCTATTTTTACCAGTAAAAATAGCCTCACCCATTACTACATCTATACCCATTTTTTGAAAATGTTCTGGTGTTTCATCAACTAAAATTTCATTAATCTTGTCTCTAATGACAGAAAAGGTCTGTTTCCGGAAGGTTTCACCACTGGGAGTATCTCCCGATACTATT
Source organism: Minisyncoccia bacterium (assembly GCA_041752975.1). Lineage (GTDB taxonomy): Bacteria > Patescibacteriota > Minisyncoccia > Phycocordibacterales > UBA918 > OLB19. Next base: position 15,703 of record JBGSVK010000082.1, on the reverse strand, counting down.
TTGGCTTGCCAATATTGTTTGGCATGATGAAGCAGTGCTTTACTAGGAATACAGCCAGAGTTGGTACATTCTCCTCCTAAATGCTCCCGTTCTACGATGAGAACTTTTTTACCAATCTTACTTAGACCTACGGCTGTGGTTAGTCCACCTGAGCCGGCTCCGATTACTACTGCGTCGTAGATCATTATTTGCATATTGACTTATATTAGCAAACCGCTTGAGAATTAGTAATCGTAAATTTGGTTCATTGGGTAGAGTTTAGCTTGGAGTAAAGGGGTACCCTTTGCTTGAAGCTACTTGGTTGCCGATTATACGTAAATATCGTATAGTATCCGCGTTAAGCCGTCATGGCTTTTTCTTTTCTCCATGCCCAGTAAATGGGACGTCGGTATGAAAGGGAGTATCAAATTATTAATACATATATAAGTAAGTAGTATAAAATTTATGGCACGAGAATTTGGAGTAGATAGAATGCGTAACTTCGGTATTGTGGCGCACGTTGATGCGGGTAAAACCACTACCTCTGAACGAGTACTTTTCTATACAGGTATGAGTCACAAGATTGGTGAAGTGCACGATGGTGCAACTGTTACTGACTGGATGGAGCAAGAACGAGAACGAGGTATTACTATTACTGCGGCGGCTATTTCTTGTAATTGGTCAAAAACTGATGTTCTAGATAGAAAGGACCGAAAGCAGATGTACAACTTCAACATCATTGATACTCCTGGACACATCGACTTTACTGCTGAAGTAAAGCGTTCAATGCGTGTGCTAGACGGCGCTGTAGTTGTATTCGATTCTGTAGCTGGAGTAGAGCCACAATCAGAAACTAACTGGGGTTATGCAGATGAGGCCGGGGTACCTCGTATTTGTTTCATTAACAAAATGGACCGATTAGGTGCTAGTTTTGAAAAGTCATACGCTAGTATCCTCGATAGACTTTCAAAGAAGGCGGTTCGACTACAACTTCCATGGGGCGCAGAAGATCAATTCAAGGGAGTGGTAGATCTTATGATTATGAAGGCCTATGTCTTTGAAGGGGAAATGGGAATGGAAGTAAAGCAAGTAGAAATTCCTGAAGAACTAAAAGCCGACGCTGAAATGTACCGAGCTGAACTAGTTGAAAAGGTAGTTGAACATGATGATGTACTGATGGAAGCGTTTTTGGCCGGTGAAGAACCAAGTGTAGAGGACTTAAAGAAGACTCTTCGAAAGGCGGTAATTGCCAACAAGATTTTCCCAGTACTAACTGGTTCCGCTCTAAAGAATATTGGTGTTCAACTAGTACTAGATGCGGTAGTAGATTATCTTCCTGCACCGACAGACCTTCCACCAATTAAGGGTACAAATCCAAAAGATGACAGTGAAGTAACTCGTCTGCCTGACGACAGTCAACCATTCTGTGCTTTGGCTTTCAAACTTCAAACTGACCCATTCGTAGGACAGCTTACTTTCTTCCGAGTATATTCTGGAGTGGTAAAGGCGGGAAGTTATATCTATAACTCAACTACTGGAGAAAAGGAAAGACTAGGTCGTATCGTAAGACTCCAAGCCGATAAGCGAACTGAAATTGAAGAAGTATACGCTGGAGAAATTGCCGCTGGAGTAGGACTAAAAGAAGTAAAGACTTCACACACACTTTGTGATGAAGCTAATCCAATTATTCTCGAACAAATTGTTTTCCCAGAACCAGTGGTAGCACTTCGGGTAGAACCAAAAACAAAGGGTGACCAAGAAAGAATGGGTGTCGCTCTAAAGAAACTAGCTGATGAAGATCCAACTTTCAAAGTTTCAACTGATGAAGAAACTATGGAAACGATTATTGCCGGTATGGGTGAGCTTCACTTGGAAATTTTGATTGACCGTATGAAGCGAGAGTTCAACGTTGAGGCCAATGTTGGTGCTCCTCAAGTAGCTTATCGCGAAACAATTCAACGAGAAGCTGAGGCTGAATACAAGTATGTAAAGCAATCAGGAGGTCGTGGACAATATGGACACGTCAAGATTCGAATTCGTCCAATGCAACCACTAGAACTTGCAGAAGGAAAGTCACTTGCCAAGAATATTACTCGCGAAGATCACTTTGAGTTTATCAATAGTATCAAGGGAGGAGTAATTCCAGGAGAATTTATTCCAGCGGTTATGAAGGGATGTAAGGAGGCGATGGCGAGAGGATTCGTAGCGGGTTACAAGATGGAAGACGTATCAGTTGAGCTTTTCGATGGTAGTTTCCACGATGTAGACTCTTCAGAAATTGCCTTTAAGCTTGCAGCTATTCATGCTTTCAAGGAAGCTGCAGCCAAGGCCGGAGCGGTACTTCTAGAGCCAGTGATGAAGGTTGAAGTCCGCACTCCTGAGCAGTTCATGGGTGACGTAAACGGAAATATCTCAAGTAAGCGTGGTCAAGTAGAAGGAATGGGTGACATTGGCGACAAGAAAGTTATTACTGCCAAAGTTCCGCTTTCAGAAATGTTTGGTTACACCAACATGCTTCGTTCTATGACCCAAGGTCGCGCTTCAATGATGATGGAATTCCACCATTACGATGTAGTACCACCAAACGTGGCTAACGAGATTAAGAAAGTCCGCGGTGTGAAAGACGTTAACGAAGAAGCGTAGCTTCTTGTCTTTCACAAGCCGGAGCGATGTGAAGGGCTATAACTAATGCCCTGAACCAGCGAGGCAGGGGAGTAAGTGCTTAGTAGAATTGAACGTAGTGAAAATTATACTTAGCAACTTGACCCTGAAGGATGTGAACGACGAGGCTTAAACTCTAATCTAAACAAATAAACAAAGCCCTCACCATTCGGTGAGGGCTTTGTTTATTCAAACTTTGAAAATATTAGATTGTGTGGTATAAAAACGTCGCGAACACCGTCGTTCGTAACAACAGTTCTTGAGGAGCTTGAATTGAAAGTTGAAAGAGAAAACAATCCAGGAGTAGGTGCCAAGCGACCAGCTCGCAACTACACAGCCGTGGTTTTCGCGGCCCCAAACAACCAGGTGTTGCTGGCTTCCAAGCCCGATAATTCCTGGTGTTTGCAGGCGAGAAACTGTCGTCATAGCGCAGATGCGTCTGAACAGGTCTACATCATCGCAGAGATCTTCAACCTGGTCGTGACTGGTCTCCAAGCGACCGACCTGACGCTAGACGTCGTTGATCCGTTCGACAATAAGGTCGAACGCTACCGAGTCGTCTTGGCCAAGGTCAAACAGGCTTCCAGAGATTTCTTGCGCCAGTCGGTCTGGTACGAGGCGGGCAGTTTGCCGCAGGGTTTGTCGGCAATGGCTAAGCAAGCCATTGATTTGGCTTACTCGGAAGTCGAGCAGTTGGCAGCCTAGTCTGCCATGAGGTTGCGGCCGGAACCCTTTGGGAACCGGCCGCTTCGTTTTTATATAATGCATTAGATTTGGCTATTTTAGATAGTAAATCCAGCCTTTAACCCTACCTTGCAAAACTTTTTTACTCTGGTACTATTGCCGGACCGCACACAGATTATGTCTGTGCGTGGAGCGAACATAGTATTGCTCTTTCACACGTTTCGAGTATTCATTCTAAGCGCGATTGTTCTCGCGCCGCATAGAATGTATGCTCGGACATAGCTTTTTAGTAGCTGTGTGCGGATTATTAAAATAGTATCTTTCATTAATATGGCAGAAACATTTGATCGTTCAAAGCCGCACATTAACGTAGGTACCATTGGTCACGTTGACCATGGTAAGACTACTTTAACAGCTGCTATTCTTACAGTACTTAACCAAAGAGGTAATGGTTATAGTGCTACAACAAAGGGTGTAGACGAAATCGACAAGGCACCTGAAGAAAAAGCACGAGGTATTACTATTTCTCTCTCACACTCTGAGTACGAGACTCCAACAAGACACTACGCACACATCGATGCGCCAGGTCACGCTGACTACATCAAGAACATGATTACAGGAGCCGCTCAAATGGACGGAGCTGTGCTTGTAGTTGCTGCAACAGATGGAGCAATGCCACAAACACGTGAGCACGTTCTTCTCGCTAAGCAAGTAGGTGTACCTAATATTATTGTTTTCCTTAACAAGTGCGACATGGTCGACGATGAGGAAATGATTATGTTGGTTGAAGAGGAACTACGAGAACTTCTAACTAAGAACGGCTTTGATGGTGCTAACGCTCCAGTTATCAAGGGTTCTGGTCTACAAGCTCTAGAAAACCCAGCTTCAGAGTGGGGAGACAAGATTGTTGAACTTGCTAACGCAATGGATTCATACTTCCCAACACCAGTTCGTGATCTAGACAAGCCTTTCCTTATGCCAATTGAGGACATCTTCTCAATTGAAGGACGAGGTACTGTAGTTACAGGTCGTGTAGAACGAGGTGCTGTAAAGGTTGGTGAGGAAGTTGAAATTGTTGGTATCAAGGATACTGCTGTTACAACCGTAACTGGAGTTGAAATGTTCAACAAGCAACTAGACCGAGCTCAAGCTGGAGACAACGCTGGTATTCTTCTACGTGGTACAAAGAAGGAGGATGTACACCGAGGTCAAGTATTGGCTAAGAAGGGTTCAGTTACTCCACATACAGAATTCGAAGCTGAAGTATACGTACTTAGTAAAGATGAAGGAGGTCGTCACACACCATTCTTCTCTGGCTACAAGCCACAATTCTACATCCGAACTACTGACGTTACAGGAGATGTAACCCTCAATGAAGGTGTTGAAATGATTATGCCTGGTGATACAGCTACTTTTAAAGTTAAGCTTGTAGCTCCAGTTGCTCTAGAAGATCAACAAAACTTTGCGATTCGTGAAGGAGGTAAGACAGTTGGTGCTGGTGTTGTAACAAAGATTGTTGCTTAACAATTATTCAATTACCTAATTACACACTATATGGCCACTGATACTACAAAAAAAGAGACCAAAGCCAAAGAATCAAAAGCAAAAGAAGCAAAAAACGCTTCAGCTGAGATTAATAAACTACGTATTCGCGTTCGTGCTTACGAGCACAAAATTCTTGATGCGAGTATCAAGCAAATAATCGACACAGCACTTCGCTTTGACGCTAAAGTAGTTGGTCCAATCCCATTGCCGACCGAGATTAAGAAATACACTGTCAATCGTTCGACTTTCGTCTATAAAGATGCGCGAGAACAATTTGAGATGCGAACGCATAAACGAGTGGTAGATATTCTCAATCCAAGTCCAAAAGTGGTAGAGGCTCTCACGAACCTCTCACTCCCATCCGGAGTAAACATTGATGTAAAGATGATGTAGTATTCATCCGCCATTATAAACAAAAAACCTCACATTCTGTGAGGTTTTTTGTTTACTTGACCAAAATTGTCGAAAATATAATTGACAATTTATATATTTAAGGTATTTTGGAATTAATCCGCGGCGTTTTGACTGCGGGGATCCTAGGAGTAGGAATCATGTTGAAGTCACTTCGTTCTTTCTCAGCTCTGGCTGCCTCACTCGCCGCTCTCACCGTCGCGGTTCCGGCCCAAGCGGGCTTCCCCAAGGACTTGGTGGCCAGGCACCCTTGCTTGAAGGAAGTCGCTTCGCCGTGGGATGATCCCATGCCGACCTCGAAGATGCCCGAGGCTTTCGTCAAGGATTGGGATGTGGTCTACGTCGGCTGGTGGAATGAGTTCGACAAAACCACCAAGGTCTGTACCGCTTTTCTGTTTTCTTCGGTCGAGGAAAATGGTGGCGTTGATACTGTTTATGCAACCGCCTACCCATACAAGGGGGAGTGGCGAATGACCGGTACCTTGAAGGTGGTTGACGGCAAGAAAACTTTGCAGTTCAACAACACCCAAACCACCTTCACTTACGTCATGAACGAAGACGGCTCGCTTGAAGTGACAAGTGGTCAAACCGGCAAGAAAGGTACCCTCTATCCTGCGAACCGGGTCGATGGTTCAGTCGAGGCCGGCGCGCTCAAGAAGAAGTAGGTCGGAACGCCTCATATTGTGGGCGAACGTCCATGGGGCAGGGGTCAAGTACCCCTGCTTTTTTTGTTATAATAAAAATGTATATAAGGTTATAATTCCCCAATGAGAGTTCCAGAAGACAAAGTTTCATTTATAAGTGCCGACAAGTTAATCAAACCTCGAAAGCTATTTTTGATAGGTAATAAAGTTGGTACATTTAGACATGTAATACCATTCAGTAATTTAATTTTAAGTTATTTTCTCAAAGTTACTTCAGGTGAAATCTTTATTTTGGAATCTGATACAACTATAAACATAAAATCTTTACTTGAAAAATTTAAGAATAAATCACTAATTAAAAATTATGGGGAAGGAGCTTTATTTTCAGATTATCCAAAATTTAATTACCTAGGTATTTTTTATTATGTATCTAATAAGGTTGATAAAAACTTACAAACTTCTTGGGGTTATTGTTTCCCTTATGAGGATAAAGAATTGGCTTTTTCAAAGGCTTTAGGTGAGTGTCTAGAACGGCATGCTTCATACTTTATAATTAATAAAAACAATATTAATTATCCTCGCTTATATAAGAGCGATGCTACATTTATATATAAATTTATTCCCAAATTTAGCCTGGAACAATTAAAAGAGAATTCAAGACTGGTTTCAACAGAGTTAGACTTAAAAAAAATTGTGGGCTTCAAGGCACGTTCTCTGACTGGAGACAAATCGCGTTTTTTACCACTCGAAGCTTTTTATTGGGGAAGTTTAGCAGATGAAAATCAAAAGATATTTTTCAACTCTACTACAAGTGGAAGTGGCGGTGGATTTACTTTGGAACAAGCAACTCTTTCAGCCTTGAATGAATTAATAGAAAGAGATCATTTTTTGTTGTATTGGTTTTCTGGGATTAAACCTAAGAGAATTAGTAACAATACAATCAGTGGTGAGTTAGGTGAGTATGTTAGAGAGTGTGAAGAAAAGTACAAATTAGAGATTTATTTTTTGAATTTAAAGTACGACATAGACATACTAACTTGTGCTTGTGTAGTAATCGACCCAGTGCTAAATCGGATTACTGTGGGCGCAAAAACTGGCAGTGATGGAACTGAGGTTCTGAAAGGGGCGTTACTTGAAGCTTTGGCTGTACTCTCAACAACCAGAGAAAAGAACAAGAGATTTTCTGAGCAAAAACTTAGAGAACTAATTTCAGCAGAGAGGCCTTTCGTTAGTAGTATTTCTAGACAAGAAAGAATCGTCTTGTATTCTTCCGAGATAGGTATTAAAACCATTAGATGTAATTTCTTGGGTGGCAAAGAGCAATCTTTTGATGATTTTACAGGCATCTTAAAAGATAAGAGCTCTATACTTGGTACTAGTGAGTATATAATTGAAGAGTTAAAGAAATTAGTTAAGATTAAAGATGCTGGATATCACGCCTATATACATAATTTCTCATCCAAATGGCTTTCAGAGGCAAAATATCATGCAGTACACGTATTTATACCGTCCTTTCTCAAACTTCATTTAACTGAAAATCAAGCTACACCAATATCAGATAGATTGATTGAGTTCGCAAAATACAATGGTAAAGAAATAAAAGACATTAAGGATCTAAATACTTTACCTCACTTTTTTTCATAAAATATGAACTTATTTGATATTTACCATCAGCAGACAAAGTGTCTCAAAGAATCAATACTTGTCGAAGAGCGGTCAGATTCTGGGAGCCTTTCTTATACAAAAACCTATCCTCGTTTTGAAATTGTAGAGTTGCCACAACCATCTTCCCTAACACAATCGCTTTCGGAGTGCATATTGAGTTGTAGTTTAGATAAAAGCTTCAAGTGTAATGTAACTTTGGAGCAAATATCTACACTCTTATATTTTTCGATTGGTGCAAATGATAGTGAATTTGATAATAATGGCGAAAGAAGAATGTACCCTAGTGCAGGGTCTCTTTATCCTCTTGAGTTTTATTTACTTAACTTCAAAGATATTGACGGTTTGCCAACTGGAATTTATCACTACAATCTAGAGAGGCATGGTTTAACTATCATAGAGAAGAGGTCTTTTACTAAAGGAGATCGAGTACAAATTTCTCCTGAATCGGTCACTCTTGAAGCCCAATTTGCACTATTAGGAACAGCCATACTTTCTCGGTCAGTAGAGAATCATGGAGAACGTGCCTATAGGGATGCAAATTTAGAGCTGGGTGCGGTATCTCACAATTTATCATTATGTGCAGCATCACTAGAAATATCCGCAATCAATGTAAGAGAAATTTATGATGAAGAAGTAGAATCTTTATTAAGTATTGATGGGATGAGTGAGAAGTTTCTAAATTCAGTTTTTTTTGGATAATGCCCAGTAAGAATTAGTTATCCACTAATTCTGTAGTCTTACTTCTATGAGCATCTTCTTTTAGTTATACTTAAGGTATTATAAATAGCTATTGAGTTGATTGAGTTAACTTAATCAAAATACCAAATTATTTACAAAATATGGAACCAACATTTAGTGAAACAGACAACGAAGTCATAGTTGAGTCTAGTAGGCTCTCTTGGCGAAAAAAAGCTCTCCTCATCACAAGTGTCGTATTGGTATTAATATTGACCATTGTTTTTTTTACACAAAGGGATGAAGCCCCAGTTAATAAAACCGAAAGCAATTTTGAGGACGCTTTGCAACTTAGTAATACAAGACAGGATCAGTCAGATCTACAGAACTTTTTTGTTGAAAAAGTAAAAGATGGAGTTAATGACCAAGAGACTCGCTCGGCCATTAATTGGATAGCTCACCGTTACTTTGATAATGGAGGTAATATTTACGAAATTTTTGACTTTATAAATTCTCATCCAGAGTTGTCTTTTCTAAAAGAAGCAGAAGAGATTTATCCAGATATTTTTGCCAGAATATATAGAGACGAGTCTCCGAAGGTTTTTAGCTTTGATTCACTGTACGCACTTTTAGCTTATTATGAAACAATTGATAAATATGGCTACGGTGATATAGCTATATGGGGAATTGCTGCCAATAAGTATGCTGAGATGGCAGTTTGGAGTATCCCAGAAGATGAGGCCGAAATGAACGAGGAGTACCTAGAATACTATAATTTAATGGTTTCAAAATCTATATATTTTGGCAACAAAGTTAGGAATTATATATACGAAAACGCAAAAGAAACTGCAACTCTAGAAGATTTACGAAACATTGAAGGTGTTATACCTGATGATTTATTAGTCAGTCTAAATCAGTATGCTAGTTCTATAGCTTACCTGCAAGGAGTGGGTGCACCAGTAAAGGCAGACTTTTCAACCATTGAATTTTTTGAGTTTACCTCAAAATACGCAGAAGAAAAGGTTCCTAGGTTATATCTATTTACAAACTATCTTTACGCAGTGTCTTTAGTAAATACCAATGTTTCTAATGAGCAAGAAGTGTCTGTTCCTCTCGATAGATTTGTAAGCTACGTTAGCGACATAAATAACTATGGTGCAGGTACTGTCAAACGAGTCATTCAATCAAAAGATAACTCTGAGTTAGGTATGTTTGATTACAAAATGACGCTAGTTTTGGCAGAGGCTCATCCTGGTTTTAAGAATTGGTTAAGTGAAAGAGGGTGGAGTGAATCTGATTTCAATTTTAGTTTATTACGATAGTTTTCTTTTGAGCGCGTATACTTCGTTGGCATAAGTAGGAACAAATATTGTCTTTGCATCAAGGTCACAAGCAACTTTACTAGTAATCCTTTCGGTCAGGTAAGTCATGCTAGTAATCACTCCAGTTTCAGGTTCGATTTCATAAAGTACAGCGTTATTAGATCCGACATAAATACGCTCCTGGCCATTATTCAAAAAGATACTTGGGGTTGAGAAAACTCGAGCTCCGGTATCAACAATCCACTTACGTTTTCCAGTTTCAATATCTATTGAATAAATATGCTTATCTAGAGAGGTAAAGATGATGGTGTTTCTATAAAAAAGTGGCACGCCAAATGATCCATAATAGAAATCATTAAACTCAAGTATTGGTTTACCGATATTAATATCAAGTACAATTAGTGAAGCCTTTTCATCCAAGGTTGTGTCTAAGGGGTTACCACAGACTGCAATTATTCCACGATTTTCATCCAAGCTTGGATAACCTAAAGCTCTACCAACAAACTCATTTTTCCACAATAAGGTTCCATTTTTTGCGTTGATGGCGTATATGTCTCCAGTATCAGAGCACACAATAACCTTGTTGTATTTTTGACTATAAACAGGGGAAATTAGAAGTGATTTTTTAGGTAATTCAAATTTCCAAACTATATTCCCTGTTTTGGCGTTTAGGGCACACAACTTGCTCTGTTTATTAAAATAGCCAAATTGCAGATTTACATAGACTAGATTGAGTTCTTCTGAGACTGCAGGAGAAGATTCAATCCAGTCCCCATCAAAATTTATCCACTCTCTTTTACCTGTGTCCGCATTAAATGCATAAAAATTTCCATCGTTGCTTCCAAAATAAATTAAATTGCTATTTGTACATGGATTAGAAAATTCAACTCGGCGTTTTGATATAACTGGAACTTGGTATTTCCAGATTATTTCCCCATTCTGACTATTTAGGCAAACAAAAAGACCCGAATCAGTACCAAAATAAAGTTTGTTTTTATAGAATAGAGGTGCAGACTTAGGAAGTACATACTCATAGCTGGGAGAAGATCCTTTCCAGTACCACAATACTTCCATCCTGTTATCAACTGTCTTTTTGAGCCCTAACTCCTTTTTTATAGTTAGTGGTAATGTTTGTATAAAGTTATTTAGCTCAAATAAGCAGTCGATACTGATATTTTTATCGATAAAATACTGGTAATGCTTATTGTCTCTGTACTTCAAAATGGTAAAAATTGATAATATTTTCAGTTCTTTTTTGTATTGTTCAATTACTTCGACTTGTCGAATAAAACTACCTCCGGAATTAATTAAATCATCTACCAAAATCACAGGTATATCTTTGACTTCTCCCTCTATCATATTAAGTAAACCATCTTTTTTTCTTGATTTCCTTATAAAGAAACCATTAACTGGAGTTTTTCTTTCGACCGATTTCATTACAATGGCTGAAATAAGCGGAATTGACGCAGTCTCTATGCCTCCTACTTGGAAAGGATATAAATGTTCGAATTTTTCAAAGAAAAGTTCAGTATATGCATTGAGTATTTGCGGCTCAAGTAATACTTTCCTGAAATCAAATATCCAAGAATCACCCAAACTAGAGCCTGAATAAATAAAACTATCTTTGTCAGTGATAAAAACCTCTTTTTCAATGGTTTCTTTAATTAAATTAAGATTTCTTGGATTCACTCATAAAGAATATCAATTCTTGTAGGTTATTACCATTAACAATATATATTGATAGTATTTAGTTCATAGTGCATAGTGCATATTAGATATCAACGACAGCGATTAGCTATTATATTTACCGTGTTATAATTAATAGCATAAAGTTCAACAAATATGTTCCAAAAAATTAATAAAAAAATCTTTTTTCGTACCTCAATAATAGTTTCTGGTTTTTTGACACTTATCGCTGGTTCAAAAATAGACAATGGGTTAGTAGGAGGGTTAATAGATTCAATTCCACCTATTACCTCATTGGCAAAAATTGAAAAAGCTTACGGAGATGGTGGTGGGTGTGGAGATTGTTGCGGTAGTGGTTGCGAAAACGTATCAGGCGTTTTTGAAGTCGTTATGCCCACACCGACTGCATCAAGAGTATTTCTATTTTTTTCTTCTCCAGATCTAACGGTAACTACAAATGCTGTAGTAAGACCAATAATCCCGACATGCTTTATTGCGGGCACAGAAGTAATGATGTTTGATGGTTCGGTCAAGAATATTGAGGAGGTTAAAGTTGGTGAAAGTCTTTTGGCAAGTAATGGTAGTAATACAGTAAACGAAGTATTTGTTATTCCACACAAGGGTGATATTTTTGCATTTAATGATAGTGAAAATTACTTCTTTACCGCTGGACATCCGTTTATGACTTCTAGCGGTTGGAAGTCTATGGATCCAGAGATGAGTCAAGTTGAAAATCCTGGTTTAGAAGTAGGTCAGATGGTAGTAGGGGATACTCTAGTTAAGATTAATGGTCAAACTGAAGTAATTGAGTCAATCAAGAAACAGCAAGCTGAAACTACCGTTTATAATTTTAGAGTTTCTGGCGATAACAGTTTTTATGCTGACCGATATTTAGTACACAACGCAACGTTAAAAAAATGACCGCTAGTACTAAAGCTACTTATTTTTCAAAAAATTTGTTGTAACTATGAGTAAGTGAGCGCTGGCATCAATCCAGGCACTCTGGTTAAAATAGTCGTGCCTAAAACCGCCGCAAATATCTTTTCTTAATTCTCCTTTAATAAAGTAGGTGTTATCAATTCGGTATTGCATTGAGTGTAACCAGCTCAATCCTTGTACTGTCGCGATATGTGATGGTTCAAGGTGGCCAACTAAGACTTCAAGTATTTTGGCAGTCCCTCTGGTTAAAGAAATACTCGAGCCTGGATAGGCAGGGAAACTACCATTCGGTAGTTGTTGTTTTAGATACCAAGAAAGAATTTCATCGGCTTTTGTGTTGTTACTTTCAACGTCTATTTTTTTGAGTAAATTTATTAATTCTGGATAGGAAGCTAATGAAATTTTTGAATTAATTTTTCTCTGCTCTTCAAAGTCATTTAAGATTATCTCTAGGCACTTCTTGGTTTCCTTTCGTTTTAACTCATTATTGTGACTTACTTCCAATAGATATAGTGCGTATTGTGAGTATAAAATAGGTTCGTAGGGGAGTGTATTTATTAGGGGGACAATTTTTAACTCAAATTTGTTTCTTTTTTCATCAAGGAAAAGATTTTTTTCGGCTCTGGTGGTGTAAATACAAGTTAAGCATTGAATATATGGAGGTTGATTCTCGAGATTAGAGAAATTATCATTAAGGAATCTATACGCTTCTTTAGCTATTTCTATGCAGTGTTTGTTTTGCGAAGAAGTACCATATGAAGTAAGTGCAAAAACTGTAAATGCTAGCCTTAACCAGTCTATTTGTGAAGACTTCCCTGTCAATGGTTCTATGATTGGAACAATATTCCCGTCTTCTTCTTGGCAATTTGATAGAAAATCCACGCTACCCTTAACTAACTCAGTAATAATTTCCTGCGAAGTTAGATTTTTGACATCAGTATTTACAACAACTGGACCTCGTAGAGAAAGGGGATTTTTTATTGAGTTTGATTCAATAAAATCATCTACTTCGTAGGTAAATATTTCTTGAATAGCGTCATTTTGATTAATCTTTACTTTCTCGCTTGAAAGTCGAAGCACTAAGTCTGCCAAATTGCTAAAACTAGTACAATTAAAAACTGCAGGAACAAACCAGCCACTGTCACCACTTTTAGAAGTTATACAGTATCCTTTCTCGGCATAAATTTCATTTTTTATAATCTCGTGTTTAAACAAAGGAATCTTAAGACTACTAAGTAGGGCAATTTCAATTTTTAATTGAGAAATTTCATGTGGTTGGATAGGCTTAAACCGGTCGTCAGAAATAGCTTTAATTGAAGCCTGCTTAAGTCCCTCTATTAAAGTAGAATCGAAAACGATTTGTGAACCTCTAAGTTGGCCATTTACCCATAAAGTAACATCAACGTTAACTAATTCATTTTTATCTCTAAAATCAGAAGTATCGTAAGTGAATTTTGTACCATTAATTTTAGTATCTAATTTTTCAACGATTGTGTTTCTAACAACATCTAGGGCAATTTTCTTTTCTTCGTTAGTTAGTCCAAAACGAATTGGCTGAGTCTTGCCCCTATAAATAGATTTATTTTCCCAAACTTCGAAAAGCGGCGAGTTGAAAAGGGAACACCACCCTACTTCACTCTTATCTTCTATTTGTGAAAGAGCTTCCAGACGTGTAATTGGAGTACAAACAATAAATTGAGGCACCTTTTCTGAATAATTAATTTTTCTTGAAGAATTACATCGGTACTTGAGAGTAGGTAAGTGAATAGCTACCAAGGTGTCGCTAGCCAGGTTTTGTTTTTTAAGCCATAGAAAAAATTCCTTAATCTGTTTGGTGTAGTACTTGTCATAAATAGGTGCAAGTATTTTTGATATTAACAAGTTCATTAAAGGTTTTTCTAAAGGCTGGTACAAATAATAGATTATCCACTATACATAGAATTCATTGTTAATAATGGCTTCTTGGCATTATACAATAGTAATATGAAATATTTTTACTCATCCCTTACATTCATCCTATTTATAAGCACTATTTATTTTACCCCAGTGTCTTTGGAGGCCTATACAATTAAAACAAATCAAGGAGCAAAACTAAACTATGCTATTCAAAATGTAATTAATTGCCAAGCCTGGAACAATTATTATAAATGGAATTGGGGAGGAAATGGTGTTTGGGCGCCTGTAGCAACACCTGGTCTGACTGGCAATAGGAATTACCCTGCTGGACAATTCACTAATCCGGGAAGTTATCAGTTTTGGATTGGATGTACAGATGACGATAGTCCCAATTTTATCTATTGGTGGGATTCGCTAATTGTTGAGCCTACTATAGTAACTCCTACAAGTTTAAATAGTAGTTGCAATAGTCCAGCTAATACTCAAGCTACACTTAGTTGGTCGCCTGTAGCAGGTGCTACTAGTTATAGAATCATGATAACCAAACCACCATCAGGCTGTCCTACCGGTTGGTCTGATGTTGGGTCAGGGTGTCAATTTCTCCACCTACGAGATTCAATTTCTTTCGCTACTGAGTCTGGGTTTAACTATAATTGGTTTGTAAATGCTCGCGTAGGTACAATTATGGGTTCGGAAAGTGTAATGCGTAGTGTCTCATGTACAGTTCCACCCCCACCTCCACCTCCACCCCCACCTCCGGTATTACCTCCACCGCCAAGTATTACAGTTGATTGTAATTCGAGAGGTAATAACGTAGATATTTCTTGGCCAGCTGTTGCGGGAGCATCGGCCTATAGAGTCAGATTGGACTGGGCTTCAACAGCCGATAATCCTGACCATTCAGCAAGTAATAATACATCAAGAGCAGTTAGTTGGAGTGTTGTTCCAGGAGATTCAAATACAATTACTGTAAATACAGTTAATTCAGGTGGAGTATGGGGAGGTCCAGTAACACGTACATTTACCTGTGCTGCACCCGCAGTACCTTTGCCTCCAACTACCGTTACGCCAGAGTGTAATACGGAAGGTACTGCTGTCACCCTGCGATGGCCAGCCATGGCAAATGCAACCTCATACCATGTTCGTCTAAATAATCTGTCAACCACAGATCGACCAGATGAGTGGAATAACAACTTCGCTGGCACCGAAATTATTTATCCGGTAACTCCAGGAGTAAGCTACGAAGCATGGGTTCATTCAGTTAATTGGGTAGGCGTACTTAGTTCAGAAACATATTCTAGTCCTATACCATTTGCTTGTAATCCGCCAGTCCTGCCCCCGCCAACTAGCATAAGCTATATCTGTCACGGGGCTGGCGATAGTGCGACTTTGTCTTGGCCAGCTGTAGCGAGAGCATCGTCATATAGAGTTAGATTAGACTGGGCTTCAACAGCAGATAATCCTGACCGCTCAGCGAGTGCCCATATACCAAGGTCTGTAACTTACCCAGTTATTCCTGGGGTAGCAAATCGGTTTACTGTGAATACAAACAACGCTATCGGAGTTTGGGGTGATGTGGCTGTGCTTGATTTTACT
>JBGSVK010000081.1:0-10755 GCA_041752975.1 Minisyncoccia bacterium | reverse complement strand
AGAGAATGCTTCGTTTTCAAAGACCTTATCACTATTTGCGAATAGCACCCAATTTGACGCTACTGCGGTCTCACTATTTATAACGTTATCAAACAAGTGTCGACTATAAAGCTCATTATCCTCGGCAAGAGCCTTGGTTACTGGCAATAGATTTAGATAACGACTAGAGATGTGTATCGTCAAGACTCCATCTGGTTTTAAGAGTTTTTTATACAAAGCAACAGCTTCTGTAGTCATTAAATGCACAGGCATCATGTCGTCTGCGTAAGCATCGAGAATAATCAAATCGTACTTATTATTCCCCTCTCTAGCAATCTGTTCGAAAGTTAAGCGAGCATCAGCAACAATTACTTTGTTTTGTGGACAATTTTCTAAAGCTAAAGTGACCACATCTTTATCTATCTCAAGAAATGTAAACTCGTCGTTTGACTCACAATATGCCGACAGCCCACCAGTACCCAATCCTGCAACGGCAACTTTTAGACCATCTGTACTTTGGCTTCGTAAATAAGAAAAAGCACGACCTATTCCCGAGGTAAAACTATAATAAGAAACAGGAAGAACGATTAACTCCCCATTCTTTTTAATCTGATAACCATGATTGGTCTGACCATGTTGCATAGATAAAATTTCAAAGTCGTTTCGATAGTCAATAACAATAGCTTTATAACCAAAGAAATTTCTTTCTTGAGCAACTACTTTTCGTTGTTGCTTATATATATGAGCAGTTCCTGCTCCAATAACAGCGATCAAAATCAAAGCTGTTACCAAACGTAATTTGGTCTGATTTAAAACTGGTAAGTATAAACTTTGTGCCAAAAACCATCTATAACTTATGAATATCAAACTTAAAATTAGTATTATAGTTAACTCAATTGGAAGAGTTAAAATGTATTGACTTGATAACTTAATAACCAAACTTCCTAAAATACCACCTAGTGAAAGTGCTACATAAAAAAGTGTTAAATGCTTTGGATTTGGTCTGAGTATATACAAGTACTCGTGACACCAATGGAAAATAGCAAAGAGAGTAAAATGAATGGCCAGTATTGTTATAAAAACGTTTGCTACTGAAAAGACAACCAGGATAAGGCTCAACATCACTGACAGAACCACACAGACTTCATTAAACCAAAATGGGGTTCTTTCACCTGACCTAAAACTAAGAATGAAACTGAGTAGATATAAAGCCAGAGGACCAATCCAAAGAAAAGGGACTGGAGCAATAGAGGTAGTCATAAAACTCGTACCTGCCAATAAAACCATTACGGGTACAGAAGCCACCCCTAACCAAATCGCGAACTTTTTATAGGAAGGTTTTGTAGAATTTTCATCTTCCGTGTTCAATGACTCTGATTTACCATCAGTAACTACTGGTCTGGTAATAAGAATGTATATAATTGAAACTAAAAGAATTGCATAAGCAACTAATCCATAACTCCAAACCTGCCCTTGAGTAAAGGTGGTAAAAAATGGTTCAAAAAATAATGGGTAGCTTAGTAGACCAAGTAGTGAACCAATATTTGAAATACTATATAAAGTAAATGGTTCTTTTCCAGACAATGATGAATACCACATCTGTAGCAATGAACTTGTTGAAGATAAAAGTGTAAAAGGTAGACCGATAGTAATAAGCAAAGTAACAAAGACAGCAAGTACTGGATCTGCGAAGTAAACTTGAATATCGCCAACAAGTGGTGTTATCGATGATGGCCAAACTTTAGCATGGAGATACATTGATACTAAGGTCACCACTACAATTGATAAATGTATGAAGGCTTGATACCAAGGACGTAACTTGGAAATAAAAAGTACATATACATATCCAACAGCGAGTGCAACCATAAAGAAAAACATAGCGGTTATCCAGACAGCTGAACTGCCTCCATACCAAGGTAAAATATGTTTACCAATTAGAGGCTGAACTTGGAAAAGCAGAAAAGAACTAATGAATGTTGTTACTGCAAACAGAGAGTAGTTAAAATTCATAAAGGTAATAGCGGTTTGTCTGGATTACTTATTTTCGTTGGCGGCTTTAATAAAAGCCGTAAATAAAGGGTGGGGTGAAAGTGGTCTAGCCAGGAATTCTGGGTGAAATTGCACCCCAACAAAGAATGGATGTTTGGTGGCTGTTAATTCCATTATCTCCATCAGTTTGTGGTCTCTGGAAGTACCAGAAAATATCAATCCGCCTTTGGTCAGCCTGTCGATATAAGGTAGGCTAACTTCATAGCGATGGCGGTGTCGTTCAACTATCTGCTCTGACTTGTAGGCTTTGTAGGCATGGGTACCTTTTTTGAGTTTGGCTTCATACTCCCCTAGTCTCATGGTCCCGCCCATCTTTTTATTCGCTACATTGGCAACTTGATCGGGCATAATATCGATAACCACATTCTTTGCTTTGGGTTTAATTTCAGCTGAACTAACGTCATCTAACTTTAGAACATTTTGGGCATACTCCATAACTGCCAATTGCATTCCATAGCAAATACCAAAATACGGAATTTTTTGCTTTCTGGCATACTCAATCACTTTTAATTTGCCAACAATGCCAGTTTGACCAAATCCTCCCGGAACTAAAATACCATCGAACTTCTTTAACTCTTTTAGTTTTTTTTCATCTTCAAAATCAGCCGAAGATAGGTAGGTTATTTGGGGACTTAAGTGGAGTGAATAAGCAGAATATTTTATTGCTTCCAAGACCGACAGATAAACATCTGAAAGAACAAAATCTCCTGAATTAAAGTACTTACCCACTACCGCTATCTTCACCTCGTCTTTGGTATTTTTTCGTGAATTAACAAATTTTGTCCAAGCGCTCAAATCGGCTTTTTTGCCTACAGGCAATTGAAGTAGCTGACATAGTTTTTCTGAGAGTTTTTCTTTTTCAAAATTTAGCGGAATACTATAGATACTTTCCACATCTGGTGCCGATATAACATAATCACTCTTGAGGTTGCAGAAGCGAGCAATCTTTTCCTTTCGTTTTTCATCTACAGCACTAGAGCTACGGGCAATAATAATATCGGCAAAAACCCCAACCGCATTTAAAGACCGTACTGCCGTTTGTGTCGGTTTGGTTTTCATTTCACCAATACTGCCTGGAACCGGTAAATAACTAACCATTACCGTCATCACATCTTGTGGAGACTCTGATTTCATCATTCTAATTGCCTCCAAGAATAAAACGTTTTGGTATTCACCTACGGTCCCACCCACTTCAATCAAAACCACATCAGCCTTGGCTGAATCGGCTGACTTTTTTATTCGCCCAATAACTTCCAGAGGAATATCTGGCACCACCTCAACATTCTTCCCTTTATAGTCTAGATTTCTTTCTTTGTTTATGACCGATAAATAAACACTACCAGTGGTCATATAATTTATGGCTGGCAAATCTTGATTTAGGAATCGTTCATAATTTCCCATATCCTGATCTGTCTCAAGACCACTATTTAAAACAAAGACCTCACCATGTTCGGTGGGGTTCATTGTTCCTGCATCAACATTTATGTAGGGGTCGATTTTGATAGCCGTCACCCGAAGCCCTCGAGCCTTGAGCAGAAGAGCCATTGAAGAAGAAGTCACTCCCTTTCCAACTCCACTCATTACTCCACCGACGACAAAAATAAATTTAGTTCTGTGTTTTTTGGTTTCCTTTTTCTGGTTGCTAACCATAACTTATATTTACACTCTCAAATAGCGAGCTACGGCAAGAATACTTGAGACTAGGCCTAGGACTACACCAATTCCAATTAGAACGCCAAAGATATAACTGAAATTTGAAACAAAGTAAGTAAAAAGATTGAACTCAAAAAACGACTCTGTAAGTGGACCGAGCCAAACCATAATTGGATAAAAAATAAGCAGTGAAAAAACTCCAGCCACCAAACCATACATTATCCCTTGGAGCATGAAGGGGCCACGAATAAACATATTACTAGCACCAACCAGTCGCATGATTGAAATCTCCTCTCGCGCAGTGTAGATAGCCAAACGAATAGTGTTAAAGGTAATTAGAACCGCTGCCACAATTAAAACCAACATTGTCACCAAACTAGCTTGTTCAACCGCCCCGATTATCTTGGTTAGAGTATCAATCGATTCTTTGTTACGGGCGTAGTTTATTTCATCAATAACTGGACTCTGTTGTAGGGCTAACTCTCTCTTCTCTTCTAGAAAACGTGCAATGCTCTCATATTGAGAAGTTTCTTTTGCTGATATTGCGATATTGGCACCCAAAGGATTATCGTCCAGTTCGGCTAAAGCTTGCATGGCGATTTCGTCATCTTGATTACGTTGCCGATATTTTTCTAACGCTTCTTCTCTTGAAGTGTAAGTGACAGTAGCCACATCCGGCAGAGCTGACACAGCGTTTCTAATTGAATCAATATCATCTTGAGAGGCTGAAGGAACGAAATAGACGTTAATGTCGACTTTTTGCTGAAGAGTTTTTAAAGAGGTGGTAAGTAGCTGGTCTATAAACATAGTTGAGCCAATCACAAACAACGCCACAGTAATCACAAAAACTGAGGCTAGAGATACATATGCATTACGCCAAAAACCAACGAACCCCGCTCTGACAATTCTTTTAATACCAGTCAACATAACACTTAAAAATATAAATTATAGAACGTACTTCCCTGTTTCATCGTCACGAACAATTCTACCTTCATCCATAGTAATAACCCGACGACCAAGTTCATCAATCACACCCTTGTTGTGTGTAGTCATGATGACTGTTGTTCCCAAATCGTTAATCTTACGTAGGATTTGGACCACTTCATAAGTAGCTATTGGGTCAAGATTACCGGTTGGTTCGTCAGCTACAATAATATCAGGTTGATTTACAATTGCTCTTGCGATTGCAACTCGTTGCTTTTCTCCACCCGATAATTCATGCGGAAAATTCCAAGCCTTGTCATCTAAGTCTACGAGCGCCAAAGCTTGGGGAACATTTTCATGAATTTCTTCATCGGTTCTTCCGTTTGCCTCCATTGCAAAGGCAATATTCTCATAGGCAGTTTTGTTAGGGAGGAGTTTGAAGTCTTGAAACACAGTACCAATCTTGCGACGATAGTGCGGTAATTTTGTACGAGGTATTTGATGAACATCAAGCGACTCAAAAAAAACTTGACCATGACTTGGCTTATCTTCGGCAATAATCATTTTTAGTAGAGTGGTCTTACCAGCACCAGAATGACCGACGATAGATACAAATTCTTTTGGGGCAACTTGAAACGTAACTTCCTGTAAAGCAGCCGAACGACCGTCATTATAGAGTTTGGAAACATTATCAAAGTAAATCATAAATTCTAGTATACCACGTTAAGCTTTAGACTTTAAAGCTGATATAAACGGTTCAATATCTCCACCTAAAACACGATTAATATCTCTTACTTCTAAATTTGTGCGATGATCTTTTACTAACTGATACGGATGTAAAACATAAGAGCGAATCTGACTTCCCCACTCGATTTTAAGAGTTTTCTCTATTGATAATCCTAACAATTCTCGTTCTCTTTGTGCCTCATTAAAAGCAAATATTTTTCCGGCCAAAAGAGATAAGCCCAGTTCTCGATTTTGTTGTTGAGAGCGTTCAGAGGAAACATTCACAGATATATTGGTTGGCTTATGAACTATTCGTACTGCTGTTTCTCTTTTGTTTACGTTTTGACCACCAGCTCCACCAGAACGGGCAAAACTAACTTCAATTTCATCCTCTTTTAGTTCAACCGCACTTACATCATCTATAGCCGGTGAAATTTCTATCAAAACAAAAGAGGTTTGTCTTTTTCCATTACTATTAAAGGGAGAGATTCGTACCAGTCGATGAACACCAGACTCATGCTTTAAAGTTCCATAGGCTTCTTTACCAGAAATTTCAATTGTGATGTTTCGATAGCCATTTTCATCGTTTCGATTACTATCTAAAACTAAAAACCCCCAACCACGATTTTCACAGTAACGTTGATACATCTCAACTAGCATTCGTGCAAAATCTTCAGCATCATCTCCACCTGCTCCGGCAACTATCGAAAGAATTGCATTACTTCTATCGTACTTTCCTTTACCTTCAGTGGCATCTTTTAGCGTTTGAAGCTCTTTTATCATTGCCTGAGCTTTTTGAGGTTCGTTCCAAAAGTCATGGCTAAGCATGGCCTTCTCTATCGCTTTTATTCTTGATTCTGAGCTTTTATCCATGTGGTGACAGTATAGCAAATTTATATCTGGTGCGTTTTACTCGTCAAAACGCACCAGATATAACCCGTTTTT
This sequence comes from Minisyncoccia bacterium, assembly GCA_041752975.1. Taxonomy (GTDB): domain Bacteria; phylum Patescibacteriota; class Minisyncoccia; order Phycocordibacterales; family UBA918; genus OLB19. The sequence goes on along the minus strand of JBGSVK010000081.1, from coordinate 4,479 downwards.
CAAACCTTTCTCTTTACTAACTTTCATAATAAGCGTATAAGTAAAAAGGACTCAACCAGAAAGGAGGTCCTTCATGAAGCGCGTAACATATGACCCTCGCAAGGGCGGTCGATTCCGCATCAGTATCGACGGCAAACTACAACCCGGGAAAGAAGCTCTTCTAACCAAGTCTCAGATACTGAGGCACGGACTTGAGTTTCTGGCTGACAACCAAATGTTCAGCATAGGCAGAGTAGCGGAGAAAACCGCCCCGCCCAAAAGGCAGGCGGTGAGTAACCACTCATCTAAATATCGCAACAAGCAGAGGAAGCGGAAGTAAGATGAAGAAGAACGAAAAGCAGGCGTCTTGTACGCCTGCTCTCTTTTTATATAAACAATGAAAAATCCCCATCCGGGGGATTTTTCCTTTGAGCCAATGTCCGGAATCGAGGGTCAAGTTTCTAAGCTCACAAGTTCACTAAGAACTTCCTCCCCGGTCTCGCCCGTGGCAAAGCCACATAGCTCCGACTGTTCAATCCGGACAAAAGCAAAACTGTTTGCTTTCTACATTGGCAAATGAAAAAGTAAATAGAAGCTTGCTTGTATTTATCTTTTGAATGCAGTCGATGAAAGATTTCTCTTACATTGGTTATTAAAAAATCGCTTCCGGGGGATTTTTTAATTCTGAGCCAATGTCCGGAATCGAACCGGAGACCTACGCCTTACCATGGCGTTGCTCTACCAGCTGAGCTACATTGGCAAATCTACTTTGGTAAATTTCTGGTGCTTCAAGAGAATACCAGATATTAAATTTAAAATAAACCCTAATTGACTCAAATATGTTTTTGCTATATTTTTTAATTATCCTATTCTGGATCATTCTACCTGCAAAGGAAGTGAAATGTTCTATAAAAAATGGCTATTTGCCTTAATCTTCCCATTTGTAGTTACAGAAGCTCAAGCAAAACCAGACTGCAAAAGTGAAATAGTGATCTCGGGCACGATAACTCAAAACACGTTCTTGGAGTTGCGAAAGCATGTTCAAGAATGTGGACAGAAAGGTGGTAAAATTAACATTGTCTTAAATAGTGAGGGAGGAAATGTTGTAGCTGGCATTGCCATTTACGACCTACTTGTTAATAGTCAGGCTGATGTCACGACAACAATTTATGGCGAGGCTTCTTCAAGTGCTTCGCTCGTATTTCTAGCCGGAAAAATCAGAAACATTTCTTGTAACAGTTACCTTTCGATACACGAAGCCACATACACTATAAGTGAGAAGCTATCTGAAGACGGCCTCAGAGAAAAACTTGGCGAAATAGTTCAAGTAAATAATTCAATAGCAAGAATCTATGAGGCAGCTACGGGCAAAAACTACAGAAAAGTCATGAAGGAAGGGTTAGTCATGGATGGACACAAAGCTCTTGAGCTTGGTTTTGCGACCAAAGTAACAGGAAGCTGCAAAAAATGACCGAAGGGCCCAAACTACACGCATCGCAAGGTGCGTGTCATTTTTAATATTTATAATCTCTAGGTTCTACGTCCTTGAGCCCATAGCGGATTAGTGCCTCTTCTCTAGCGTGCTTATGTTCAATAATTGGTAGCCTTGGTGATTCTAAAGTAAATGAATTATTTGAGTTCAGCCAGCGTTTTTGATAGGCTCCAGAATTATCGTAATTTTTGGCTTGTAATTCGGGATTAAAAATCCGAATCGGCTTGGGGTCTGTACCAACCGAAGCTCCCCACTGCCAACCACCATTATTTGAGGCCTCATCCAGATCAATCAAGACTGCTCTAAAATACTCTTGCCCCCATCGCCAATCAACGCCAAGGTTTTTGGTCAAAATACTAGCAACAATCATTCGTGAACGATTATGCATCCAACCAGTTTCAGCAATTTGTTTCATCGCTGCATCAACAACAGGATAGCCTGTCTCCCCTTTTATCCAAGCAGTAAAGCGCTCTACGGCAATTTTATTATCTACCCATTTGATATTACCGACAAAACGTTTTTGAAATTCAAGATTCATTAATTCCGGACGATGAAATAATTGATAGCGATAAAATTCACGCCAAATCAATTCCGAGATATATGTTAAAGCCCCCTCGCTAACTCGATTGGAAAATGGATTATCAAAAGATTCCTTATAATAATCCTGCATCATCTTTACTAGCATTCTTGAAGACACAAGACCCCAAGCCAAAGCCAAGCTCATTTTAGAAGTCTTACTACTATAAGCATGTCCATCACTTTCATCAGTCTTGGCATCGAGCTCAAGAGAGTCTCGATTCTTACTATAATTATTTAGTTCATCAGATTCGAGAAAATACTCAAATCTTGCTAGAGCTTGTGATTCGTTAATGTACCAACCATCAAGCTTTGGTAAAGGTATTAGGTCATCTAAATTAATAATTTTATTATCAATCTTAAGTTTCCTTTCTTGATTAAAGTGTTGCCAAATTTCTTTGTTGTTTATCTTAATTTGATTGAGTATATTCTTAATCTCCACCTTACTTAAATAGACTGATTTCGAAAGGTCTAAGGTTGGAAGATTTCGTTTTGCAGTAAAACTAGACCAGGCCATTTTTTTGAATGGTGTAAAAATACTGTAGATTGTTCCGCTTCCAGAACGTAATTCTTTGCTAATAGTTAATGAATCTTCAAGGACCTGAATATTTATTCCTGAGTCTTTTATCTTTTTTACTTGAGTATAAAAATCAATATAAACATCATCATTAACAAAAATTGTTAAATCATACTTCTTACTCAAATTAATAAAGTACTTAACTGCTTTACCTTTCACTAAAACAAACTCTTTAAAATTTTTAGCAAACTCTGGAATTACTTGAGCTAAAAACCAACGTGATGGATAGCCAAATTGTGAAACAGGATTCCCTTCCACCATATAGTCTTCCAAAATAAACAGGGGTAATAAAGGCACCTTTTGTTGGGCAGAAGCTTCGACTGCAGCCAACAAGGCTGGATTATCATTGATACGAAAGTCTCTTCTAGTCCAATAAATGTGAAGCGGTGGTTTCATTTAATTACTATAGCAAAAATTAAACTTTGAACTTACCTCGTTTCAAGAGGAAGCTCATTAAATCTTGCAAAGGTCACCCCTTCACTTTTAAGTGCCTCTATGAGACCCAGATAGTAGCGTTCGTACTTTTCTTGATTGTGAACAAGTCCATCTGCAAAGTCTTGTGGGTGAAGCATAACGATACAGTGCGAGCTGGTCTCAAAGGTAACTAGGCACGCCTCTACAACTTTTTCTGGAGAAACAAGAGTTGTAGTGTTGTAACTGAAAGTAGCCGCATCATAATCAAAGGCTCCTTCACCTTCTGCTGAAAGATACTTAAAGCCAAGCTCCTTGAGCGCCGTTTTAGTTCCTTCTGAATGAACATTTAGTGGTGGTATCCAAGTAACGACCGACTCAGAAGTGACACTACGCAAAATATCTAAACCTGCCGAAATACTTATTTTGGCCTCATCCTTGGCCAGAGTACCAAACTCAGGAACAGATCCATCTCCTATAAAACTATGGGTAAGTCCGTGAAGTGCAAACTCTACCCGGCAGGCCTGTGACTTTAGAAAAGTAACTAGCTCTTTGTCATCCTGAAGACCACTAGGTATTATCCCAAGCGTGAGTGGTACACCCAGCTTCCCAGCATCTTCAACCATATGCTTTGTTGTCTCTACCCATGAGTATGCCTGTACGTCGTCTACTCGAAGAATAACTGTTTTATTACTTACTGTTCCTTTAATTGGTACACAAGATAATTCTTCAACTACATTATCTTCAGGTTTAGTACTATCTTTATTTAAGAAGAATACAAAAACCAGCCCAACTAATACTGTACAAAACAGCACAAAAATACCGAAAAATTTTCTAACCATGTTTATTATATATAAAAAAGGGTCATCAAAACTACACTAGCATTTTATTTAGATAATTGCTCTACCTTGAAAAGAACTCTTTCCTTACAGGAACGGTACAGGCTAACTGGTCACGAGTTACAAAGCTTTTTATTTCGCTTCGCTTATAAAAATCTAAGTACTCTCGACCCCACCTCATTCGTTCACAAGTTCACATTATTCCGGTTCATAGTTAGGCACGCAAGCAAATCAGTTTGCTTGCTAAAAACAAAAACACGACACTAAGTGTCGTGTTTTTGATTTTACCTAACTGCGCGGTAGACGGGACTCGAACCCGCAACCTCCCGCGTGCACTTTGTCCTCTATTTTCATAGAGGGGTGGACTATATCTTTACCATTTATCTTTCGATTTTTAGGTATCCCGGTATCTAGTCTCTACGGCGCCCTCATACTATTTGTTTTTGTGTATGAGGTTCCCTCGGTATTCGCATATCTAGCAATACTTATTGGGTATTGTTTCAAACGACTTAGCCTTCACCGATATCCCGGAAAGTTTCAATCCCCCTTTCGAAGGGAAAGCTGCACGTCTACAGGCGGGTGCTCTAACCAGTTGAGCTACCACC
>JBGSVK010000080.1:0-8178 GCA_041752975.1 Minisyncoccia bacterium | reverse complement strand
AAATTTCCTTTCCATTGTCTTGGACGCTTCGCGGTGGAGGGGTGGGGGGAGGAGACGCGAGAAAATGCAAGGAAATTTTTTGGTTTTTGCACACGCGAGTCCGCGAGCGTGTCCGAGGCGCATTGTATCGCTTCACCACGCTATCGGAGCGTACGGAGAGGTTTAGAGCCACCACGCGCTCCGCGCGTGCGAAGTCATCGCTTGTTTTGGAAGTAGGTTCGGACTTGGTACAATAAACACACAAAACAAAAAACCGCTTCGGCGGTTTTTTGTTTTCCCAGAAAATTTAAACTGACCTCAATCTAGCCTTCTTAAATTGCGAACCTCTAAAGTACTTGTTGTAGTAACGAGCAAAGCGCTTCTTGAAAGCCGTTGGTGTCTTATCAGTTAGTTCACACCATCTTGAGCAATAGCCATTTCTATTTTTAATACACTCTTCACAGCCCAAAAACAAAACGTGACAAATTTGATTCTTGCAATGGTAATGTTTATCACTCTTAGCAGTTCTGCAAAGATGGCAATGTGAAATTATTTCTTCGCCAATCGTCTCTCCTAATCTCTCATCAAAGACAAAGTTCTTGCCTTTAAATTTATTTGGCAAACCTTCCCTTTCAACTTGATGTTTGTAGTCAATTACTCCCCCTTTCAAGTGTTTTACATTCTTATAGCCTTTATGCTTTAGCCAAGCACTAGCTTTTTCACAACGAATTCCCCCTGTACAGTACAAAGCAATTTTCTTATCTTTATGTTCTTTAAGAAGCTCTGGTACCACTGCCAACTCTTCTCTAAAGGTGTCTACATCTGGAGTGACGGCTTTCTCAAAGTGACCAATCTCACTTTCATAAGCATTTCGCATATCAATCACTACCGCCTCTGGATCATCAATGTATGAATTCATTTCTGCCGCTGTCAGATATTCACCAGTATTCGTGACGTCAAAACTAGCATCATCTAAACCATCGGCTACCACCTTTGGTCGGACTTTGATTGTTAGTTTATAAAAAGATGGTACATCCCCTTCTTCAACCGCAATTTTGTATGGTATACCAGCTAGTTCTGGTTGAGCATGGACCCAGGTATCAAACTTTTCCCAATTCTCTTTTGGAACATTCATCTGAGCATTAATACCTTCATGAGCTACATAGATTCGACCCATACAACCCAAAGGAAACCAGGCTTCTAGTAGTCGTTCACGAAAAGCTACTGGGTCCGCTATTTTTACATAGCGATAAAAAGAAAGCGTAGTCCGTGGACGAGTGTCTGCTAGTGCAGACTGTCTTTTTTCAGCTCTTGGACGCAAATCTTTAGTGATAGTAGTCATATTGATAGTTTACCTCAAAACGAGAATAAAATGTTACCAGAGTAACCATACTGGCGCAACCAGTTTTTACCAACCAAGGGTACCCCTTGGTTTACTCAATAAAAAACGCACCCTATTAAGAATTTGACTTGAGTAAGGACTTTATCTTAAAACACAAGATTTAATGACTTGTCCCGTTTTATTGACACAAAATGGCCCAAGTTAGACTACAGGAGTATTTGGATGTCAAACCTCAAAATAATCGCAATTTATAAGGCTAAATTAGGCATTGTAAACTTGACTTTTAGCTCTAAGTATGGTATCATAGTAAATGGAAGGAGTGGCCTAATACCCCACTCCTACAAAGGTTGAAGTGGCTCACGTTACTTCGTTCGCACGTTGACAATTAGTTGGTGACTACTTAAGTAACCAGCGCAACGCGGCTTAGCTGCAAGGAGAAGTTCATGAACGTTTTTGAAATAACATTCGCCGTCATCGTCGGCCTACTACTCGGTGTAGTGCTGTTAGGACTCGTGACTTTGGGTGTTCTTGCGGTATTACCCCTTTTCAAGGCACAACTGCTCGATAATCCCAACGACCCGAACAGAATCGCTCTGTTCACAGCACCTGAGCCTGGCTGGTCAATCATCATCATGCGAGAAAGCCGGATCGAGCATATCATCCACGGAAAGGAAAAGGATGAAAAGACCATCGAGAGTTGGGAGACGTTCCAAAACGGCTTCCTTCGAGCGTACGACAAGTATGCTTTTCTCTTTGGTCTTCGCCTAGTTGGCATTCCTGGCATCCATCAAGTGAGATCCTATGACCTTCCACGCTCACGCAGGGTAGAGGTGAGTGGAAAGCTAGAATACCAAGCGGTCACTAAGGAAGACCCTAGCCGTAGAAGCAACCACTTCCGGACACAACTGACACCATGGTTCAACGAATTCAAGGGTGTCGACATAGAAGGTATCCCCTTTGATGTCAAATGTGCGACTAACTATCGCTTGGACAAAGGAATGATTCCTGAAGTGGCTTTCGGGGTTGAATCCTGGAACACCTTGCTTGACCAGGCACTGAACTCGGTGGCCAGAGGTACCTTGCGGGAGAAGATCTCACTGGACGACGCCATCGGTGGCATCAGCCAGGACATTTGGAAGGAAAACGTTGGGAATGCAACCCAGACTGATGATGCTGTACAAAACATCATCCTCGACAGACTTCTTTCTTATCGACTCAAAGTGAAAGGAAAGAACGAAGGAAAGACCCTGGCGGAGATGGGAATCATCATCGAAGGCTTCGAGATTCTCGATTTTGCACCGGAGGAACTAACGCCAGAAGAACTGGTGAAACTTCGCTCTCCCGCTCTTGCACGTCGCACAGCTCAAGCACGCGTTATGGAAGGAAAAGCAGAAGCTGAGTTCCAGGATCAAGTGCTGGCAGTACTAGCCAAGAACCCAGGGCTTGCTGCCATAAACGTTAACGCAGAGGCCTTTGTGAAGGCTGCCAAAGCCGGAACACTGGATGCGCTTGCTGCTGGTTTGTTGAAGAAGCTGACAGACAAATAAAGGAGGTTTCTCATGGTTACGTTAATTATATTGTTTTTGGCTCTCGTGCCGACAACAATAGTAGGTATTGGTATTTGGATCTACTGGCGAAGCAGAAAAAAGAGTAGAGTCACAGGAGCAACCAGTTCCACACCGCTTGCAACACCAGCCACTGCACCACCCACCCGATCTTTAAACTGGGTGAAGTGGGGCCTAGCATTGTTGGTTGCCGCGGCCGTTCTGTGGTTCTTTCCACCCTGGAAATGGCTCAATTGGTCTGACACAGTGCCGGGCAAAGCCATCGAAAGTTGGCTGGGCCAAGGGTGGGCCAACTGGATCCTGTGGGGCATCGCCCTCATGGTACTCTGGCTGATAGTCCAACACTTCCTCCCCTCTGGGAAGAAAGGAGGAAGTGGCCTCACTACTTTGGGGATTTGGATCGTCGGCCTACTGCTTGCGGGAGTACTCATAGTGGCCGTTATGGAATACTTAGACCGCCCACGACCCATCCTCGTCGACCTCACCGGGAAGGCACATGGGTACTCAGAAGTGGTGCCGATGGGGTTCAACACGACCGTCGAAGTAAGGGGTTCCCCGACAATGCTAAGCGATGGGTACGGGAACCACATCTGCCCCGAAGCCAAGGAGTTGAAGAAGAAAGGAATAAGAATAACCTACAAGCTGTCGTCAGGTTCAATCCTAGAAATGACGACGGCAAGCAAGCAGTTGCTTGCCGGTCTCAGAATCAACATGGCGGACACAACGTTCACCTTGGTGAAGGGACCAATCTATTACACGGTCTCGCCGTGTGAAGACGAGGTGAAGGAGTAGCTCTTTGACCGAAAGGTCGCACAAAGGCCCTGCTGGACTACAATCCATTGGCAGGGCCTTTTTCTTTTTATAAAATTTAATTACTTTAACTTAAAAGCCTCCTCACACCCTGACTGAATTGGATTTTTAGCACAGTCTAGTTGTTTTCCTAAGCCAAATGTATTTGTGGCAAGAGTAAGTAGAGCGTAGGCAGACAACATAACAACTAAACCAATAATGCCGTACATAATATGCTTCTTTCCCTCTTCATGAGCTGAATCATTGTTGGCATTTAAAATATAAACCGCTCCGCCATAAATAAAGTAAAGAAAAGCAATACCCGACATCAAAGCAATTAAGGGAAATAGGATTAGATCATTTACTTTTGTTACAAATCCAGCCGCTTCTTGCGCTGCTTGCTGTTGTGGTGTCATATAATGTTATTCTAACAAACAAACCGAAAAGGTTTTGACTTAATACACAAAAGCCCCTGACGGGGCTTTTGTGTTTAAAACATTGCTGTTCTAAGTTTATGGTGTTGGAGTAATTGTATTAACTACTGGTACAAGTGCGTTAATGTCCTTGTTTTGTAGACCTGTACTGTTTGCTAATAGGTTTACTACTCCCCAGAATACAATAATAAGTAGGAAGCCAAGAGTTGCATAAATCATCAAACTCTTTCCTTGTTCCTTTGCGTCATCGTTGGCACCGCCAGCAATGAAGTACTTGAACATCCCCCATACGAACACTAGGAAACCAATACCAATAATGAAAGGAATTAGAACTGTGTTTGTAAAAACAAGAATGTTTCCAAGTAAAGTTGCAAATGGTCCACCTGTACCATCTCCTGCCAAACCTGTTGCCAAACCTGTTGCTGTTCCTGCCATTGCCATTACTGGTGTAAGTAGCATAGCTGCTGTTGATCCGATAAACAATTTAAAACGTCGCATACAACTAAATATTTAATATTAAATAATAATACTAAACACAATTATACACACAAAAACGCCACTGGGCAAGGTTTTTTGGATAACTGTGTATAAGTTTCAATAGACTATAAACCAAAAAGTGAACTTCTAATCATAGCGACAATACCCCAAACCACAATCATAATAACTAGCACAATAACTGACACGAGGGCATACTGCTTACCCTCTTCTCGCTTTCTCTCATCGGCGGAATTAATAACCCAAGCGTCAAATATTTTCCAAACCAAAAATATAAAGACGATTGCAAAAATTGCCGGAATAATTAAATTTATTATTCCTAGGATTGAATCTACGAACCCTTTAAAAGTAGTTGGTGTTGTCATATATCTTAACCTGCAACAAAAGCTGTTACTAGGTTTTTAACAATCTGAGCTATTGCTACGGCACCGATAATTAAAACCCCACCAATAATGGCATATGTAAGGGCTCGAGTAGCCTGCTCAGTCTGAGCAGCGTTACCACGTGCAGTTACATAAAGATATCCTGCATAAATAATAAAGAAAACAACGATTGGTGTAGCTAAAACAACAACAATTGTCAAAATTGCACCTAATAAATCTTCTAAATTATCAAACTTGAGAGGATTAATTAACTTTGTCGGGGTCGTGACACCAGTAGGTGCGGCATTAGCAAAAATAGGTAATAAAAAAAGTGTTATTACGGTAAGGTTAGTTATAAAACACGAACTAATTTTTTGTATTAACATATAATTCAATTTATTTAATAAAGTTGCTGTAAGCGACCAAGTGCATCTTGAAGCGATGATTCAAGGTCTTGTCGATTAGAATTAATTTCACTTAACATTTGAGAAAAGGTTTGGTTGGTCTCGGAAATGTCTGGATTCAACCACCCTCTAGCAGTGACTGCTGAGCTGTAAGAAACACGACCAAAAATATCGTTACTTCCTTGAGCTAATAAGGTGCGGTGTACCGGTACCATGTTGTATCCATCAGCAAGAAACTTGGTATTCGTTGGATTACCAATTATTTGCATAACTGAAAAGGCACCGGCTTTGTTTTTAGAAGTTTTAGTTGGTATTAGGCTATAAAAATTACCATAGGTTCTTTTAACAGTTGCTGCTTCTCCTTGGGGTACTTCAGCTATATCAAAACTAAGATTCGGATTTTTCTCTTCAATCTCTCGACCCTCACTAGCAAAACCAAAATAAATCGCCAAGTCTTCACTAAGAAATCTGTCTCTATCTAAATTGAGTGAACGATTCCAACTATAGAGGGTGTTTCCGGTGTTGCTAAAGTTGGTAAAAAACTTTACGGCGTTGGTAAATGGTCTACCACCACCACTAACGACTTCATCGAGACGAATTGTATAGCCTGAATTTTCTAGAACCATTGCACTTCCACCTTGCAAAGCTAATAAAGATAAAATAGAAAAGGCATTTTTAACATTATCATATTCTCCCATTGCCAGCGCGGACCTCTGGATATTTCTATTATAATCTTTGATTGTAATGGTAGGGACTGTATCTGCTACAATTTCTTCCCAAGTTATTGGAGCAGTCAAAAAACCATTGGTGGCAAGAATATCTCGATTCCAATACATTACCAAAGGATCAACCATTATGGGTGAGCCGTACTGACCGTCACCTAAAGTAAAAATTGCTGCACCGTCTATGTATGTATTTCTAAAATCTCTTTGCGGTAAATTTTCATAAGGTACAGGCTGTAACCGGGAACGATGCTTAACAAGACTTTCATGAGAAATTAAGACTAAATCTGGACCTTTTTGATCAGCTAAGGCATTAAGGAAAGAATCGTCAAATCTTTCAGGTGCAACATAATAATAATTTACATTTCTTAAACCCTCATCAGTTTCTGAAATACCGCTTAATAAGCTACTAAAAGATTCTTCCGGTAGAGGTCCCCAAATAGTAACAGTGCCAACATTTGTCACATTTTCAGCAGGTGAAGCTTCGTACATGCGCAACAAAATCAGGGCACCTATAAATAAAAGCGCAAAAATTACCACCAAAGCTAGTTCAAATGGTCTTAGTTTCATACTTTTCTAAAAGCTAACCCATAATGATGTGCCCCAGCCTCATAATCGCGTTCAAAGATAAATTGTTGGGCTTCAAATAAATCAATTGCCATTTCTTTGGTAATTATATCTTTTGGTTGTGGACCTAGTCCCCCAAAAGATTCCGACCAGTCAATGACATAAATCACACCGTTTGGCTTTAATACTCTTCTTATTTCTGCCAGAGCCACATCTTTTAATTCAAACTGAAAGAGTGTGTTCACCAAAATAGCTGAATCAAGATTGTTATTGGGTAATTTGATGCCACCAACCTCCTCTAGGTCACACCATACCGGTGTGACATTTGAGAGACCATTTAATCGAGCAAAGTCGCCAAGCTTTTCTACCAACTGCTTTTGGATTTCACAAGCATAGACTTTTCCTTCGGCACCAACTGCCATTGATAGTGGTTTAAGAAAATAACCTACTCCAGCCCCAAGGTCTGCTACTCTATCACCTGCTTTAAGGTGAAAATGTGTTGCAACAACTTCAGGTACAACGAAACGACCAGGTAAGACAAAATTCATTACTAGCAATTATACACCAAAAATATTGTCCTAGGCCAAATTAGGTGTGAAATAAAAACAACCACCCTAAAGGGGTGGTTGTTTTTATTTCTATGATTTAAGTAGTTTTAAACGAAAACTACACTAGCAATTGCATCTCCTTCTCGCATCTTCATTACTCTAACTCCTTGGGTTTGACGACCGAGAGTTGGAATATCCTTGAGAGGAAGCTTTATTACTTGACCCTTTTGACTCATAATTACTAGCTCTCCTTCGGCCCTTTCTTCCTCCTTGAGGACAATACCGCAAACAATTTCACCAGTCTTACTTGTGACTTTGGCAGTCTTGATACCTGAACCACCACGCTTTTGAGTTTTATATTCTTTGGCTGGAGTAGTTTTTCCGTAACCCGATTGAGTAACAATCAAGACCTCAGTCTTCTTTTCATCTTTTTTAAAGACATCGGCCGAAACAATCGAATCGCCTTTACCAAGTCTCATACCAGCCACACCAGCAGCGGTGCGACCCATCTGACGCACATCACTTTCCTTAAAACGGATAGCTTGCCCATGTAGAGTAACCAAAGAAACCTCATCACCCTTACCAACAAACTTAGCGGCAATCAAAGAATCATCATCTTTGAGTGTAATGGCAATTAAACCACTGCGACGAACGTCTTTGAATGAAGCGGCGTCACTCTTTTTAGCAACACCATTTTTGGTAATCATCATCAAACTCCAATCACCTGCCCATTCTTCTTTTCTAACTGCCAAAACCGAAGTAATTTTTTCTTCTTGTGTCATCGACAAGAAATTCATGATTGACTTACCTTTTGTAGCACGACGACCTTCGGGTATTTCATACATCTTGCTTTGATAGACCTTACCTTTATCGGTAAAGAAAAGCAGGTCACTATGCGCAGAAGTAGTTAGCAGTGTAGTTACCACGTCTTCTTCCTTGGTATTAAGGTCAATTACTCCTACACCACCACG
>JBGSVK010000079.1:0-5859 GCA_041752975.1 Minisyncoccia bacterium | reverse complement strand
CTAAAGGTCGACTCTATCAAGTGTTGGCTGTGATGGAAGTTTGTCGCCTAGTAAAAATTAGGAGGCTATCAGATATGTCACTCAGGATTAGTCCCGCTCAAACTTTTAACGCAGGAGAATGGTATGAAGAGAATCATTGATTTCTCGGTAAATTTCAAGGCAGAAGAAGCTGTGCGTGAAGTAGCGGATGGGGTGCAGTCCCCTCGCGAGCTCGAGTCCAGATTTGCCCAGTGTACTATCTTGCCAGAACCTGGTCGGCTGCATCATATTCAAATTGATAACGGAGGATATACTCTACTATTTCTCATTGGCGTAGGGAAACGTCCACGAACCGTCCAGTTTGTTTCTGCGAATTTCAAGTGGTGGGAGCTGTAATGGAACAAGACTATTTTATCATTGGTCGAGATGTCCAATTCAATTTGGAGGTCCCGCTCCTAAAGCTCGTAAAAAGAAATAATCGGTTTCAGGTACTCATGTTCATGCCTGAGCGTGATGGATACAGTTTGGTGGCGACAAACCATCAAACTATCATTCGCTCTGATCTTGGACGGAGTCTTGTTGTGGTAGAGAGTTACCGGAAGAGAAAGAATAGTGGATATACAGATGTTAGTGATAGGTACGTGAATATATCTTATGGTGTAGAACAATGGCATTTCACGCATGGTGGTTCCTGTGTTCTTTCACCTGAGGGCGGGTTCGTTCACGGAGCATTACATAACATGGGAATTGTGGTTCACCACGCAGCAGGAGTTCTTGAACAACTCACCGACCAACCATCCAGTATTCCGGTATGAATACCACCATGCTTGTGCATTTCTATCAAAACGCGAAGCCTCGGCTTCGCGTTTTTCTTTTGCATGAAACATCAAAATGTTAAACTAATCATATGAAAATATACTCGTGGAACGTGAATGGTATCCGAGCGGTGCTAAAAAAGGGTGATTTTGAACGTTTCATGGCGGAACATAAACCAGATATCCTGTGTCTGCAGGAAACAAAAGCCCAGCAGGGGCAGGTAGAAATTGACTTACCAGACTACGAAGAATACTGGAATAGTGCTGAAAAGAAAGGCTATTCTGGCACAGCTATCTTCACCAAACACTCCCCAATAGAGGTAATAGAAGGTATTCCAGACGAGATTGCGAAACAGTACAACCTAACGGATAGCTATGGAGACACCACCAAAGAAGGGCGAGTGCTGACCCTGGAATTTGAGGGATTCTACTTAAGTACAGTTTATACCCCTAATGCCAAGGATGACCTATCCCGTATCCCGATGCGCCAAGCTTGGGATCCTGCCTATTTGGCTTTCATGAAACAGCTAAAAAGTAAGAAACCAGTAATTTTTTGTGGCGACTTAAATGTGGCACATACTGAACTTGACTTGGCTAGACCAAAAGAGAATCGAGGTAGGAAGGGATTTACCGACGAAGAAAGAGCTGGACTGGAAAAAGTAGTGAAAGAAGGTTTTGTAGATACTTTTCGACAATTTGAAAAAGCCGGAGGGCACTACACTTGGTGGTCACACTTTGCTTCCGCTAGAGAGAGAAATATTGGTTGGAGAATCGACTATGTTTTTGCTAGTGAAGAGCTGATACCGCTACTAAAGTCCGCTCGGATACATGACTCAGTAATGGGTTCAGACCACTGTCCAGTCTCCGTTGACTTGATATTAGAAGCCTAATATTTTTTATACAAAAAATTTTGCAAATTACTTAAAACAGAATCAAACATTTCTCAAATTTGTCAATAGTAACAGTTCAGCATAAAAAATACGTTCAAAAATAAGGCTACTTCCACTATAAAAATTCTCTCACACTTGCGTGTCCTTTATAAAGGACACGCAAGTGTGAGTTATGCACAGTTATAAACAATGATGTCCTTTACACACTATTGTAAAGGACATAGTATATATGCAGGCCCAGAAAGGGCGAGCAGGAAACTCTCCATACGAGAGATTCCCCTTAAAGAGATCTTTCCAAAACAATTGAGTATTACCTCCAAAAAACTCAAATAAAAAACGTTCATAACAATCCCACCCTATTGAGATTTGAAGAAGTCTCCTGACACTTTGTAACGGGACAGATGGTTGGTCCCAAGATTTGTGTGAGTGAAATTGATTTCTCATATTCTCAAAACAACGTAGAGCTTTGAATAAGGTTAGCCATTATTACAATAGGCGCCCACTAGGATTATAATATCCTTTCAAAAATAAAAGCTCGAATTTTAATTAAAGGTCTGAGGAGATCGGATGCGAAACATTTCGCCGTCGATCCCCTCAGGCCTTTTTCTATTCCTTCAAGTGTAGGCAAAGACATTTCGTTGTCGCTCGTCATTAAATAATTTTTACCGTACAAATTGTACGGCTCAAATTATTTTACTTGACTCCTAGAACTGTCCCTATTTACGTTCGAAGGAAGTCTATAGTTTAATAAAAGGCTGATAGTCATGGACATCAGCCTTTTAAGCTAACTTGTATCATCACTACCCCACTTTGTGTTCCCTAGCAATTTCCTTTAGAGCTGTCGCTTCTTCCTCGGCTAATTTTTCCTTCCCAGCTTCGGCTAATTTTATTAATTCAGCTTCCGGTAGCTTAATTAGCTCAAAAACCCTTGTTTTTAGGTATTCTTCGGTGTTCTTACTAGGGTCAATTAGTGCTTCCTCGAGTAGTGCATGCAGTAGATATCCCAGCTTTTTACCAGGCTTTTCCCCAGTGATATCCATAATTTTATCCCCATCAATCTTGAGCATTTTGACTGAAATCGGGTCTCGAAGGGCTTCATCAACCATTGCCTTGTATTTTCGGAAGCGAAAAGGTTGTTCTTTTGGTCTTCCTGTTCCAATTCGGTCACAAACCCTTAGATTTAAAAGGTTTTCTATCTGGTCTTCCCCAATTCTAACTATGGTTCTACGAACTGCCGCGAGGGTGATTTCATCTGGATCAGAGAAAAACATGTGCCAACGCACTAGTTTTTCAATAATCTCTGACTCTTCTCTTGGGTATTTTAATCGAGCTAGGATTTTCTTAGTCATTTTCTCCCCCACCACTTCGTGTCCAAAGAAGGTGTAATGTTTATTTTTTCCTCCGGTTCGACGAGTGGCAGGTTTACCAATATCGTGAAGCAAGGCAGCTAAACGCATTTCGGTTGAATAACCTTTATCTGCTGCAGCTTGCATAGTTCGAAGAAGGTGTTCGTAGACATCGTAGGCATGAATACCTCCCTGTTCGCAACCGATAGCATCTTTTAATTCTGGGATTAAGTATTGCAATAGATTAAGCTTTTCAAGGAAGATGATTCCCTGCATTGGAGTCTTTGAGTTAATTAAGCGCACAAACTCAGTACAAACACGTTCGATGGCAATTTTCTCTAACTGCGAAGAGTTTCTGACTATTCCTGCCATAGTTTCAGCTTCGATAGAAAATTCTAGTTCAGCCGCCAATCTAACAGCACGCATCATTCGCAGAGCATCTTCAGCAAAACGTTCGTCCGGATTACCAACTGCCTTTAGTTTTTTGGCTTTCAAATCTTCAATCCCTCCATATAAATCAACGATTTTCTGGTCTTTTATTCTATAGGCAATAGCATTTACCGTAAAATCTCTTCGAGCCAAATCCTCTTCTAGAGATACCCCAAAAGTAACAGTATCTGGGCGACGAGAGTCACTATAGCCACTCTCACTTCGATAAGGGGTAACTTCTACTACCTTTAGGCGGACATCTGTCTCCTCTTCGTTTTTTACACCGACAGTCCCATAGTCATTGTTACAAAAACTGTCTGGAAAAAGGGCTTGGATTTGTTCGGGATTTGCACTGGTAGTAAAATCCCAATCCTTTGGTTCTTTTCCTAGTAATAAATCACGAACACAACCACCAACCAAATAGGCCTCAAAACCACTTTGTTCAAGGGTGTCGTTTATTTTTTTTACTGAAAGTGGTATTTGGTGAAGCGGTATCATAATCGTATTGTAGCAGAAAATCGTTGCTTTTTCCCACCTTTAACGTATGATATTCAACGCATCACCTGTAAGAGAAATCTTTCAGATGCATCATTCAGAATTTAAATAAAAGCTTTGCTTTTGCTTGATTCTTCATTCGCACCTGTAGTGAAATGGATATCACAACTGACATCGGATCAGTTATTCTGGGTTCGAGTCCTGGCAGGTGCACAAATGAAAAAGCCCCATATGGGGCTATTTCATTTGTGCACCTGAGATAGAGCCTAATGGCTCTATCGTCCAGGACATTTAAAGTATTATTTCTGTACAGTAATAATATGCTAATATTTAACACATATGACAAACACTACCGTCCTTATTGTTGAAGATGATGAAAATATTCTAGATATCTACGCCACTGCATTTACTGATGCGGGAATAAAGGTTTTAAAGGCCAAGAATGGTTTAGAAGGAGTAGATTTGGCTCTCGAACATCATCCAGACGCTATTTTAATGGATATTATGATGCCAGTAATGGAGGGTCATAAAGCAGTAGAGAAAATTAGACTTGACCACTGGGGTAAAGACGCCAAAATAATCTTCCTGACCAATATGACTGATGCTGAAAACGTTTTCTTGGCAGTAGAGCAAGGCAGCGAAGAGTATATTATTAAATCAAATACTCCAGTTAAAGAAGTAGTCAATCAAACTCGGATGGCAATGAGAGCTTAAATTTTAAGTATGGAATTATCTGAACGTTGCATACAAACTCTCGAAAAGGAAGGTTTTCCTTATGTATATGAGTGGAGTGATAAGCCTGGGACTGTTTATCAAGAGCACTCACACCAAGACAAAGTAACAATTTTTTTGATCGAAGGCTCAATTGAGCTAACAATTAATGGGAAAACCCAAATCTTAAAAGCTGGCGATCGTTTCAATATACCACCCCTCACCCCTCACTCTGCTGTCGTTGGTACTAGTGGCTGTCAATATGTAGTTGGCGAAATGATTGATGGTGACTCCTGATATTTTCTTTAAGCTATTAAATAATTAATAATAAACATAGCCGTATAAAATACGGCTATGTTTATATCCTCAAAATGAACAATTGTCTGCGTATATAATATATAAACTTTGTTATGTTAGTTTCACGTGGAAAATATAAAATAGAAGCCTATGAACAAGCTCTCACTTTTCGCAAACGAGGTTTTACCTACACAGAAATAGCCAAAATATGCGCTGTTTCGCGTGGAACTATCTCAAATTGGCTTGCAAATGAAGACTTTTCTAAGCAAGTTGCTGTTACAAACAAAATACAAGCTGCTAAAGACAACAAAGTCAGGATTCAATTAGTAAACAAGGCCAGAAATGCCGAAAGAGCCACCAAGTATCGTGAGATGCTCAAGCATGCTGAGACAGAGTTCAAGCACTACCGTACTTCCCCATTATTCATGGCGGGATTAGTAGCTTATATGTCGGCTGGAGATATGTCTGATCCTCGTGTGATACGTCTCTCAACATCAAAAATTGAACTACAGCAGGTTTTTATTCGCTTTGCTATTGAATACCTAGGAGTAGATAAAAAGAGTATTAATTTCTGGCTTCTGCTCTACCCTACTCATGACGAAATTAGGTGCATGAAGCACTGGAGTAGTAAAACTGGTGTATCTGTTAGTCAATTTAACAAGAATCAAGTTGTTCCTGGTAAAAGTAGCAAGTCAATATTGCAATTTGGCGTTGGCAATACTATAATCGGCAATGTTCTTTTGAAAAAAAAGCTGATAAAATTTATTGAGCTGGGCACAAAAGAATTAATTAAATAAATGCGGCCATGGTTAAGTGGTATAATGAGTCCTTGCCAAGGATTAGTCGGGGTTTCGATTACCCCTGGCCGCACAATTACAGAAAAGACCCTTCATGTGA
>JBGSVK010000078.1:0-21570 GCA_041752975.1 Minisyncoccia bacterium | reverse complement strand
AATATCTTCATACGCTGGCGGGCCTACCGCGCTACCTGCTCCAACCACTAGGGGGAGTAGCAAAACGACCAAAATTTTCAATTACTGCGCCCAACTTGAAGCGCGCGGTACTGGTTTTGTCGTGCTCCCGGTTGGCCTTCTCGATGATTACTTCCAAGCCAGCAGTAAAGGCGGCCGGAACAGCTTCCTGAGGCCTAGTCACCATTTCGGGCAACTTTACCTCCAAGACGACTGGTTCAGTCACCTCTTGCGACAGCAAGGTGACCGAAGGGCTTGAGGAGAGCTCATTTGCCCGCTCCCTCTTTGCCCTCTTTCTGAGTTGTGCGTAGTTTACAAATTTGTTTCCCATTTGGGTCTCCAATACGAGGGTTAGTGGGAGGTACGATTGATTTCCAACCTTGATATATAATATAGAAAATGACTTTTGTCAAATAAATAAGTGCCAAATTTATTGTTTCTGCTTATATTTGGTTATATTTGCTATGATTGAGGGATGTTACCAAACGACCTACTTACCAAACATTTCCGTATCGATGAGGTCCACAAGAAGGCGCTCGGGCGACTTGGGATTACCACCGTTTCAAACCTACTCCTTCACCTACCCCAACGCTACGAAGACATATCCTCTATTCAATCAGTTGGTTCTTTAGTTAAAGGACAAGACGCGATTGTCTATGGTCAAATTGGCGGACTCAACACTCGCAAGTCATGGAAAAGTCGTGTCCCTATTTCTGAGGGCTGGGTTGAGGACGGGACCGCTCGAATAAAAATTATGTGGTTCAATCAGCCATACATCGCCAAGATGTTAACTGATGGTATTTATGTAAAAGTAGCTGGCAAAGTAGCCGGTAGTGAAGGCAAGCTCTATATCACTAATCCAGAAATTGAAAAACTTGAAAGTCTACCGATCGATAGACACGACTCAATTTTTAATAACACTGAAAACTTAGACGAAACAATTTATCCAGTTTATCGAGAGACTAAAGGAGTAACTTCTAAATGGTTTTTTCACACGGTTCAAAAATGTTTTGCTTTGGGCATACTCGACGCTATGGAAGATCCAATCCCTGAAGAAATCCTAAATCGCTACAACCTCCCTACTCTCAAGACCGCCCTGCAGTGGATACATACACCCAAAAAAGCCGATCACGCACAAAGTGCTAGAAAACGTTTTGCTTTTGAAGAAGTATTTTATATCCAAACCGCCAAAGCTAAAGAGCGGGCTCAAATTAGTGTAGCTACTAGTTATTTAATTAAGACTGAAGAAAAACATATTGAAGAATTTACCAAACGATTCCCCTTCCCTTTAACAAATGCTCAGAAAAAATCTATCGACGATATACTCAAAGACTTTAGTGGTAAACATCCAATGTCGAGACTACTGGAAGGAGATGTTGGTAGTGGCAAGACAGCAGTTGCTGCCACCACAGCTTACGCGGTCGCAACTTCTAGACCACCAGAAGGATTAGAGGCTAAACTCCAGTATGGCAACTTGCAGGTGGCTTATATGGCCCCTACTGAAATATTAGCCAAACAACATTTTGAAAGTTTTATCACCTACTTCAAACATCTACCGATTCAAATTGGTTTGATTACCGGTAGTGGTTGTATGAAATTCCCATCCAAAGGAAATCCAGAAAAACCGACCCCTATCTCTAGAGCTCAATTATTGAAGTGGGTAAAAAATGGAGAAATTCCAATCCTCATCGGTACCCATGCTCTAATTTATAAATCTGTTGAATTCAAACATCTAGCCCATGTCATTATTGATGAACAACACCGCTTTGGTACCAACCAACGTCGAGCCTTGGCCAAGAAAGACGCCCGGATGCCTCACCTACTCTCGATGACTGCCACCCCTATTCCCCGCACCCTGGCCCTGACAGTCTATGGCGACTTGGATATCT
Source organism: Minisyncoccia bacterium (assembly GCA_041752975.1). Lineage (GTDB taxonomy): Bacteria > Patescibacteriota > Minisyncoccia > Phycocordibacterales > UBA918 > OLB19. Next base: position 19,663 of record JBGSVK010000078.1, on the reverse strand, counting down.
CGCTACTTGATGAAATGCCCAAGGGTCGCAAGCCAATCATTACCAAAATATTTGCGCCAAGCCAAATGGAAGAGGTCTACACTCATGTTAGAGGTGAACTAGCGGATGGTAGACAGGCATATGTGATTTGTCCACGTATCGATGAACCAGATCCCAGCAAAGAAAATGCCCTGCAACTTAAATCAGTTAAACAGGAAGCGGAGCGTCTCAAAAAACTAGTTTTCAAAAACGCTAACATTGATATTTTGCATAGCAAAATGACTCCTAAAGAAAAGGATACCGTAATGGAAAAATTCCTAGCTCATAAGATTGATGTTTTGGTCGCCACATCGGTGGTAGAAGTTGGTGTCAATGTTCCAAATGCTACCAATATCATTATTGAAGGAGCAGAGAGATTTGGGCTAGCCCAACTTCACCAACTACGAGGTCGAGTAGTACGAGGAACACACCAAGCCTACTGCTTTGCTGTCACTACCAAAGACTCAACTGGGAAGAGTGGCAAGACCCTCGAGAGACTTAAAGCGCTAATGGAAGCTAAGAATGGTTTTGAATTAGCCGAGTTTGACCTCACTCAACGAGGGAGCGGTGAACTATATGGTATGAAGCAATGGGGACTCACTGACCTCGGTATGGAAGCTATCAAGAACATAAAAATGGTCGAAGCGGCCAGAAAAGAGGCACAAAAAATTATTGCCGAAGATAGTGAATTAACCAAGCACCCATTAATTGCCGAAAAAATCAGCACCCTATCCAAAATGCTCCACATGGAGTAGATAAAGTTAAAGATAGAAGAAAACCCCTGAAAAACAAAGTTTTTCAGGGGTTTTCTTCTGTATATTTGACTACTCTTCTAATCGCTTGACAAGACTTAATAGTGTGCTATCGTTGAAAAGCACTAAATTTCACGTGCATTGAAGGAGAACCTATGTTCCGAATGCCGAGTTTCCTGTGGACGCAATCCGATTCCGGCTACACGAAGACGTTCATCGCCAAGACCTTCGGCACCGCCCCGGTGCTGCTGCCAACCAAGGCCGCCGCCGGCGCCCGCTGACGCGCGCCGCTGGCCTCGCCTGGAATTCATCCAACCCTCGCCGCATTCGATGTGATGCCGGTGACAAAATGGCCAAGGAGCCTGTCATGATCTTTCGAAGTTGACGACCACTGCGGAGAGTACGACTCTACCGGCGGTCGTACGAGGTGAGACCCGAGAAGCCACATTGCATCTCACCTGAACCGGCCGACACTACCTTACGGGTACGTGTCGGCCTTTCACTTTTTATATTTAAATGATTTCATTGCTCCAAATAATCAAATACGGTATAGTTTCGATGCCTACCTTCCGTCAATAGCTCAGTTGGTAGAGCGCAGAGCTTCCAATTTAAATCGAGAAATTGAGCGCCAAAGCATTTAAATTTCGAGATGAAGAATTGTATGAGTGTTTATTTAAAGAATTCCCTGTCCGTCAATAGCTCAGTTGGTAGAGCGCAGAGCTTATACCTCTGTGGTCCTTGGTTCGAGTCCAAGTTGACGGACAGGTAATTTTTCACTCATATTCCTCTAGTCCTTGGTTCGAGTCCAAGTTGACGGACAGGTAATAAAAGAAAGCCTCAATCAAAATTTGATTGAGGCTTTCTTTGCACTGTGTAACAAACGAATTAAGCAAGCTTAACAATGCTATACTGAAACCAATGCGAATCTTAAATACCAGCATTTGGTATATTTTAATTGCGATTACTTTAGTCTTGGTAGCGGGGTTTTTTGTATACAAAACAATTAATCCTTCAATGCCAGAGTGGGTTACCGCCAATGTCGAAAAAGGGACTGTTAGTGAAGTAGTTTCTGTTTCTGGTTTTGTTGAAGCCAAGCGTACAGCCGAACTCACCTTCCCTAGTTCAGGAGTTGTAACAGACGTCTTTGTTGAAGAAGGAGCACAAGTAGAACAAGGCGACCTTCTAGCAACTTTAGCTGCAACCCAACTAGTAGCCGAAAGAGCTGAAGCGGTTAGCCAATTAACTGCCAGCCAAGCGACTTATGAAAAAACTATTGCAGGACCAAGATCTGAGACAATTGCCGTCGCAGAAGCAACGATTAAGAATGCCGAAGAAAATCTGATTAGAACTACTGCTGAAGAAAATAAAAAAGTTGATAATGCTCGAGTCGCCCTTCTCTCAACCGGACTAACTGTCACAGCTATTGATTTTGATGAAACTAGTACGGCCCCAACAGTCAGTGGTACCTATCTTTGCCAAGACGAGGGTACCTATGAATTAAAAATCTACAACTCAAATGCGCAATCGGGTTATTCTTATAACTACAGTGGCCTAGAGAGCGGAACTGGTAGTGTGACCTTTGACCAACCTTCCCCTCTTGGCAACTGCGGACTATTCCTTTTGTTTACTGAAGGAAATTTATATGCAAATTCGCAGTGGCAAATTGAGCTACCAAATACCAGAAGTTCATCATATTCTTCTTTAAATAATGCTTTTGAATTAGCTAAAACAGTAGCCAAAAATTCCATTGCTAGTGCTGAAAATGCTTTGACTATAGCCAAGAGTGAAGCCAATCTCTCGACGGCTCCAGCCAGAAGCGAAGATATTACCGGAGCTCAAGCCTCTGTTTTGCAGGCTCAAGCGAGAATTTCTGCTATAGATGCCCGCATTGCTGACCGTTCAATTATCGCTCCCTTCTCTGGAACAATTACCGATATCTCTATCACAGCCGGGGAAAGTGCGCCCAACACTCCCGTCATTACTGTCTTGGCTGAGAATGCCTTTACTCTAAAAGCACGTGTGCCAGAAATTGATATTACCAAAATCGCCGTTGGACAAATTGTTAAATCAATCTTTGATGCTAATAGTGATGAAACTATTTCTGGGACTGTAATCTACATCTCCCCTATCGCTACCCAAATTGATGGCGTCGCTTATTTTGAGACAACTATCAAACTAGATGAAATTCCTTCATGGTTACGCGCAGGCCTTAATGCTGACATCGATATTATTGCCAAGAGTAAAGAGCAAGTACTTCGCTTACCTAAACGTTTTGTCTTTACCCAGCCTGATGGCAAGTCAGCTGTTTTAATACCTCAAGGTAACAAGACAGCTACCACTACTGTTGAAGTAATCTTTGTTGGTAATGACAGTTTCCTTGAAGTATCTGGTCTAAGTGAGGGAACAACTGTTGTAGCCCCATAAACATTATGCGTAGTCTTCGTATCGGTCTTCTCTTAGGTCTTAGGCAGATTCAGCGAGCAAATATTTGGACAAATATACTCATCATCTTTGTCATGATGCTCACCTTCCTAAACCTGATTGCTGTCTCGGGTATTTTAGTTGGTCTCATCGCCGGCTCAGAAAGAGCGGTCGAAGAAAAGTCTCTTGGTAATATCATAATTACTCCTTTAGATAATGAGACTAAACTAATCCAAACTGAAACCATTCGCCGAAACTTGGAGACAGTTGATGAAATCGTTGCTTTTTCGATTCGTTATCAAGCTGGAGGAAGAGTTGAAGCTAACTACAAGACTCGTCGAGACTTGCGCCAAGATGCTAACAGTGTCGGAGCGCCAATTGTAGGCATTAATCCAACTGACGAAGACCTAGTTACCAAACTTTCTGAAAATGTCGTTGAAGGTGAATATCTTAATGAACAAGATTCCGGCTATATACTACTTGGTTCTCTGACGATTGATCGCTACACAGCGGGTTTTGCTGATATAACTGGCTCTCTTGAAGAAGTTTATCCTGGAGATAAAGTAAAAGTGACTATTGGAGAAAACACCAAAGAATTTATCGTTAAAGGTATTGTTGATTCCAAGGCCGGAGCGGTCTCAAGCCAAGTCTATTTACCAGAAAGTGAACTACGAAGATTGAGTGGTCAAGTTGATCGTAATGGTAGTGAAATAGCTATACGCTTGGCTAGTAAAGATCCTGTTTTAGCGGACAATGTTAAGAACACCCTAATAAGACAAGGTCTTGATGAATACGCCAAAATTCGTACTTTTACCGAAGCGTTACCAAAATTTATTACTGATATAAAAAATACTTTTAACATCCTGGGCACTTTTATTGGTGCAGTAGGAATTGTTGTCGCTTCAATTACCATTTTTATTATCATCTTTATTAATGCAATTTCTAGGCGACGTCAAATTGGTATTTTAAAAGGTATCGGAATCGATGCTCGCTCTATCGAGATTGCCTACATACTTCAAGCGGCATTTTATGCCTTGGTTGGATCGGCACTAGGAACTCTTGTAACCTACGCATTTCTAGTTGGTTACTTTGAACGCAATCCAATCGACTTCCCTTTTAGTGATGGTATTTTGGTAGCTGAACCTTTGGGTACACTAATTCGCTTTATTATTTTGTTCTTGGTTACTTTAGTGGCAGGCTTTATCCCTGCTTGGATTATTGTGCGCAAAAACACCCTTGATTCAATTTTAGGTAGAAAATAATATGCAAATCATCTCAGCAAAAAACATCAGGCGTTCATTTGGTAAGGATAATTTAATTACCCATGTCTTACGCGGAGTTGATGTCAGTGTAGCAGAAGGAGAATTTGTGGCCATTATGGGAAAATCTGGTGCTGGTAAATCTACCCTTATGTACCAACTTTCGGTTTTGGATACTCCAAGTAGTGGCGAACTACAGGTAGACAATACTGACGTAATCAATATGTCAGAAAAAGAAAGAACATCTTTCCGACTCAATACCCTAGGCTATGTCTTTCAAGACTACGCTTTAGTACCAGATTTATCAGCACGAGAAAATGTCATGATGCCACTTTTAATGCGTGGCGAGAATTGGGCTAATGCCAGTAAAAAAGCTGACGAAGCAATTGACAACGTTGGACTAGCTGGTAAATATCTAAATTTGCCAGCCGAACTATCTGGTGGAGAGCAACAGAGAATAGCTATCGCCAGAGCAATTGCCAGTACACCAAAAATCATCTTTGCTGACGAACCAACCGCCAACCTAGACAGTGTATCTAGTCGACAAATCATAGACTTAATAAGTTCTATCAATCGCGATAATGGTCAAACGGTAGTGATGGTTACCCACGAACGTGAATATGCCCTGGGCGCAAATCGCATACTACATATGGAAGACGGAGTAATTGTCCTAGAGGAAAAACTTCGTTAGAAATATAGAGTGCAATAATATTTTTAAAGACCGGCGCCAAGGGCGCCGGTCTTTTTAACCTTCCCAACCTATTACAACTAGTTAGTTGCCAAAACCTTGGTTGGATCGGCCATTGCTTCTTCTTCCTCTCGTTGCTTCTTGTATGCATCTTGGATTTCAACTCCTTCTCGCTTTAGTAGAGCTTCGTATTCTTCACGCTCCAATGTCTCAACTTCAAACAGTCGCTTTGAAATTACATCGAGAGCCGGACGATACTTGGTCAAAATTTCTTTAGCCTTATTTTTTCCATCTTCGATAATCTTGGCTACTTCATCATCAATCGCTTTGGCGATTTGTGGTGAATATCCTCTATCCTCACTCATTCCACCACCAATCATTCTGCCACCTGTTCCTTCGAGCGCAATTGGTCCAAGACTACTCATACCGTATTTGGTCACCATATCTCGAGCTAGGTTGGCTACCACTTGCAAGTCGTTACTTGGACCAGTTGTTAGGTCACCAAAGACCATCTCTTCAGTTACATAACCACCAAGAGTCATCGCAATATCATCCAGAAACTCCTTGCGAGTATGCATCTTTCTATCTTCATCAGGGAGCTTGAGGGTGTATCCAGCTGCACGACCTCTTGAGATAATCGATATCTTTTGGACAGGGTCAGCATAAGGCAAAACAGAAGCAACTAGAGCATGCCCAACTTCATGATAAGCAGTTACTAGTCGTTCCTTTTGTGAAAGAACATGACTCTTGCGTTCTGGTCCGAGCATAACCTTTTCAATTGAACGAATCATATCGAATTGTCCAACCTTCTTTCGATGTTCACGGGCCGCCAAGATTGCCGCTTCGTTCATTAGAGAATATAAATCGGCTCCAGAAAATCCAGGGGTTCGCTGTGCAATAATTTCTAGATTAACATCTTCTTGAAGTGGCTTCTTACGAATATGAACCTTGAGTATTTCTTCTCGGTCTTTTCGGTCTGGCAAATCAATAGTTACCCGTCTGTCAAAACGTCCTGGACGTAGTAGGGCTGGGTCAAGTACATCTGGTCGGTTTGTAGCGGCCATTACTATTACTTTGGCATTTGGCTCAAAGCCATCCATCTCAACCAATATTTGGTTTAGAGTTTGTTCACGTTCATCATTACCACCACCAACTCCGGTACCACGAACTCGTCCAACTGCATCTATTTCATCGACGAAAATAATTGATGGAGCTGCCTTCTTGGCCATAGAGAACAAATCTCGTACGCGTGAAGCTCCAACTCCCACAAACATTTCTACGAACTCAGAACCAGAAATAGAAAAGAATGGTACACCGGCTTCTCCAGCTACTGCACGAGCTAGCAAGGTCTTACCAGTACCGGGCGCACCCATCATCATTACTCCCTTAGGAATTTCGGCACCAATGTCCAAAAACTTCTTTGGGTTCTTCAAAAAATCAACAATTTCTTCTAGCTCTTGTTTAGCTTCTTTTGCTCCAGCAACGTCCTTGAAAGTAACTTTTTGATTAGTATCGTTTGGATCAATCATGCGCGCTTTACTAGAACCAAAGTTTAAAGCTTGCATCCCTGCCCCCTTAACTGAACGGGTAAAGAACCAAATAATTAGGATTAAGAAAAGCAACGGGAAAAGGAATGGAGCAAATTGTCCAAACCAATAACTAAAACCAGTCTCGCGTTGAACATCAATTTTTATCGCGGCCAATTGTTCAGTAGTAACTCCAAAGTTAGCTAATGACTCTGAAACAGAAGCGTCTGTCTCCCTCTTTGCTTCGGCGATAGTTCTTGTCTCATCTACATAGCTTATTTCAAGCATGCTACCACGGACCACTATTTGCTTTACTTCCCCAGATTTAACCTGATTCACTACTTCTGATACAGAAAGAATTTCCGGCTTTACTTGAGACTCAGTTAAATAGCTAAAGACCATCACCACCATTACTAGTAGCAAGACAGTTGAAAGCATGTTGTTCCAGAAATTTCCTGGACCAATTGGCATATTTTGTCCAACCTCACGCAATTTTGGAAGTGGATTATGGGAGCTAATTTTCTTTGGTGCTGGAATTTTTTCTTCCGGCTTTACCTCCGGTTGCTTATTTTCTTTAGTTTCGCCAACTTCAGTTGATTTATCCTTATTTTCTGGCGTTACCTCATTTTCTAAATTTGACATAGTATCGAGCATTATACAGAAAAAACTGTATTTTACGAGCCAGAGAATTATCCCTCCCCACTTGTCTTAAAAGCTCTAATTGCTCTAAGTTGTAATAACCTCTATAGTTAGTACGTCATACTCTATATGGCTGATTATATCCAAAACAAAAAGGCTTATTTTGACTACGAATTTCTCGAAGAATATGAAGCGGGGGTTGTTCTGTATGGCTATGAAGTAAAGGCAGTACGAGCCAATAAAGCTAGTTTAAATGGTGCCTATGTAATTATCCGCGGTGGTGAAGCTTTTTTGGTTAATGCGTCAATTAGTGCATACCAAGTTGCCAATACTCCCAAGAGTTACGATCCGGAACGAGCTAGGAAACTTCTTCTTTCCAAGAAACAACTAGAAGTACTAGAACAAGGGAGCGAGAAGCAAGGGTTGACAATAGTGGCAACTAAGTGGTATAATAATAAACGTAAAATCAAGCTTGGCATCGCTTTAGCCAAAGGTAAAAAGAAAGCCGACAAGCGAGAAACCATCAAGTCTCGAGACACCAAGCGAGAAATTGATAGAATAATGAAAAGTCAGTAAGTTAGTTTCACTTACTCCGTCATATTTACTACACACCGTTCCCGACTTCCCTTTTATAATTAGAAGTGAGTTCGGGGATGCTAGGCATCGACGGTTAGCCTACCCATTGTGTGCAGTGTCGAAAACTGGTAATCAATTCGTAAAAAGGTTCCATCTGTATTTGCAAACAAAGCAATACCAAGTCCATACGCTAACGCGTTTGGATTCGCTCCCGCTCTTGCGTAACCATTCGTCAAGACCCGGATCGATGCGACTGAAGTAAACGCCTCATACGTTTCAGTTGTAGAATAGCCACGAGGCTGTGAAAGTACTAGTCGTTGTCTAATACTTTCAAGATTGTCACAACTCGAGTTTGAATTGTTTTGTCACTTCTTAAGATACAAACTTTAAACCAAAGAAGCGTCTACACACTGTAGAAGCACCATGTGGTACCTGATTCGGACGCGGGCTCAATTCCCGCCATCTCCACATCTTGGGAGTTTGAGGTAACAAAATCCTCAAATAACCTTACAGCAGAAGGCAGATTATCGGTTCGATAACCTGCTTTTTTGCTATATGGCAATTTATCTAAGAATATAAAGTGAAAAAGCTTTTGTCTTTCAGTAACACCTACAGAATGCCATACTTTATAAGGACTATTTAGCAAAGTAGTTACCTTTTCTAAGGCGGTTCGATAAGGAACATCCAAATCTAATGATACGGGTGATTCAGCTTTTAAGGCATCAATCTTATTGGCACATTCCTCAGCTTTTTGTTCATAAATTATTTTCATTCTTTCAGACTTTGCCTCTACTGCGTTGAGTGTGAGCTTATCGAGCTGCTCTTCAAGCTCAATGGTTATTTTTTCTATTTTTACCTCTTCATTTTTCAATTCCTTTAACTCATCAATCCAAGTCCGATCAAAGATAACTGCCATGAGATTAACTGTTGAACTTTTTACCTTTTGTGTTTTCAATAATTCATCAAAATCGTCATGTACACGTTCAGCTGGATGAGAACTCCTTTTACATTCACAATTCTTGTCAGGACAAATATAATAAGGATACCTCTTGCTTCTGCCTCCAGAAAATGCCGCAGTCATTTTAGCACCACCATCTCCACAAACTAATAACCCTCTTAAAGGAAAATCTTCTGACACATCAGCACGTACTCTTTTTCCATTATTACCTTTAGTGAGCCTCTTTTGGTTTTCCTCAAAGGTTTGCAGGCTAATAATTCCTTGATGATGTCCTGGCCGACGTGCAACTCCCCAAACTGGATACTCAACATACCCCGCATATAAAGGTTCATTGAGAATATATGTAAATTTATCAATATAACGTTCTGGCTTCTGTTTTTTCCAAAAGTCTTTTTCTACAAGAAAGCGGCAGGCATCGACTTTGGTTTGAAACCTCCCGTTAGAAAAGCCTTGTAGTGCCTCTCTCAATATTGAAGCATCAGGTTCTTTTGGTACAAGTATATTCCCATGCAGTGGACTACGTTCCATCACATAACCTCTCTTACGACCAAATGCCCAATAACCTGATTCCAACCGAGCTTTTTGTTTTTGGACAACTTGTCTGCGATTATTGTTACGGTGATACTGATGCTGAGCTGCCATCATTGTTTCCACCAACTCCCCTTCTGGTGTATTTTCAAAGGTAAAGTTTGGGCATTCTATTTTTATACCTCTATCAGTGAAAGTTTTTCTTAAAAGAAAATGAGCATTAACGTCTCTTGCAAAGCGACTAAGGTCATCAAAAATTACAACGAAGGACTCGTGTGCACGATCATCTACGTATGAAATAAGAGATGACATAGCTGGTCTCAACATAAAATCTCCTCCGCCTGAGTAACTATCCTTAAAGACCTCTACGACTTCATATCCCTTACTTTTTGCGTACTCTCGACATCTATATTCCTGACTCTCAAGACCGTGACCTTCTGTTTTTTGACGCTCTGAAGAAACTCGGCAGTATATCAATGCCTTTTTATAGCTCGTCCCATGTATAAATGTATTTCCTATAGGTCTTGCTTTACTCATATTCTATTTTTTGAGTTCATCCCTAATTACCTGTCGGCACAACGCAGTCAGAAAATCTATCCTTGATTTTATAAGCTCATCGGAACTATTGAAATCGCCGACAATTTGTCGATACTCATTGATGGACATTATTATTTTATCACCTGATTGATTGGTAGTCATTGAAATCACAAAAAGCAATGCATCGCTTGGAGCTTCGATGCACTGCTTTTCACGCTCCAAGTGATTAGCTGCTTGGATATATAGAAACAAAAAAAGCCACCCTCGGCTGAAACGCGGGTAGCGGTAATGAATTGAGATTATTTATTGAAAATTAAGTCTATTTTATTACATCACGACGCACTTATTAGACCTCACTTTATTTATAGTCATATTTAGGATTAAGAATATATCTGTTTTCTCTACTTATTCCTTCTTCCTTAACGATTAAGTAGTCTTGGAATTTTGCCGAAAAGTTCTGATTTACTCCTGCGATAGCATCTCTCACACTTGATGATGACAAGTCGTATTTTTTAGCAATCTGACTTGTTTTTATTGGCTTGCCGTTAGCTGCCCTTACAGCTCTGGAGACCAGAAACTGTATTGATGCCTTACTCCCCACTCCATCAAAGGTAACTGACTTTGTGGCGTCAGAATGTAAGTACAGTGCTTGATTTTGAACATCAAAAACAATGAGGGGTCGCTCACTTGAAACTTCAATACCTGAAATTACTCCGCCTATATTCGCTCCAATAATCCTACAACCGTCTTTCGTCCGTGAATAAGTTGCCAAATCACCTATGTTTCCAAACAGTTCAAATAAAGAGTCGTCGCCATAGATTGCACCATTTTTCACCAACTCAATAAATAGTTTAGTTTCAGTTGCACACAGCCCAAAAAATTTAGTCCTTTTTAACCAGAGATTTTTTTCTACATCATCAATACTCTGAGCGTATGACAAATAATCAAATAGTGCTTCTAGTGCTGAATCAGCGTCAATTGTTTCACCTACTTTAACAAGTAAGTTATCTAGTGTTGTTTTTTCGCTCCAAGAAATCATATTATTTATTTGTCAGTTCAAGCTTGATACTTGCCATTAAAGCAAGCCAGTACCGTCTAGGATCAGCTGAAGTAGTTATTCTGGTTTCGGAAAATACCCTACCTTTTTGTCTAACATACCTGTGTTCAGTAGATAAATTGAGTCCAGACAGACGAAATAAGTCCTCTTCTCTACCTTCATTCAAAATCTGCTTTTGTTTATTCAAAAACGCCCAATCCTTAGACTTTTCTACCACTTCCTGTAACGACATGCCATGAGGTGAGTCAATTGGAACTACGCCACGCCTAAGCCAGCTTAAATAGGTGTTTTTAGGTATGTTATGACCCTCTAGTAACAAAAAATTTGAGTGCCGAGACAGGAGTGGACTACCGCTTTTTATGCGATTTCTTATCGCAGTGAGTATCTCATGTGTAAGTGCACAAGGGTTTGGATTTGAGACTATTTTTAGTGGCTTTTTCACCAACTAATTCTAACATTTTGTAATTAAAATAGTCCTTCTCTCGTCCCATTTTAGTATTTAATTGTGAACTGATTACTGTTAAAAATAACTCCTTCTGAGCATTTTGGACATTTATCACCCAACTTTAGGAAGTTACTAGAGTCACAGTATTCTTCTGCAATTTTTTGCTCACTATTAGCTGAATATTCAGTTTTATGACATCTGACACAGTACTCTTCGCTATAAGTCCCTAGAAGCCATTCTTTAGCCTCTGGACGCACAGGAACACGCTGGAGCTTCTCAGGAGTACCATCTTTGAATGCTGGCACACTTTTGTTAAGTAAGACCGTAAATTCGCACCTGGTACAGCTCATGGGTATAGTTTGCATATTCTATTTACCAAATTCCATTTATTCTTGATACTAGCTTACTTCGCCACTGCTTTGCATAATACTCTAGGTCATCGCTGTCGCCTGCTTCAAAATCCTGTCTACCTTCTTTCTCCCTAACCTCTTTTATAGCTTCAGTAACTTTATCAAAATCTAACTCAACTAGCTTATCGAGGAAAAGATTAAATCTATGTGTCTTTTCATAGTAACTAAACATAAAGTACAAGAACGCCCACCAAAGAATTATTAAAATTGGCAGATTTATAAAAGTTGGTTTGTCCTGCACTAGATAATCAAATTCAGGTATAAGCAAAGCCAAAAGACCTGGGATTACAAAAACAACAAAACAAAAGGTGGCATACTTTAGGTGATCTCCCCACTTTTTATCATGGTCTCTTACATTTAAGACTCTTAAAACTACTGGAATACGCTTTTCTGGTTTATTCATAGTTATTTTTTATTTGTGTGGCAAACAAAAAGCCCACCACTTGGCGAGACCGAAGCCTCTACACGGGTTTCCCCGTGCAACCAGAAAAGCAAGTACCAAATGATGGGTTCTTCATGCTCTTCTGGTTTTCGACCATACCGCCAAACGAGTTTGTCGGGTTAGGTCTTGATATTAAATTGTCTGGTGATTATATCATCAAGTGGTACTATTAAACCAACATCTACAAAGCTATGTCACTAATAAATACCGTACTGTCCCAAGATATAACTGGAGCTTCAATTGGTCTAGTAAGCATGGGAATCATCACGGCACTAATTCCTCTCGCTATTGCTGCACTAAATTCTCATGATTCCAAGGAAATTTTCAAAAGAAAAGTAATTCTTAACTCTGTCATCAATCAAAGCACTTTATTATTGAGTTTTATACTCCTGTTCATTCCCTTAATTTTCTGGTCTGAAAAGAATGTCAGTGTAAACATAACAATATTGATCCTTTGGACAATTGGTTCAATTTTGGTAACTAGTATTTTCAGGTCACAGATACGATGGTTCTCGGGAGAGACAAAAGATTTTATTAAAAAATACTTTTCGAAAGAAGACAGCCCTAGTAATAGAGTTGCAGACTGGACTGACTACTGGCAGTCTGGAAATGAGTCTCTTGAAGAAGATTTCTTTTCTATTTTTTTTGAAAATATTGAGCGATGGAATGATTCGTCTGAGCCAGAAAAGATAAAACAATTACCAAATCTGGTATCTTCGATCGCACCTGTTGTTGAAACCTTAAGTGTCTATACATTTTCTGGAAATCAAGGGTTGTTGGACAGACTCTTAAAAACCAGACTATTACTTTGGGAATCGGAACAAAAAAATAGATACGCCGAAAAGAAAAGTACAGAATCAGCAAACCAACATTATGGCAAAGAGAAAATCGATGGGATGATTAAGACAATTTTCTTGCGTTCATTAAAAGAAAACTATGCATATGGATACCTAAATACTTTTGAGCGAAACCTAATTGAAACTATTGATATTAAGGTGCATGCAGATAACGGTATAGAAATGTCCTACGTAGATTCTTTGATTTATCGATTTTATTCAACTTTATTTGAAAATATAAGCGAATCAAGTGAAGAGAGGGATATCTGGAGTGATTACTTCCCAGATTTACTTAAGATTAAAAGTTCAAACCTTCTGGATGAAAGAAATAAAATAAACGTCATTACTCTGGAAAGCTATTTTGACTACGCAAAAAAACGTCTGGAACAGAAATCCACTGAAGACCATTATGATTGGCAGCTCGATAAAGTAACAAAAGGCATCTTCCCTGATGTACACCCTCCATTATGGGGATTCTTTGTTGAACTACACTCTTCAATCAATAACCCAAGGGAAACGATTGAGAGAATTATAAAGCGAGGTAGACTCACTGGTGGATATAGTGTAAGTAACGTTACTATTTGGGGAGATGTATCTGATGAAGATATAAGTAAACGCTTTCAAAAACAAGAAGAACAAGCCCTGGTAGAAACTAAAAAATTATTTGAGCACTTCTTTTTCGGTTACGCCTCCTCAGTAAAATACTTAAATCTTTGCTTAGAGATTGCAGAGAATTACCAAACTGATCCCCAAAAAGAAATTGAATCTCATCGTAAGGCTTCCATAATCAAGGACTTAGAATGGATTAAACAAGTCTATTCGGAAAAAAATACATAATTAGTGAGTGTCAAATTTTAGTGAGAATAAACATTTAGTTTTGTATCTATATAAACTACATGAAACACTGTGTCCTTACCTCTATAACCGATAAGTCGACCTTTATCACCAGAAAAATAAAAGGAGAGGAAGTCTTTAACATCTGGACTTATTGTAGACGGAACACCGACACTTATTGAATTGCGAGAAATCTTTTCTGTACCAGAACCTTTCCTGGGTGCAAGTTGTATTTGATCCCAAGTATTTTGAGATATAACTTCAAGCTTCTTTAATAAACCTTTTATATAACGTGGACTTGATTCATCACAACATCTACCAAGATTATAATTTTTATGCACGTGCTTAAAACAAAAAACGGGAGTTCCAGTATCGCCAGCATTTGCATACTGTGAATTGGATAATCCAACCATTCCAGCTCGCATATTAACTACAGGGTTCTTAATATGCTTATTTCCCTTACCCATGTTTACTCAGTTACAAGTGTTTTGAAGTAAGACTTCATAGCAGAATGATTTATTACACTATTACGATTAGTATTCTGCCAAGGTGTTTCATTGTGAGTCATGTCTCTTAATTTCCATGCTGAAAACTGACCATACACGTTCCATACATTTTCCACCAAATCTCTTTCTTGTTTAGTAAGAGTAGACGGACAGGTCATTACTTGAATTGGTGTAGAAGCATTGTCTCTGTACTCATTATATACCTCTCTAACAACTGGGCCATGCTCCCATGCCAAAACCTCCTCTTTGAACAGAGGCTTACCATAAATTGCCAAATTGAAACCTTGAGCATAATAGAGTAACTATTGCAGCTTTAAGTTAGTCACAACGTCACCTACATCAGGATTGGAAAGACATAAAAATGCCTTGGCGATTGTTTTTGCTGACTTCATATAACTTTATTGTAACACTACAGTACAACAAAAAAAGACTTATAGACAAGTCCATATTTGAGCTATGTACTTCTAAGATTCAAAATCATTGATTATTTTCAAGAATGAATCTTGAGTAGATTTTGGTATTTGTGGTGATTAATTAAATCAATTTAACCTTTTCATTTAATTATTTCTCTAACCTCCCCTTCCAACACACCTCCATTGACCTCCATACTTTTCATACAAGCAAGTAATCCCTGACCAACCTAGACTTTCTGCTTCACTAACTAAAGATTTATACTTCTGGATTGTTGAATCAGAACATTTCAAGCTGCTGTAACATTCATCGTCAATAGCTTTTATTTGTACAGCAATCTCCCTAATCCTGCTTTCTTTTTCCTCTGCTTCAATCTGCAGATTCTTTTCTTCTGCTACTCTTTTTTCTTCAGCCATATTTTTTGCTTCCAGCGCTTCTTTTTCCGCTAACTCACGAGCTAAATTATCTGCATTCAAAATATCTAATTGTTCTTGCATTTCTTCCTGCCCTTTTTTATTTTTGTTATGTCACTATCAGTTTGAAAATCTTGATTAATCACTTCTACAACAGGTTGTGATTTAACAGAGTCCGAACTTAAATCAACATTAATTGGTACAGGTATAACGACTTTTTTCTCAACTAAATCTGTCGTTACTGGCAACTCTGATTCATTAGAGCTCTCTAATTCTTGTTGAGTAGAAACTTCATTTTCAACCCTTTTTTCTTCCATTATTAGAGACTCATTTTCAATTAGTGCGTCTGATTTTGAGTTCTCATGCACTATGTAATAACCGCCTCCGCCAATAATTACAGTGCTAATAAAAATAGCTATCAATACGGGTATTGTTATGAAACCTTTTTGAGATTTTGAGTGAGAATTCATGTAATGGATATTACCACTTTTGAGATTTGATTAATATAGTACCTACTTTGTTTTTTAGGCTCTTTTTCCTAGATAAAAACAGGAATACAAATAGTTACATCATTCCCCTACCCAAACACAGTTAAACATCCTCTACGACTTCGAATCCTAAGACTCAAAATCATTCAATATTTTCAAGAAACTTTCTTGTGTAGATTTTGGTATTTGTGGGTGATTAAGTAAATCAATCTTACCCTTTCTTTTAATTATCTCTCTTACCTCACCGAAGTAAAAACCGTCAACTGTAGCAACAAATAAATAGGATGGATTCCAACTAGCACTCATTCGCTTAGCAATACTAAGAACCGCACTATTAGAAAAATTATGTCGATACTTAACTTCAATTAAATGAACTTCCTTGGTTTTGTTATTGATTACAGCAAAGTCTGGAGCTGTCCGTAGTGCCTCAACCATCTCATTGTTCTTGCCCTTCCCTCTACCTACCAGTTCAGGAATTATTTTTTCATAACCAAACTCTAATACGGTAAATTGCCCTGTTGAGCGAAGCATCTGTGCAAATACGGTTTCTGCGATTTTTCCTTTTACTAGATTACGTGCAAATGATACATCGTTGGGTTTCATAAAGTTTATTTACTACTTATAATTGTATTGTAAAGATTAAAAAGAAAGGCTATTCGATCGGCTTCAGAGCCTGTATCTTTGTATCCGTAAGCCTTATCTACCTCTTTATCGAGCATTTCGTGCGCTTTAGTAAGTACTATAGGCATAGTAATTGGGTCATAGAGGTCAGCAAGCGAGCTTACGGGAAACCCTGCTCGAGCATCTAACACAGCTTGTGCAGCCGACTCTATTTTTTGTCTCGCTTCATCGGTCACATCTCTAACCTCAGCGCATCCTGGCCAAGGGTAATTGTTGTACACAGTCGTTGCTGAGTATTGATAATCACTTTTCATTCTGCCTCCTGTAAACCTAAACCAAACCATGTGCATTTTGGATTGAACAATTCCAAAATTATAAAGTGAACTATCACTAATTAATAGGCAGCTTCCACTTGCAATTGTTTCAGGACCAACTATACCTATTGGTAAATAATCTCTATTTTCAGATGAAACTTTTGTAACTAGAATATAACTTGTTTTTGGCTGTCTTATTTCTCCAAATAAATAAGGGACTGAAGCAAGTTTATTCGTCGCCTCTCTACTACTACTTAATCTATATGACTTTGTTTCTTCAACCCTTTCCATTAAAGAACTAAATTTTCTAATCTCAGCAGGATTTGTATCCACCATCCAAATACACCATCGTGGTACATTATTAAGAAATTCATACCCACCAACATATTTTCGAAGATACTTAATAGCTTCTGGCTCTTTATCTTCTAATTCTTTTTTTTCATCATCTGAAAAAACTAGATGCCCATTTTCTATTGGCATTGAGCCGTAGGACATTTTTGGAGCGTCGCAAATTTGCTTTGATCGACTTTCAATAAACACCTCAGGTGCATCGACAAGATAAGCATTTATATTAGTTACTTCTTCCTCTACTGGTTCGCTTGTTACTTTTTCGTATGAATATAGATACTTTTTCTCAGGTTCAAAAGAAGCAAATCCAACAATCACGCAAAAGACTGCGGCATTACCTTTAGCTTCATTCTTCCACTTAAAAGTTCTATGAGCATAATGTCTAACTATGCCAAATTTATCATGAAGAAATTTCCATAAAATACCTACCTGTTCTCCTTGAGTGATTGAATTAGTTGAAACTAGTCCTACTTTTATTTTTGTTCCCTGAATATATTCAGCTGCTTTTACATACCAACCCGTTACGAAATCTAAGTTACCTACTCCTTTCAAAGTTTTTGGGAACAGAGCAACCAGATCACTTTTTTGTTCTTTAGTCATTAACCTAGCCCCATAGAAAGGCGGGTTACCTAGAATGTAATCTAACTCATCAGGTGACACGACCTCTTTCCAATCAGTGGTTAGGGCATTTGCATGCACGATTGTAGCTGGCTCTTCTAGCGGAATACGTGGTTGAGCTAAACCAAAAGTTTCTCTCAACATCATAGTAGCTTGATGGTCTGCCAAATACATTGCTGTACGAGCTACTAGTGCTGGAAATTCCTCAATCTCAATACCATAAAATTGATTTACGTGTATTTTGGAAAGCTCTTCTGTACCAAAAGCCCTTAGACTTTCCTTTTCATTTTTTCTCTTTTTCTTTAAGACTTCGAGTTCGAGCTTACGCAACTCTCTATATGTTGTCACAAGGAAGTTGCCGCAGCCACAGGCTGGGTCGAGGAATTTTAATGACGCAAGTTTATTATGAAACGTCTCAAGTCTTTGCTGACTACGCTTAGCTGTATCAAACTCGGTATACAACTCATCCAAAAATAATGGTTGTATTACCTTCATGATGTTAAGTTCACTAGTATAGTGAGCTCCTAACTCTCTTCGTTCGTCTGAATCCATTACACCTTGAAATAGAGAGCCAAAAATAGATGCACTAATCTGTGACCAGTCAAAAGAACAACACTTCAAAAGCGTTTCTCGAGCCTTTTTATCAAGAGAGATTGGGTCAAGTCTTTCAGAAAATATCTTACCGTTTATGTATGAAAATGCAGCAAGTTGTTCATCAAGATTAC
The DNA here is from genome assembly GCA_041752975.1 of Minisyncoccia bacterium. Taxonomy (GTDB): domain Bacteria; phylum Patescibacteriota; class Minisyncoccia; order Phycocordibacterales; family UBA918; genus OLB19. The sequence goes on along the minus strand of JBGSVK010000078.1, from coordinate 1,293 downwards.
TCTGTCTTTTCTCAACTGGTGAGTTAAGAATATAAAATAACTCTAGTATTTTTACCCCTAAATCACTACCGTCCTCATTGGTTCTTTGCTCTATATAGTTTTGAAATTGTCGACGTTCGAAAATTCCTGTATCTTCCGAAAATAAACAGAATAATATACGAGTTAGGAAGACTTCGAGAGAGTGACCTTCGTAACCAGTATCTGCAATGGCATTATGGAACTCTGCCATAAACTCAGCTGCTTTAATACTAGCTTTCTCCTCTTCTTCGTATTTATGAACTTCGTAACCTGATATAAAGCCAAACCGTTCAACATGTTTTGAAAAATCTATAAGAGGAAATTCAAACTCATCCTTTTCTTCTAAGTCATAGACCCTCATCCGTGCAAAGTCGGACACGATAATATAGCGAGGTAGTTCACCATCTTTGAGACCATCAAGATAACCTAATGCTTGTTGATAAGCTTTATCCAAATCTCTTCCTTGTGTCTTGTGCTCAGCTAAAAGTACACCTGGCCAAAATACGTCTATAAAACCCTGAGCACCATCTGCTTTTTTGACTCGATACTCAAAAGAAGCAACTCTTCGTCTTGAAACACCAAAAACTTGGAAAAATTCTTCCCAGAACGTTGACGCCTCACCCTTCTCATCCGTATCTTTGGAAAATTCATGAGAGAAAGCATTTGCTCTGTCTCGTATCTCATTAAGGCTTATCATAAAAAAATCATAGCATATAAACTGCAAATGCTGGTGTATTAAATTGAAATTTTTATATTATTTTATAATAGAGCTTTAGGTTTACATTCAATACCCTACCTGTGACTCTTATCTTTCTTTTTATCAAACGTTTTCAAGGGCTTTTTGTAAGGTTGGTGAGTAACTATAGAACTCCCAGAAGTCTTTGAGGTAGGTTTTAAGTTGGTTCGATGTTTTACGTGATGTGTCCACAAGATACGGAAAATATAAAAGTTTAATCACACAGTAAAAAAGCCCACTTTGGGCTTTTTTTCTATATTTATCATGATTAAAGATTCAATCCTCCCCGAACAGATGTATCTGTCTCAACTCCAGCATCGATCACATCAGTATCAACTTCTACTGACGAATCTGTATTGCGATCATCCTTGGTTTCAGTTCGTGAGTCGGTCTCGGTGCGAGTATCAGTCTCAGTACGTCTACTGCCATCAGCACCTTGTTCGACAGTGATATCAATGTCTGGGATCGGATTGCCTGGCCGGCGGGCATCTACATCAATATTTGTTTCTAAATCAATGCCAATTCGTAGTGCACTCTTA
>JBGSVK010000077.1:0-5834 GCA_041752975.1 Minisyncoccia bacterium | reverse complement strand
AAAACAAAAGACCGGCGCCTTTGGCGCCGGTCTTTTGTTAGTACTGGTTCTTAAATGAGAAACCAAGCGGAATAGCGCTATGCTCCTTTTTCCAACTGTTGGTTTTAAGCCAACGACGGTAGCTATCGAATACTGTCAAAGCAACTGTTTGTGGACTATGTCTTGAGGTGTCAATTACTAAATCAAAGTGCTCAGGATTATAGGGGTCGATACCATAAAGACCCTTGAATCTTTGTTGTTCAGAGTCCATTCTTGATTTAACTTGTCTAGCTACTACTGTTAGAGAATCAGCCAATTCGCCGCCTTTGGTGCGTCCATTGTTGCTAACGGCATCTTTAAAAATGCGAACAGTTGCTATTTGGATATCAAGATCTAGGTAAACTTTGAATGATTCAGGTATCCAGTAGAAGCCTAATCTAGAATCAATTACAATATCGTTTTTGTTTCTCAGATTACGAAGCATTACATCAATTCTTTCATCAAGAGCATTGTCATTAGCTGCCTTTTCATTGTATTGTGCTAACGTCATATGCTCCCTAGCCAAGAGATTTCTCACCATATCTCCAGAAGAATATCTAGTATAGCCAAGTAACTCAGCTACTTTATCAGCTGTTGAGGATTTACCACTACCTGGTTTTCCAGAAATTGTAATGATATGCTTTTTTTCCATTGTTTCTAGCATAACATATAGTGTTGCGGAGCTCACAAAAAACTGTTAACCTCGTAAAGTCATGAGTTATAAAACAAAATTTAAGAGTATAGTTTTAATGGGCAAGATTGCTTCAGGCAAAGGAACTCAAGCTAATGCCATCTTGGATAATTTTGGCGGACATTTGTATTCCAATGGAAACAATACTCGAGCCGCTGCAGCTGAGGAAACAAACTTTGGGAAGAAGGTTAAGGAAACTTACGAAGGCGGTTATTTGATGCCTGAATGGTTAGCCTCATATTGGATGACTCACGCTCTTGTGAATCAATTTGAGCACGACATTATTGTTTTTGAGGCGGTAGCCAAGAAACCTGATGAAGCTGAACTTTTTCACCAAATACACGATTGGTTAGACCGTTCCTATATCGTTTTCAATTTGGAAGTCAGTGATGATGTTGTTCGTACTCGAAGTGTGGCCAGAGCCAGAGATGTCTTGGACACACACAAATCGGTTGAAAAACGCTTACTCGAATACCATACTCATACCGAACGTTCAGTAGAATTTTTTAGAGCGCAAGGAACATTGATTGATATTGATGGTACGCAAACTCCAGAAGAAGTCAGAGATAAAATATTTAGTTATTTAATTTAATATAAACCACCCTATGTTACCGTACACAGTAATTTTCATTGGACCGCAAGGTAGTGGAAAGGGAACACAGATTGAAAAGCTGAAAACAGTTCTCGAAAAAGACGACGAAAGAAGACGTGTTGTCGATATTCAAACGGGACGACGTTTTCGTTCTTTGGCCGCCAAGCAAGAAACATTTGCAGAAGATAAAGTGGCTGAGACATTAAATGCTGGTTCCTTGCAACCAGACTTTCTTTCGGCTGTACTTTGGGGTCAGGCCATGGTGGACCAACTAGATCCCAAAAGTCATCTACTTATCGATGGTTTCCCGCGCACAGTAGCTCAGATACCCGATTTAGAAGACGCCTTACATTTTTTTGAGCGTGGGCAAGTAAATGTGATAAATCTTGTAACGCCTGAAGAAATAGTTAGAAATAGAATGCATAGTCGAGCTAGAGCCGATGATACTAATGAATCAATCGAGGAAAGACTTCGGTGGTATCGAGAAGATACTCTACCGGTTGTAGAATTCTATCGAGCAAGACCTAATACGATTGTTCATGATATTGATGGAACCAAAGATATTGAGGGTGTGCATGCTGAAATTCTCTCTGCTCTAAATTTAAGTTAATTAATATGATAACCAAAAAAACTCCAGAGGAAATCGAAATCCTGAAAGAAGGAGGTTCTGTGTTGGCCAAGCTCTTGAAAGAGTTAGCCAAAGTGGCGGTGGCAGGAAATACTACTTTGGACATAGATGATAGATTAATGGAGTTGGCAGAAGAGTGGGACTTTAGACCAATTTTACTTGGTTATCACCCTGGTTTTGCTGATTACCCGTATCCTGCCGCGGTCTGTATCTCAGTGAATGATTGTGTCCAGCATGGTATCCCTAGTGATGCTGTAGTCCTCAAAGAAGGTGATGTGGTAAATATCGATACTGCAATTGAATACAAGGGCTTTGTGGTTGATTCAGGAATAACTGTCGGGGTAGGGGAAATTTCGGCAGATGCCAAGAAATTATTAGCTGTCACCCAAGAGGCTTTGGCTCATGGTATTAAAGCCGCTAAGCCAGGAAACAGAATCGGAGACATTAGTTCTGCCATTCAAACTTTTGTCGAAGGCAAGGGCCTTTCGGTAGTTGAGGTACTTTGTGGTCATGGAGTAGGGTATCAGATTCATGAAGAACCAACTATTCCAAATTTTGGCAAAGCTGGCACCGGGCCTTTGATAGAGGTCGGCCATGTTTATGCGATAGAGCCAATAGTAAATTTTGGCAAAAAGGATGTCTATTTCGACGATGAAGGTGACGGCTATAGCGTTTATACTAAAGATAAGTCTTGGTCAGCCCATTTTGAACACACTGTAGCGATTACCGAGAAAGGTCCGGTGATTTTAACCAAGTAATTAAAGACAGTTGAATATTAGTTGTATAACCGCTATACTGCCCTCGTATTTAACAATTCCATATGAAAAAACTACCAAATCAAGAACGAACATTTGTCATTTTAAAGCCAGACACTGTCCAGCGCAGTTTAGTTGGTGAGGTCATCAGACGTTTTGAGAAGACTGGGCTTAAGTGCACAGCTATGAAAATGTTTGTTCCACAAGAAGAACAATTAATTAAGCACTACAATAAGAGTGAAGAATGGTTCCTAAAGAAGGGGACAAATATCGTTAATGACTTGATGGCCCAAGGTCTGCCAATCGATAAAGAGCCAATTGAATACGGAAAGGATATTATTCGTACCGTCGTCAAGTACATGACAGCCGCTCCGGTTATAGCTATGGTTTGGGAAGGTAATCAAGCCGTCGCTGTGGTAACCAAGATTGTCGGTACTACTGAGCCGGCTACTTCAGATGTTGGTACACTACGAGGTGACTACACTATAGATTCTTACGGACATGCATCGTTTGAAAATCGAGCAGTAAGAAATCTTGTTCACTGTTCTGATGCTGTATCAGAAGCTGAACGAGAAATAGCTATTTGGTTTGGTGAAGATGAAATCATGAAATATAACACTGCCCAAGAAAGAATCATGTACGACGTAAATCTAGACGGTTCAGCTGAATAACTCACTCCCTTTACACACTTCTGTGCTAAAATAACCAGCGGAACCATGTTAACGTATGTTCCGATTAAATCGTGTTCAGGGCTGCCGGTAGTCTTACAAGACTATGAGAACTCGCAAGAGATTTCAGACATCTTCAAGAAATGGTGCCCACCTAGAATTATTCTAGGAGCATACGTGTGTGGTTCCCTTTGAAATGACGTCTCGAGAGAGGCGTCTTTTCATGTCTGGTTATTTAATTATCTAAGGTAGAATATTAATTATGAATAATAAAAATGCGGTCAAAATCCTGTCTCTGCTTTCAGTATGGGTTTTATTTATAGTAATTAATTACTTTGGTGTTTATTTATCACTCTACGGATATATTTGGTGGCTTGATATTCTTATGCATACTTGGGGTGGCTTCATGGTTGTGACATCTTGGTATTTAGTAAAACATCTAAATGTTTTTCCTCGAGCAATGAAATATCGTTTGCTCCACCCACTAATTATTCTTTGGTTGATGATGGTCGTTTGGGAATTATTCGAATTTCATTTTGGTTTAATTAATGAATTTGGTTATATATCTGACACTATTTATGACTTCTTTAACGGTTTTGCTGGGGGACTAGTGTCTTTTTTCTTACTGCGTTCACGTACAATAAAGAAATAAATATATGAAAACAACTTTAGGATTTTACGGCGGTGTTGGTTCGGTAACAGGGGCTAATTTTATGCTGGATACGGGCAAGGTAGCGATATTGGTGGATTGCGGATTAATTCAAGGAGATCGGTTTGTAGCAACTTTAAATGCTAACCCTTTTGTTTATGATCCTAAAGCCGTAGATTTTTTGTTGGTTACGCACGCTCACGCTGACCATATTGATCGGATTCCCAAACTTGTTCGCGATGGTTTTGCTGGTTCTATCTATGGAACAACTGTGACTAAAGAACTAGCTCAAGTCATGCTCTACGATGCCCTCAAAGTCATGGAGTTTGAAGCTGAACGATACGGTAATGAACCGATATACGAAGAGAAAGATATTTCGCTAGCTTTAGCAAATTGGATGACAGTTGAATATGAAGAAAAGATTAGTTTAGGCGATGGCATTGAAGCCTGGTATACCGATGCTGGGCATATTTTGGGTTCAGGAATGATACACCTAACTCGTAATGGTAAGAAGATTGTCTTTACTGGCGATATTGGCAACGTACCTCAGCCATTACTAAGTGCTCCAGTTATTCCTAAAGACTACGATTATTTGGTAATGGAAAGTGTTTATGGAGACCGCCTTCACGAGCAGGTCGCTGAACGAACAGCTTTACTACAACAACACATCATTGATACTCAGAAAAAAAATGGCACACTTATCATTCCAGCTTTTTCACTAGAAAGAACCCAAGCATTATTGTTTGAAATTAATAATTTGATTGAGACAGGTAAAATAGAATCCTTGCCAGTATTTTTAGATTCGCCACTAGCCATTACTGTAACAAGTATTTATCGTGGCTTTACCCGTTATTTACGAGAAGATGTACAAGCTCAAATAGCATCTGGTGACGATATATTTGATTTTGACGGTCTCAAGTTTACCAATACAACGTCTGAATCAAATGCCATCAAGGCGGTCCATAAAGCAAAGATTATCATTGCTGGTTCAGGAATGAGTCACGGTGGCCGGATTAGACGACATGAAAAGGAATACCTCGATGAGCCATCAACGACACTATTGTTGGTCGGTTATCAGTCTGTCGGCAGTATTGGACGAATTCTCCAAGATGGAGCCAAGTCAGTAATTATTGATGGTGAGAAAGTAAAAGTACGAGCCAAGATTGCCATGATTCAAGGTTACTCCGGCCACGCTGATAGAGACCAATTAGTTAATTTGGTCGCTGAGGGTGGAGAAAAAGCCAAACAGGTCTTTGTAGTGATGGGGGAGGAGAGATCTTCACTTTTCTTAACCCAGCGTTTGCGAGATTATTTAGGGATCAACGCCTTGGCACCAGATGAGAATCAAGAGGTTGAGATAGATTTTTAGCTATTGCTCAATAACAAACAAAATAACAGCATCCCTAAGGACGCTGTTATTTTGTTTGTTAATTCCTATTTAACACTTTCTACGATTCGGGCGAATGATTCTGGTCGGTCTTTTGCTAGGGTAGCCAGGACCTTTCGGTCTAACTCAATATTCTTAACTTTAAGGGTATTGATGAATCGACTGTACTTGAGTCCAAAGCCCATCAGAGCTGCATTGATTCGTACTGTCCATAGACGTCGGAAATCGTTCTTCTTGTCCTTTCGGTGTGCAAAAGCGTAAAGTTGTGCGTGGTAGATAGCTTCTCTAGCTACTCGCTTCTTCTTTGACCGTTGGAGACGGTAGCCTTTTACTTCATCGAGGATATTTCGACGGCGCTTTTGAGCCATCAATCCTCCTTTTACTCGTGACATACGTTACTAGTTATAAAATTGCTGATAAAAGGTTTACGCGCCTGTGCTTGGAAG
>JBGSVK010000076.1:0-14055 GCA_041752975.1 Minisyncoccia bacterium | reverse complement strand
CACTCTCGCGCACGCTACCGGCAGGGACTTGTATGCCAACCTCTTCGTATGAGAAATCTACGTGACGAAAAACCAAAAGCTTGTCATTTTGTACTACGTATACAACAACTTTTTGTTTCTTTGTCATAGTAATTATTTTTTTAAAAGATCGTCGACGGTAACTTCGAGTGCGGCGGCAATTTTAGAAAGGGAGTTGATGGTTGGATTTTGGTTCGTGCCGTCCTCAATCTTCACAACGGTACTAAGTGATACATCAGCGAGTCTAGCAACCCTTTCGAGAGAGTAACCCTTTTCGGCACGAATTTTTTTTATGTTACTCGCTATGCTCATAATCTGTTTGTGTATTTTGGTACAAGTATTATAATATAAAGGATGAACTACTTGTATCTAAATAATACTAGATTTGAGTTGTATTGCAATTTTGTGGACTCATTGCGGCGACCACAAACCAAAGAAATATCCTTTCAATTTTTTGTCGGCTCCTCCCCAGACCCCTCCTCCGAAAAATCAAAAGGTAAGGATATTTCTTTGGTTGTGGGACGAGCGATAGCGAGTGGCGAGGCGCGCCACCACCGAAGTCGAGCGTACGCAGAAGTACAAAGCCACCACGCGCTCGGCGCGTTGGGATCATTTCTTTTCAAAATGGGTTCGCGCAAAGGTTAGTATTTCATCACAAATCGCTACTTCCTCGGAAGATAGCACCGAAGCAGGGCGCGCCACAGGCGCGCCCACCGAGCAGAAACCGCCCCGCGCCTGGCTTTCGCTCACGAAAGTGGAGGGTGGACACTAGCGTGAAATGAGATACCGATAGTTTTGTTTCATTGAATCAAAATCATATGTTAAAACCAAAATTTTTTCTCTACGCTCGCAAAAGTACCGAAGATGATGACAAGCAAGTCATGTCTATCGAGGCACAGCTCTTTGAGTTGCGTGAGTTTGCGGCGAGAGAAAATCTTGAAATCCTAGCGGAGTTTCAAGAGTCGAAAAGCGCCAAGAGTCCAGGGCGCGAGGTATTTGGAGAGATGATGATGCGCATTGAGAAAATGGAGGGTGTGGGGATTTTGGCATGGCATCCTGATAGGTTGGCGCGCAATAGTATAGATGGAGGGCGCATCATCTATGGAGTCGATACTCGCAAGATATTGGCGTTACGCTTTCCGACTTTTTGGTTTGAACCTACGCCGCAGGGGCTGTTTATGTTGCAAGTGGCATTCGGCCAGTCGAAATACTACTCTGATAACCTAAAACAGAACGTGGAGCGAGGTATGCGCCAAAAACTGCGCCGAGGCGAGTGGCTGACGCGTGCTCCCTTTGGCTATATCAATAATCCGCGTACGAGGAATATCGAACCCGACCCAGTGAAAGCGCGGATTATCGTGAGAGCGTTTGAGGAATACGCCAAAGGGAGCCATACGCTCATCTCGCTCGGCGCATTTTTGGCTGAACATGGTCTGACCACGAAGGCCGGAATACCCCTTGCCAAAGCTTCCGTCAAAAGAATCTTGACCAATCGAGCCTATTTAGGATTCACGAAACATCATGACGAGTATTTTGACGGAAGCTTTGCACCCATTCTTTCGCCGACCCTCTTTGAAACTGTGCAGGAAAAACTTGCGACGCGAGCGACGCCAAGAAAGTCAAAACAAGCACATGATTTTCCCTTCACCGGACTTTTTCGGTGCGGAGAGTGCCACTCTATGATTACCGCGCAGTGGGCGACGGGAAAGTGTGGGGGACGATATAGATATTATAGATGCACAAAAAAGTCCGGTTATTGCTCGCAAGGATATCTGCGCGAAGACCTGCTCGCGACGCAACTGAAAGCACAGTTACAAAAAGTGTCGCTCCGCGAGTAGTGGGCAGAGTACATGCTCAAAAAAGTTGAAGAGTTTGAGCAAGAGGAGAACCACTCCTCGCGAAGTCTGCACGAAACGCTGAAGCAGGATATGAGGGAGCTTGAAACGAAACTTGATACCTTAATTGATCTTCATTTGAATGGCGACATTGAGCGAGCTTCATACCTTAAAAAGAAAGATGAACTTCTGCGCAAAAAGGTATCGTTTCAAGCCAAAGCTTCAGCTTTTCGTGCAGAGCGAAAAGAATGGGTCGAACCCCTGCGGAAGTGGATTTTAGATTCAAAACACGCGGGTTTCTTAGTTGAGAGTACCGAGTACGCTGAAATACGTGACTTCGTTCGCACTTTTGGAACGAACCCCGCGTTATTCAACAAAACTATCGGTATCTCATTTTGTCTACCATCCACTTTCGTGAGCGAAAGCCAGGCGCGTGGCGGTTTCTGCTCTGTGGGCGCGCCTGTGGCGCGCCCTGCTTCGGTGCTATCTTCCGAGGAAGTAGCGATTTGTGACCCCACGGAGAATCGAACTCCGATTTCTTGGATGAGAACCAAGTGTCCTAGCCGTTAGACGATGGGGCCATTATTTAATTTTGCTTTGTCCCTGTTTTGCTTACATTCCTTTCTCATCCTATGATGAGAACCAAACCCTATCACCTTGTAAACATCGGTTATTTGCTCCTGCGTCGCAATCGGATGAAAAACTAAACGTTTTTCATTCCAATAGCCGCTTTACGATGGGGCCGGCTGTTTTACTAGTAATTTAATTTACCTTTAGGTATTAAGTTACTGTGCGCACTATAGTAACAAAAATGCTAGAAAACTCCAGCTAGGAGTGATTTTATACAAATAGGTTTGGAAGGCGAGTTTCTAGAGAAAACATGATTATAATTTATAAACAAGTCAATTGCTTATGCTCATACTTATACCTTGGTTTATCCTAGGTTTATACTCAGACTTTTACACATGTTTATACACAACTTGTTGAAAAATAAGGCTTTAATATCTAATTGACGCTTCAGTACAAACCGTGCGAAGCTTGATGAAGGTTTGTGCGGTGGTGATGTATCTCTAATACAACGCTCCAATTTAGGGGCAAAGCGCACAGACCAAAACTCTACGTTGTACAAAGCAAAAAGCGCCCGTAAGGGCGCTTTTTGTGTAAGTGTCAGTTTCTACTTAGTCTTAAGTGTAACGTAGATATCCTCGAGAGCTCTTACGGCATCTCCAGCTGCGATGTTGTTTTGGTGGTAGTGGACATTGGTACAGTCTCCAGCTGCCCAGATACCCTCAGCACTAGTTTTTTGGTTCCAAGGATCAATTGTGACTCGATTGTATTCATCTAATGAAACGATATCTTTTAGATACTCAGTGTTTGGTAGCATACCAATTTCAACAAATATTCCAGTAGCGGATAGGGTTTCTAGAGTGTTAGTAGTTGTGTCTAAGTAAGTTAGACCAGAGACGAAATTGTCGCCTACTATCTCTTGTACTTCTATATTGAGAATCCCGCGCATGTTTGGGTGAGCCAAAACTTTTTCTACTGTAACCGGGTCGGCTTTGTACGAGTCACCACGTTGCAAGAGAGTAACACTCTTGGTGTATGCCAAAAGTTGAGCGGCGGTTTCAAAAGCGGCGTTGCCTCCACCAACTACTACTACATCTTGTCCTGAGAACATTGGTCCATCACAGCTAGCACAGTAGGTGAGTCCTTTGTGTTCAAATATATCAGCACCCTTGGCTTCTAATTTTCGTCTTTGTGATCCGCTGGCTACCAGAATAGTTTTAGTATCATGGATTTCGCCATTGTCTAAGTGGATTTTGTAGCCTTCTTCAGTTTTTTCTATCTTAGAGACTAGAGAATTGCCTTTAATATCGACATAGATACCGGCGTACGTTTCTAGATGTTGACGCAAGCTCTCGGCAAGTTTTTGGCCACTAATAGACGGTGTACCAATCCAATTTTGGATATCAGTAGAAACAGTACTTTGCCCACCCCAATCTTTGGTTACAAATAGAGTCTTCAGTTGTTTGCGAGAAGCGTAGACTCCCGCTGCTGTACCGGCCGGACCTCCACCAATAATCGTCAATTCGTACATAAAATGAAAATATTATTTCTTAGTTGAGCTATTGTACCTTATGAGTACTCAAGAACAAAACACCACCTTATATAAGGCGGTGTTTTGTTCTTGTTAAAAAATTACTTGAGCTTTGAACGACGCAGAAAGGCCGGTACGGCGCCCCAATCGTCGCCATCGTCTTCATCGATAGGATCAACTGGTTTTGGGTCGCGCTTTGGCATTTCTTGTACCTTTGGTGTCATTGAAGAAGATACTTGCGGTTCTGGTGAAACTTCAGGTTCAACTTTTCTTGGTACAGAAAGTGAATTGAAAATCTTGCCACGGGTAGACTCTACCATTTCATCTTCTGGTTCAATTCTGCTTGGAGCAGCGGTCGGTACTCTTCTTGAAATATTGTTGTGTGAAGAAGATGTTTCTTCTGGGAATCCGGTAGCAATTACTGTAACTTTAATTTCATTCTTCTTCAGCTTGTCATCCTTGATAGCTCCAAAGATAACTTTTGCATGTGGATCAATTGATTCAGTAATTACCCGAGCGGCATCCTGTACTTCAAGCATAGCTAGGTCATCTCCACCAGCAATAGCAAACAGAACACCTTTAGCTCCAGTAATAGACACTTCAAGAAGTGGGGAATTAATAGCGCTTCGGGCTGCTTCTTCAGCACGCTTTTCTCCTGTAGAAACTCCTACTCCCATCAGTGCTGAACCAGCGTTTTCCATCACACTACGAATATCGGCAAAGTCGACGTTAATGATACCTGGCATAGTGATTAGGTCTGAAATACCTTCCACAGCTTGCTTGAGTACATTGTCGCATTGTTCAAAGGCGTTTTGGACAGTTGTTTCTCTGTCTACAATCGCAAGGAGACGGTCGTTAGGGATGGTGATGAGGGCGTCTACTTCCTTCTTTAGTTCTTCAATACCCTGCATCGCAAGACGCATTCTTTCTTGTCCTTCAAATAGAAATGGCTTTGTCACCACTCCGACTGTTAGAGCGCCACTCTCGCGAGCAATCTTGGCAACAACTGGAGCAGCTCCTGTTCCGGTACCACCTCCCATTCCACCAGTAATAAAAATCATGTCTGAGCCTTTGATGGCGTTAGCAATTTCTTCGCGAGTCTCCTCAGCTGCACGACGACCCATGTCAGGGTTACCACCAGCACCAAGTCCACGGGTTAGATTTTTTCCAACGTGAATTTTTTTCTTGGCTAGTGAGTGGTGCAAATCTTGTGCGTCACTATTGATCGCAATGAATTCGACACCTTTAACTTTTGAAGACACCATGTGGTTAACAGCGTTACCACCTGAACCACCAACTCCAACAACTCGAATACGTGCGAATGACTCAACGTCTGATTTTATTTGTTCCATATAATATATTGTAAAAAATGCTTGTACCCACCCCTGAGTACCTTTATTAAGTAAGCTCCGTAATCATACAGTCTAAAAAACTATCTGTCACGATATTGACACTATGCATTTTCGTGTGGTTGACAACAAAAGTTTTGTGTTACGGTAAAAATTGATTTAACCAAGAAAAGACAGTCTTTCTGGTTTGTTTAACTATTCCTAGTGTAGAAGTATCTTCAGTATCGCTCGCGCCCCACATACATAGTCCATAAGCAACTGCCCACGTTGCGTCTTTAACTTTGGTATTTTTACCAATCTCCAAAGTGGCAGTTCGAGCTGGAAGTGAGAGAACATTCTTGGCGATGTCGGTAATGCCATGAGTATTAGAACCACCACCAGTTAAGATAATTCCGGCTGGGAGTAGACCGTCACGCTTAATTTTTTTGAGGTGAGCGTCAATTAGAGTAAAAATGTTTGTCAGTCTGTTTTGGATAATTTCGTCTAGTCGCTTTTTTGAGAATGTGGCACTGGTCATTCCGCCTCGCTTAATTTTTTCAGCTTCTTCAATTGGTACTTTAAGACCCAGAGCAATATCGTTGGTAATATCATTTGAGCCAACTGGGAATATTTTTAGAGATATCGGAGTGGTGTCCTCAAAGACCACTATTGAAGTGGTCTCAGAACCGATATTGGCAAGTATGCAACCAGCACGTTTTTGGGTTTTGTTGAGCATGACAAAACTGGCGGCTAGTGGGGAAGCAATGACATCTTCAACATAGACGCCGATACTTTCAATGGCTGACATAAGGTCGTTGATGTGTTGTTCGTAGGAAGTAATAAAAAGAGTATCAACCTCGAGTTTTGTTCCGCGCATACCTTGGGGTCGGCCCATAACTTCCTTGCTATCAACTGTGTAACGAAGAGGAATACTGTGTAAGATTTTTCGATTAGGAATATGGTCGATAATTCTATCTTCACTATCTTGCATGACTTTCTCGATATCAGTATTGGTGACTTCAGAATCAGCGCGAGCAGGGATAATTTCACCTCTTGAATAGGTTTCTTCTAGTCCGATACTACCAATTGCAACGTGGGCTTTTTTAACAATTACTCCAGCACTTTTTTCGGCCTGAGCGATGGCACTCTTGATACTGCGAGCAACTTCGTCGCTTTGCATAATGTATCCGCTTTTGAGACCGCGACTTTCGGCAAAGCCAGTACCAATTATTTCTGGAATTGCTCTTTCTCCGTTACTTTTTGGTAAACGAGCAATAGCCACTTTTACATGGTAAGTACCGACGTCAATTCCTGTAATAATGTGTTCAGCCATAATGGGTATATAAAACTAAGCTATGGCAAATTTTTTTAGATAGCGTCGTTCTAATGACTCCATTGTATCGCCATGATCATATCCTTTCAAATGTAGTAATCCGTGGATAAACAGAAAAGCAATGTAACCATTTTTTGTTAAGTTAAAATCTTTGGCTTCCGGATAGGCAATTTCAGGGCAGATAAAAATTTCTCCAGTTTCAGTATCTAAAGAGAATGATAGTACGTTTGGAACGTAAGTTTTTTGTCGATATTCGACATTTAATTTTTGAGCACGTTTGGTACCGACAAAAGCAACAGAAAGAACATATTTTTTACCTAAAATAGCTTCTTTGATTTCCAAATATGGAAAGTTCGGGTATTTGGCGATGGTGCTAGAAAGAGAGAAGTTTTGTGCTGACATTATGTCAGTATGACATAGGTATCATTAAACAAAAACCCCCTCAAGTAGAGAAGGTTTTTGTTATTAGCGACGGAATCCTCTTTGTTCTGGAATCTTACCTAATTTTAGAAGTTTTTCGTAAGTTACTTTCTTGGCCAATTTTTTAAGCTTAGCCATTCTTTGTACATTGCCACTTTTTACTCTTTCGTAGTAGCGACCAGCTCGTACCTTGGGAACAATTCCTGCTCCTTGGACACGCTTGGTAAAACGTCTAATGACGTTAGCACTGCTCTCGTTGTTATTTTTTTCGACTTGGACGTTTATTGCCATATGTGGGCAAGAGCATATCATTAAGCACAAAGATTCGCAAGTAAATGCCTAGTTAAGCAAGAGCGAGTTGTTTTTTGAGCTTTTTAATCATCGCATCAACCGGTACATTTTCTTGATTTCTTTCTTTCATGTCACGAAGGATAACTGTCTGGTCAACGAACTCTTTTTGGCCGATTATGACTGTATACCGCACTCCACGAGCTTCAGCATCACGAAGCTGGGTAGATAGGGAATCGCTCGCCAAATCGTGTCTCACTGGAATTCCAGCGTTTTTAAGCTGTTCTATAATCATTAGACTTCGTACCTTTGGTCCAAAGCCTAGCTGAACAACATAGACTGAAGGTTCAATAGATTTTGCTTTTGGCATCCGAGCTGGTTGTTTGCTGTTACTGTAGGTAATAACTGCGCCAGCGGCTGGAATACGGCTTCGAGTTTTGCGGTAGACAAATTCATCATAGCGACCACCTTTGACTGTGATTATTGGCTCGAGTTCAATTTTTTCTCCAGTTGGTTCGATAGAGAAAAGAGCATCAGAATAGTATTCATGGTGACCCATCATTTTTGGATCGATTTCGTAAGGAGTTTCAGTCATATCCAAGTATTCAACTATCTCACGGAAGTGTTTTCGACTTTGGTCACTCAAGAACTCGAGCGGGTTGGGGCTACGGTAGGCAAGTTCGTGTTCTAGTTCAAGTAGATTGGAAAGAGCAAGGAAAGGATGTTCTTTCATTAATTCACGAGCAGAAACAGGCATGACGTCTAATCTTTTACGCAGGAAGTTTGTTAGTTCTCGACTGTAGCGAGTACTAGATTCATTATCGCCAAGAGAATTTATCTTTACCAAATGGTCCTCTTGTCCTAGTTCCTGCATTAGAGAGCGTCCGGCTTGAATCAAAATTGCTTCAGCGATACTTTTGGGAACATTAAAGATACTGAAAGTGACTGCGGTACTATCGATTTTTGGTAGTTGTTCTAGGGAATAGAGAAGGACTGGTGCGTTCAAGGCGTGTAGTTTTTCGTTGCAAAAGGTTGAGACGCTACTGGTTAGGAGTCCACCATGAGCGTCATTTTTATTATCAATAGTATTAGCAGTATAAGGGAGTGCAACTTGGCAATTTTTGCAAAGCGGATCTTTTTTAAAAGTATCAACCGTACGAAAACCAAAATGCTCAGCGGTATTGGTGGCAATCTTTAGAAATTCTGTGGGTGAATATTTCATAAGGTGCTTTAAAATTTATTCGGCACTATTCATAATACTTTCGTCTGACGCTCCCGGTAAGATATCAAAGACATTTGGGGGGAAGAGTCTGATAAAGGCTTTTCCAATAATTCTTTCTTCTTGCAAAATTCCCCAAACGCGAGAGTCGGAACTTTCGTCACGGTTATCACCCATGACAAAGTACTCACGTTCAGAGAGAGTTTCGTTTATTGTCACCCCAGCACGCATAGATTTGATATACGGCTCATTTAATACAAATCCATCAGGATGAGTTTCATTTTTGATTGTAACCGTACTACCTTCGATTGAGATGGTGTCTCCTGGGATACCGATTACTCTTTTGATGAAGTATTTTGAAGGATCTTTGGGGTAACGGAAGATAATCACGTCGCCACGCTCGGGAGAATGTAGGTGGTAGCTTATTTGATCAACAATTAGATATTCACCATTTTGAAAAGTTTCATTCATTGAGGCTCCTGACACAATGAAAGGTTGGGCAATAAACATTCGCACGGGAATAACAATCAAAAGTGCTATTACAGAGAAGCGTAATATTTCAACAAAGGAATTTTCTTTTGTTTCATTTTCGTCAGTTTGATTCTCGTTGTCGGACCAAATTAAGTCATCTTTTTCATCAATTTTTTTTGGTGAGAACAAGTTCATAACGTAAAGTTCAACTATTATACTCGAAGAAAAAACTAAAAACAAACTTTGGGTTTTTTATCGGAGCTCGTGTACAATATCTCCATATGTATTACGTGGTGGGTCTAGGTAATCCAGATAGTGAGCACAAAAAAAATCGTCACAATGTCGGTTTTTTGGCGTTAGATTTTGTATTAGAGAAACTAGGTTCACCGACTCCAGAAAAATCCTCTGTTTATTCTGGAAAATTTTCAAGTACAAAGTTTGAAAACGAGGAAGTACTTTTTTTGTATCCAGATACTTATATGAATCATTCTGGTAGTGCGGTTAAAAAACTGGTTCCTAGTGATGAAATTTCTAATTTGGTGGTTTTATATGACGATGTAGCTCTTCCAATCGGTGAAATAAGAATTTCTTTTGACAGGGGAGACGGTGGGCATAATGGTATAAAGTCGATAATCAGTAATTTAAATAGTAAAGAGTTCGTCAGGGTGCGGATTGGAGTGGCTCAGGCTAGTTTTTGGACTGGTAAAATAAAACCATTAAGTGGTGAAGCTCTACCAAAATTCGTTTTGAGTAATTTTTCGGTAAAAGAGAGCGAAAAATTGGAAGAAGAGGTTTTCCCTAGAGTGTTAGAGGCAATTAAACTAATTTTAAGTGAAGGGTATTCTAAGGCAATGAATCAATTTAATTAATTTTACTGAGTCAAAACAAAAGCCCAGTGAGCATAGCTCACTGGGCTTTTGTTTTATTCTAATCCTTACTTTGCTTCAGGTGTATTTGCTTCCTTGTATGAAAGTGTCATACGTTGTTCGTTTGGTTCAAAGAGAGTGATCTTGAACTTATATACGTTACCTAGTGAAAGGGTAGACTTGAGCATTTCTTCCTTTTCGAATTCAGAAATATGTACTAGTCCTGCTACCCCTTCTTCGATTGAAGCTAGAGCACCATGCTTGTTGTACTTAATTACTACCGCATCAACAACTTGATCCTTCTTAAACTTCTTAGCGGCTTCCATCCATGGGTTTTCCTTTAGTTGCTTGATAGATAGGGAAATCTTATCGTCTTTTACTTCAATAACCTTAACTTTGACCTTGTCTCCTACTTTGTATAGAGCACGAGTGTCTTCAACTAGACCCCAATCTAGCTCAGAAATGTGTACAAGTCCTTCTAGACCCTGTTCAACCTTGACGAAGATACCGAAATCAACAGCGCCAGTAACTTCACCAGTAAGGACATCACCAACTTCGTACTTGCCAACCTTTTCTTCCTTCTCTTCTTTTTCTTGAAGTCCTTTCTCAGAGAAGATTAGTTTGTGTTCTTTTTGATCCGCTGTAATCATGACAACACTAAGGTGCTTGCCAATCAATTCATTTAGAGCGTTGAGAATCTTATCCTTGTCTCCATCAGCTACACGTGGGTAGTTGTCTGCAGATAGTTGAGAAGCTGGAAGGAAACCTTGGATTCCTTGCCATTCAATAATAAGTCCACCTTTGTTGGCTTCTTTAGCCTCTAGACTCATAACTGTACCTCGCTTAACAGCCTCTTCAGCATCAGCCCAAATGAGGGCTTGGCGAGCTTCCTTGAGAGATAGTTCAATGTAACCATCTTCGTTTTCTGGAGTAACTACTTTGGCAGCGATTGAATCACCAACTGAGACTTTGCGCAGAATGTCTCTTGCGTTCATGTATTCACGACCAAAAATAATACCAGTACCAAATGGTGGTAGATCAACGAAAACTCGTGCTCGACCAATGGCTGATACTGTACCGTCTATAAGTTGCCCTTCTTTAGGGGCTACGGGTGTACTTGCAGCATAAGACTGCATTACACCACTGACTTCTGGATTAGCAGAAGAAGTAACGTCTGACATAATTTTTTGTGTTATTCCGACGACACGCGTCTGTACTGCCGAGTCTCAGGGCCGTATGCATCAGTACAGGGTTAACGTGTGTCGCTAGGAACTAATAAAATATGAACATATAGTTCATGTACCAAAATGGTGCGACAAATATAGTATAGATAATGAATTTTGTCTAGGTAACGTGGGTTACAAGAACTTTAGTTTTGGGTTCTTCACTTCATGTCGTATACTAGTGGCACTATGGTTATTACATATCAGGGAGGGCAGTGTTTTAAGGTGTCTTTTGGAGATACTACTTTGGCATTTGACCCCATTGCAAAACAATCAAAATTACCAAGTGTTAAGTTTGGTGCCGATATCGCCTTTATTTCATTAAATCACCCCAATTTTAATGGTGCCGACCAAGCGGCTCATGGCAATAAAGAACCATATGTGGTTCAGGGTCCTGGGGAATATGAAATTGGTGAAGTAACGGCTCGTGGTTTTGGTACTAAAACAGTTTACGAAGGAGTAGAAAGATACAACACAATTTACCAAGTACGATTAGAAGAAATCAATATTATTTTTCTAGGTGCTCTTGGTAATGCCGAAATCGATCCTAAGATTTTGGCAGAGTTGGGTGATATCGACATTTTATTTATTCCAATTGGCGGAGGAGACGTTTTAGATGTACCTGCTGCTTCCAAATTAGCGGTTAAGCTAGAAGCCAGATTGATTATCCCGATGCATTATGACAAGAACGCCCTGGCCGCATTTTTGAAAGAAATTAGTGCTGATAACCAGACTCCATCGGATAAACTAACTATTAAAAAGAAAGATATTCTTGAAATGGAAGGACAAGTTAGAGTTCTTAAAGCTGGTTAAGTAATTAATAGCGGTGGACAGAGTATGAGAAAATTTTTTCAATACATCAATCGAAAGCCGAAAGCCGTACGTGACAATTATGCCTTTGGTATAGCGGCTATGTTTACTGGCGTCGTTTTGATGTTTTGGGTAATTGCTCAACCTAATGTAGAGATGGTAGTTTCTGAAACAGACGACGTTTCTTCACCATTTTCTACCTTAATTAAAGAAACTAAAGAAAAATTTTCACAATTAGGCTCTCCAAACGAACAGGCTTCAGGGTCAGATATCTCTCAATCAGCATCAGTTATTAACTCTTCCTCGACAGGGGCTGGAGAATTGATTTTGAATCAAGAGGATATTGAAAAAGCTCAACTGGACCTGGAAAAGGTTTCCGAAACCAATACTAGTGTGGTTAGTGATAATTATACTGAGGTAATGATTGGTACAACTTCTGCATCGGTCAGCTTGAGTGAAGAGGATTGTTTTGACACTGGTACTTCAAGTTCTACCAGTTGCTTTGGTTCAATAAAAACCTCCAGCACTACTTTAGAGTAATGTGCTATACTCTTTATTATTTTTATTCCAGTTGTAAAGACATATGCCGAAAAAGACAATTGTTGACGAAGTGCCTGCCTCACCACGTGGAATAGTGGCGCAAAATATCACTAGTGAAATGGAGACCGCATACCTAGACTATGCGATGTCGGTTATTACCCAAAGAGCCTTACCCGATGTGCGTGATGGTCTAAAGCCGGTACACCGACGTATTCTTTACTCAATGCGCCTAAATGGCCTAACTGCTAGTGCTAAGTTTAAGAAGTCAGCAACGGTAGTAGGAGACGTTTTGGGTAGTCTTCACCCTCATGGAGACGCTTCGGTTTATGAAGCGATGGTTAAACTAGCTCAACCCTTTTCTACCCGCTACCCACTAGTGCTAGGTCAAGGAAACTTTGGTTCGATTGACGGAGACTCTGCGGCGGCTTATCGATACACCGAAGCCAAAATGTCTAAATTGGCTGAGGAGCTACTACGCGACCTTGAGAAAGATACTGTAGATTGGCGGCCAAACTTTGACGGTACCAAGAAAGAACCGATTGTGCTTCCAGCGGCAGTCCCGAATCTACTTTTGATGGGTTCTTTGGGTATTGCGGTTGGTATGGCGACCAATATTCCTCCGCACAATTTACGAGAAATTGCTGCTGCGGTCGCACACTTAATTGATAATCCGTCTGCTACTACTGATGATCTTTTGAAATTTGTAAAAGGTCCAGATTTTCCTGTTGGGGCGGTGGCTTTTAATCAAAAGGATATTACCCACGCTTATACCAATGGACGTGGTGGTGTAACCGTTCGTGGTGAAGCCGAAATTGTCGAAGACAAACGCGGAGCTTTCATGATTGTGATTACTTCTATTCCGTATCGGGTCAATAAAGCTGAGCTTCAAATCAAAATTGCTGATTTGGTTCGTGACAAAAAAATTGAAGGAATTCGTGATATGCGTGATGAGTCTACTTCGGACATCCGAATTGTAATTGAACTCAAGAGCGGTGCTCAGCCACAAACGGTTTTAAATAAACTCTACAAGCACACTCAACTTGAAGATACTTTCCACTACAACATGGTGGCCTTGGTTGATGGTATTCCGCAGACCCTTTCACTCAAGGTTATTTTGGAGGAATACGTCAAACATCGAGCCGAAGTTATTCGTCGTCGAACGGCTTATGATTTGGGTAAGGCACAAGATCGAGAGCATATTTTATTAGGTCTAAAGATGGCCCTAGATCATATTGATAAAATCATCAAGACTATCCGAGCTTCTAAAGATGTTCCGACCGCACATGCTGCTTTGATGAAAGAATTTAAATTCTCACCAATTCAAGCCCAGGCTATTTTGGATATGCGTCTGCAAAAACTAGCAGGTCTGGAAAGAAAGAAGATTGAAGAAGAACTGGCTGAGGTACAAAAGTTGATTAAAGAGCTCCAGAGTATTCTCAAGAGTAAGGAAAAAATGATGAAGATTGTTAAAGATGACTTGCTAGAAATTGCTGAGAAATATG
Source organism: Minisyncoccia bacterium (assembly GCA_041752975.1). GTDB lineage: Bacteria > Patescibacteriota > Minisyncoccia > Phycocordibacterales > UBA918 > OLB19. Next base: position 104 of record JBGSVK010000076.1, on the reverse strand, counting down.
GTGATGATAGAAGGACAAAGATTGTTAAAGGTGGAGTGAAACAACTTTCACAAGAAGACTTGGTTCCCGATGATGAGAGTGTACTAGTTTTGACCGCTGGTGGT
>JBGSVK010000075.1:0-4256 GCA_041752975.1 Minisyncoccia bacterium | reverse complement strand
ATTTGCCCATTAGTGCTTCACCAAGTGGTGAAAGGTATGAGAGTTTCTTCTCGTGAATATTAGCTTCATCTGAACCAACGATTGTGTACTTTCTTTCGTCCTTCTCTTTTTCTTTTTGAATTACTACTACTGAACCCAAACCGATAACTCCACCTTTCTTTTCATGAGCAACAATCTTTGCTTCTTTGATTGTCTTCTCTAAGTAACTAATTCTTTCCTCAATCGCCGACTGCATGTCTCGAGCTTCTTGGTATTCAGCATTTTCTGAAAGGTCTCCCAAACTTCGTGCGTATTCCAAAGATTCTGCCACCTCCTTTCTACGTACTGTCTTTAGGTGGTCTAGCTCTTTCTTTAATTCCTCAAATTTTTCAGCGGTCAAAAAAGCTTGTGTATCATTCATATGCAATAAAATTTACCCAATTATACGCACTTAAAACTGAAGGTCAAATTTTTTAATCAAATGTCTTGCTGTACCTCAATTCCTAAGTACTCTGGACGGTTTTTACTCATCCATTCAACCACATCTCCCATTATACGAGTTGCACCCAAAGCGTTACTTCTTGGAGCCTTATCCATCATTAAAATAAAGGCATACCTGGGTTCTTCATACGGAAAGAATCCTGCCGCCCATGAGTTTACATAAGCATTACCTGCCCCCACCTCAGCAGTACCAGACTTGGCAGCAATCGCCACGTCTTTTCTATCTAAAGCTCTAGCTGTACCACCGTCAAAATTAACTGTCTTTCGCATACCCTCGTGAATTATTTGTAGATAGTCTTTATCAAGTGCCAAGTTTGTTACCGAGCCTTGCCCCCCTCTTATCACATGTGGCTCGACCAACATCCCTCCATTGGCTATAGCAGAATATGCTCTCAACATTTGAATTGGAGTAGTTAAAAATCCAAATTGTCCTATAGCTGTAAAGTAAGTATCTCCCAGTCGCCAGTCATCATTAAAGACTTCCTTCTTCCAAGCAGGATCAGGAACAACTCCAGCTTGTTCTGAAGCAATTGCAATACCAGTGGTTGAACCAAGTCCAAACAACCGATAGTACTCGGCCATCTTTGTTATACCAAGACCTTTTTGGTCACCATATCCACCGCCAATAATATAAAAATAAACATTCGAAGAAAAGGCAATCGCTTCTCGCATAGTCATTACTCCATGCGCCCTCCAGTCTGTAAAGCGTGATGGGTTGCTTGGATTATATGGATTAGGGATCACGATTTCACCCGTACTGACAACCTTTTTCATTGGGTCAATAACTTTTTCAGCTAGCGCAGCGTAAGCAACAAATGGTTTTACAATTGAGCCAGGGGTGTAAGCTCCACTAACTACTTTGTTTAGAAACGGTAATCGATCGTCATTGTTGTAAGCTTCAATAGTATCAATCTCATGACCATCGGCCATTACCTCGGGGTCATAAGTTGGAAAACTAGTCATCGCAATAAGTTCCCCAGTATAAATATCCATAATCGCTCCAGCACCACTACGGAAACCGGCCTGAGCACTGGAGGTAGAGATAATTTGATACATGGCTTCTGATAATCCAGCATCTATAGAAAGTGTTACTGGATTGCCGACTTCTGTACCTGAAATTGCGTGTTCACCTACCACTTTTTGCAGCGCATCAACAATAACAATCTTACTACCGTTCTTTCCACGCAAACTATCGTCATAAGCTGACTCAACACCACTCCTTCCTAAATACTCTGTTCTAAAATAGAAGCCACGACTATCTTTTTTGGGGTAGCTAACATAACCAAGCACTTGTCCCAAACCAAGTCGATCTGTATATGCACGAATTGGGAAATCATGAATTCCTCTTTCATCAACTTCATTCCAAACCACTAACTCATTATTTCTGTCATAAATAACACCGCGTTCAGCAATAATAACAGCTTCACTGACACTATTATTTTCAGCAATTGCATTAAATTCAGCTCCTTTAGTAACTTGAAGAGAAAATATCTTACTTAAAAAACCAAGAGATATTATCAAGGCTACAGCGCCGACCACATAAACGCTTCTGGCTGGAATAGGTAGTTCACGCTTCCCTTCAAGCCGGGCTTGATTAAAGGCTGGAATATTTGACGCATCCAAAAGAACTTCATCTAACTCAACGGGTGCACGATATTTTTTACGAAATAGCCTCATTGTCACCAGTATACATCAATAATTGAGGCTTTATTAAATTGACTAATCCTACCAAAAAAACCGCTAAGATACTTAGAAACGGAGTATGATAAAAAGCTTGATAGTAACCGTCTACTAAAATAGCAATCAAAATTAACTCATATCCGTCATTCTTTGCCAAATAGTAAAGACATAATGGAACAGCCAAAAAGAATATTTGAGCAACTAGACTCCAAGCAATGACAAGAATTATAATTAGTCTAATTAAGGTTCTCATGTCTCACTATTTGTTGTTGAAGAATTTTCCAAATCAACAGCTTCTTCAGTACTGGTTGAATAATTATTAAGAGTACTAGTATCAAGCCTGAATGATTCTCTGAGCATATTTCTAACGGTTTCATCTATCTCCGTACTAGTCTTTACCTGTACAGCACTTAGACCAACTGAAACATACAACAAATTATTCATCGCTAAAGGAGGAGTAATATATCCATATTGTTCAGGTTGGGTAGGTTCATTTTCAACACGAATTATTTCACCATAAACACCACTAGAGACTCCTGGTAAAATAACCATTTGCCCTTCTTTAATAGAAACCCCCTGCGGTAGACGGACACGAGCCACCCCGCCACCCATACCCTCAATTGGAGAAAATACATTTGGTCCAAATATGAATGCTGTTGATTCAAATCCTGGAGAAGTAAACAAATCTACAAAAGAATAATTTTCAGTAACATATACCACAATACCTACCACTGAATCTACACCAGTATATACAGGCGCTCCAATTACAACTCCGTCTTTGGAGCCACGACCGATCTGCAACAAATCATAAGGAAGTTGTGATGGTCTAGCTAATACTCTTGCTACCAATCTTTTTTCAGCTGGTGCAGCATTTGCCATTCCTCGCAACTGCATATTCTCTTCAGTAAGCTGATTAATAGATAATTGAGTACCGCCACTTGTAGCAATCTGAGCTCTTAATGATTCAACTTCAGCCACCAAACTTGCTTTGGTACGTAAATAGTTCGGAATTAATCCATCTCCATCTTTAATCCAAGCAGTTGTCACATGTACAGGATATAAAACTACCGCTGAAATAGTGGATATTAACCAAGGAAACAATAATCCAGCACAAATAACGACCGCAGATGTAACCAGCCAAAAACGTAAAATATTACGAGAGTTTTGGCGATAATTCGCCTTCTTTGTCGATGAGTACATCTTCATATAATTCGAGATTTTCAATTACAATTCCAGCACCACGTACCACAGCCCGCAAAGGATCCGGCACAACAATTACAGGCACCTGTAGACTTTCTTCCAAAAAAGAACTTAGGCCAGGTATTAAAGCGCCGCCACCAGAGAGATGAAATCCTCTCTGCATAATATCAGCCAATACCTCAGGTGGAGTCTTCTCTAAAACAGCTCTGGTCGACTCAACAATAATATCAACTTGATTTGCTATTGCGTCATGAATATCTCTAGCGGTAATAATTACTTCTCGTGGTAATCCAGTCATAACATCACGACCCCTAATTATCATTTCATTTCCACTTCCCTCTTGCCTAGTTGAAGCCAGGGCTATTTTTGCTTCTTCAGCAGTTTTTTCTCCAACATAAATTTTGAATTGATCGCGAACATATGAAGTTATTGAAGCATTTAAATGATCGCCAGCAACGCGTAAATTCTTGGAAACAACAATTCCGTTAAGTGATATAACCGCAATATCGGTAGTTCCTCCCCCAATATCAATAATCATGCTACCAACGGCTTTACCAATCGGTAGTTTTGCACCAATTGCAGCTGCCATCGGCTCTTCAATCAAGAATACTTCACGAGCACCGGCGTTCTTGGCGGCATCACGTGCCGCTCTCATTTCTACGTTTGTAATACCTGAAGGCACACCAACCAAAATACGTGGTGCAACAAAAGTTCTTAAATCAGCATGGACTTTATTAATTAGATAACCAAGCATTTCCTCGGTCACTTCAAAATCAGAAATTACTCCGTCAACAAGTGGACGCACGACCTCGATGTGCTGAGGGGTTCTCCCTTGCATTGTTTTAGCTTCTTGGCCTACAGCTACCAATTGGCCGGTTTTTTTGTTTATAGCAACA
>JBGSVK010000074.1:0-10774 GCA_041752975.1 Minisyncoccia bacterium | reverse complement strand
AGTTTCTTGTCCATGAATAAAAAGGCTCTTTTTCATCTCCTCAATGAGTTCACTCCAGTCTTGGCGTTTTTTATTACCGCACAATTTTTCTCTTTTTATATTGCAACTGGAGTTTTGATTGTCTCTACCCTCTTTGCTCTTATGGCCGGTTGGTACTTTGAAAAAAGATTTCCTGTCTTACCAATTATTTCCGGAGTGTTTGTTTTAATTTCTGGACTTATTACCATTATTCATCAAATTCCTAATGCCCTAATATTTGCTGACTCGCTCTACTACCTCATGATGGGTATAAGTCTCGCTATCGGATTAGCTTTTCAAATAAATATTCTTAAATTAATTTTTGACCGTACTTTTGCGATGGAAAATATCGGTTGGTTAATTCTAGCTAGACGCTGGATTATAATTTTTATCTTGGCTGGTCTGGCCAATGAAATAGCTAGACACCTACTAACACCCGAAGCTTGGATTAATTTTAAAGTTGTCAAAGTTATTGTCCTAACTATCGTGGGCACTTACCAATTTACCCTCACTAGAAAATACCGTATCGAAGCCATTACCAACGAATGGGGGTTTCGCAAAGATTAATAAGGAAAACTAATCTTTTCGACAAATATCTGACTCTATCACTGAACGCCTAGTTACTTCGTTGTAGCCAGAACTATCTATACAGTAATGCCCCCAAGTTAATGGTATCTCTATAGCAAAGTTTTGCTCTGAGCTTTGACACAAAGCATTTTTGGGCAAAACCAATCCTTCACAAACATTTGCAAATGAACCGATTTCTCCCTGATGTTGAAAAGCCATTTGCGAAGCAATTACCAACTCTTGCTTACTGGTAGCATCGGCAGATATTTCTACAGAAGACACAAAACGATGCTGTTTTGTTTCAGTTGCCAATAATACAGTCGCCATTAGAACCACAAAAATCAATATTCCAATTATAGCCACACCAATAACTGCTCGGTAAATATTTGTTAATTTACTTTCCGATACTGGTAATGGTTTGGCCGGCGGGACCCCTTTGAGAAATTCATACAAAGAGACAGTAAAACAAAGTTGCCAGAAAAGCACTAACGCAATTCCACAAATAATAAATAATATCAAAGTTGGTACCCAAAAAGGATTTACAAAAACAACCAACGAAGACAAAAGCGCCAAGGTAAAGATTGCCAAAAATAAAATTAAGACACTAACCAAAACTCTTCCTACAATTGACCAGAAACGCCCGTAGACCATAGCTGTACTTGCAGTGAGTGCACTGACTCCTTTGTACTGACCATCGATAGCAATATAGACCACAAAAGCAAAGTAAACATTGAGCATTAGTCCAGGAATATAGAAAAATAGGTACCCCACTTGAGTGACAAAGTTTACATACAAACTAACTAAAGTTAGACCAACGATATTTAAATACGTCCAAATGAAATGTTGGGTATAACGCTGACTTTCTTTCCGCTTGAGTAGACCCCTAATCATTCCGGCAAAACAGGCAAAAATAGCCAGTGAGGAGAAAATAAGGAGTATGAACAAGAGGACAACCTTGAGAATATAATCATTCACTCCATGGTTAGGAATGAAAGTAATTAGCAAGACCGCAATTAAGCCAGAAAAAATAATGGTGCCAATAAAAGTAATTATCCCTTTTACTAACAGATGTATATTTTGATTTGCCAACACCCAACCCTCTTTTAAGAGATTTTGATAACTAGGCAACTCAACAGTCGGCGCTGTTTGATAAGGATTTTCCTCTGAAAGAACAGCTGGAGAAATTCCTTCAACTAACTTACCTTCTAGGGCCGACGTAGCCTGGTCATAAGCCGACTGAAAAAATTCCTCATCGTAGCCAATAGCAGACATCTCGGCTTGGATTTTTTCTTTACTATGGCCGGCTTTTATACGTAAAATGATGGCTTCGATTAGTTTAGGGTCCATATTTATTGGTTATCCTATTATACTACCAGCATAACATTGGAAAGTCCCTCAAAATTGCGTACAATCTACATGTTATGTCACAAAGCGAAACTATTGTAATGTCAGTCGGAGGCTCACTAATTGTTCCAGACCAAATCGATACTAGTTTTCTTACCAACCTAAAAAAGTTTATTCAAACAGAAACGGCCAATGGTCGTCGTTTTATTATCATCGCCGGAGGTGGACGGACCGCTAGACGCTATCAAGAAGCAGCTGCAGAGGTAAGCGATATGCAAAATGAAGACCTGGACTGGTTGGGTCTACATGCAACTCGACTAAATGGTCATTTACTATTAACTATCTTTCGACAGCTGGCTCATCCAGTCATGATTACTAATCCTGATGAAGTTTTAGACATACCCAAAAGCGCTCCACTCATTATTGCCGCTGGCTACAGACCGGGTGCTTCAACCGACTTGCGAGCGATTCAGATTGCCGATCGAGTTGGCGCTCTGAAGGTAATCAATCTTTCAAATACTGATTACGTTTACACTGACAACCCCAAAACTAATCCTGAAGCAGAGAAAATTGAAGATATAAATTGGGATGATTTTAGAAAACTTATACCCGAAGAATGGGGGCCAGGTTTATCTTCTCCATTTGATCCAGTTGCTGCTCGTGAAGCACAAAGATTAAACATTGAAGTTGCTCAAATAAATGGAACTCGCTTAGAAGAGGTAGTAAATTACCTTCACAAGGTCCCCTTTGTCGGTACCAGAATTCACTCAAACTAGTTTCTAATAAACAAATAAAATCACCTCCTTGGAGGTGATTTTATTTGTTTGCTTATACATTATCAGTTGGTGGTTTGGGAACTTCCAGAGGAGCTTGACTTGGCGATGGTATTGGTGGCAAACCGGTTGGACCAGAACCAGACTGTGTGGAGTTACCAAAGCGATTTGGACCAACGTCACTTTTGGTAGCACAAAAAATAATCAAAATCACTGGTCCTATTAAAGGAATCAAACTAACCAACATCCACCACCCACTCTTGCCGACATCATGTAGTCGACGAGCAGTAATTGCTAGATTAGGAATAAATAAGGCAAATGACAATATAATTGACACCGTCTCATTTACTACACTTGCCACAATCAAAACTATCCAATAAATCAATACGTACATCCAGAACGCCTCCCTTCCCGTCCTCCCCTCAAAGTCAGCATATTGTTTTGCGATAGGATCAATGAACCAATGCATAAATTAAAAGTTTAAATTATAAATTTACTCTTAAATTTTAGCATAGAGGTTAAGTCAAAAATAAGATAGCAACTTTACTCTAATTCAGAAAACTGCTCATCTAACACCATGAGGATTTTATCAACTTGAGCATGTAAATCTTCCAAGGTTCCGTTATTTTCAATCAAAAAATCTGCCTGAGCGAGTGTGGCAAAGATGTTACTTTTGTTTGGATCATTTGAACCAGCTTCTTCACGTTTTTGCTGTTCAATAAACTTTTCTTTACTTACATGGTCTTTGACACTTCCTCTCAGTAAAATGCGTTCGTAGCGTATATCAGGGTCGGCAGTAACACCAATCATAATCCCTCCCATACTCTTGATAAACTCAGCTTCAGGTACTGAGTGTATCGATTCAAATATTGCGTCACTCTCTCCATCCTCAACTTCATAGCGCTTGTAGTTTTCGGCCGGAACACCAGCTGGGTTATGAGCCCGCAGTTCATTGGCTATTCGATTCATTCCATCCCTATCAACCACCTCTCCTCGTTCTTTCAAGATTTTTTCTAGTAGACCACTACTTGAGTAGTGCAAGAAGCGATGTTTTGATAATAGGTATTCAACAACCGTTCCTTTTCCTCCACCAATTGAACCGGTAATACCTATTATCATAAAATGTTATTTAGTTGACTCTTCAGCCATTTTTTTGGTATGCCATTCTTCGTAGAGTACCAAAAGTGGATTTGCAATAAAGATTGAAGAATATGCACCCGCTACCACTCCGACCATCAATACCAAAATAAAAGTTTGCGTCACTGAACTTCCAAAGAAATACAGGGCAATCAGAGCCAGGAGGACAGTAACTGAAGTATTGATTGAACGAGCCATGGTCTCATCTACTGCTTGACCAACAATTTCACTAAACGGCTTGGGAATAGAGTAAGTAATCTCAGTTCTTTTCATTGCGCCTGGGACATTTACTACTCTTTGTTTTTCAATTCGGTGTTGCTTGAGCTTGTCTCTTACTCGGTCAAAAATAACAATTGTATCGTTTACCGAATAACCAAGTATTGTCAGTAGTACAGTAATAAAAAGAATATCTGCTTCAGCGCCAAGGAAATACCCCAGTAAACTCATAGCGGCCATTGGAACCAAAATGTCGTGCATCAAAACCAAAATGGTAATAAAACCATAAACCCAAGAACTGACCGGCCATCCTATACCAGCAAAGGCAAAGGCAACGTAACAAACAGTCAAAAATAACACCGCTCCAATTGCCCACACCGCTTTATCTTTTAATTCCTGCCCAATCACTGGACCAACTGAAGTAAAGCGTGAAATTTCCCCACCTTCACCCAAAGTAATAAGTGCCTGACCAAGAGTTGCTCTTTCTTCTTCATTTAATGAACGTGTGCTGACCAGATATCCTGAACCAGCGTCGCTGGTAGATTGTCGAACTGAAATACCACCAAAATTTAGTTCACCAACTTTTTCTTCCACTAAGGATTTTTCCGGCACGGCTGTATAACGAACTTCAGTCAAAGAGCCTCCAGTAAAATCTATACTAGGTTTGAATCCTAAAGTTAAGACAATCACAGCTGCCGAAGTAACAATCACGCCAGCGATAATTAAAAAGTATTTTTTGTAACGAATGATATCCATACTTATTTTTTTATTAGACCAGTACCAAACAAATAAGGCCAAATACCGCTATCAGTACGTTTCTTATCTGGGAGAGCAATTAATAGCGTTCTAGTAAAGACAATCGCTGATAGCATTGAAGTAATGATACCCAAACCAAGTACTAGTGCAAAACCTTTGATTAAAGAAGTTCCAAACCAAAACAAAATTACTGCCGAAAGAAGTCCAGTAACGTTACTATCCTGAATTGCTGTCCAAGCGCGACGAAAACCTTCTTGGGCAGATTCACGACTACCTTTACCAGAACGAAATTCTTCTTTCATTCTCTCAAAGATAAGCACATTAGCATCGACTGCCATACCGAGTGATAGCACAAATCCTGCCAGACCGGCAGCGGTCAATGTTACTGGAATAAACATAAATATAGCTAGAGATAAAGCAATATAGAAACAAAGAGCAATACTAGCGACAAGTCCAGACACTCGATACCAGAGAATCATAAAGATTGAAATCAGAGCAAATCCTACTACTCCTGCTTTAAAGCTCTGATTGACTACACCTGCCCCCAAAGTAGCATCGATAGTTTGAGTACTTACTAATTCTATCGGCACCGGCAGAGCTCCAAAGTTTAAGTTTTCAGCCAGCTCTCGAGCCTCAACAGCTGTAAACCCACCAGAAATTACCGCTGTACCACCAACAATTACTTCATTGATATTTGGAGCTGATAAAACTTGCCCATCAAGAAAGATGGCCAGTTGCTTGCCCACGTTTTCTCTAGTTATGTCTGCGAAGAGATCACCTCCTTCTGGAGTAAATCGAATAGAAACAAGTGGCTCGTTTGAAAGTTGCCCTGATTGTCCACCAGAGAATTCCAATCTAGCACTTTCAAGATAGCGCCCAGTCAAACCAGTAACTATGTATGGGTCGCCAATCTCAGCCACAGCTGAAGCAATCACATCTGGATCAGTAGTACTTGAGTTTTGATTTTCTAAATTAATCAGCAACTGATTCTGTTGCTCCATCTTTTCTCTATCAATTAGTTTAAATTCAAGTAGTGGAGTACGTCCAATTTCTTCAACGGCTTCAGACACATCTGTCACACCTGGGAGCTCAATTACCAATCTTTCTCTTGGGTCACCAGAAACAATACTACTTCTTTCAACGTAAACAGCATTTTCTTCTGTCCCAAGTCGGTTAACTCGTTTTTCAATCACATCTCGCAAGACATTCATTAGTTCTTTGACTTCCATTGGATCTACTCCAGTTGTATTAGCTTCATAAACCAAATGAGAACCTCCTGCCAAATCTAAACCAAGCTTAAATGGATGTGTTGAATTTTCAGAAACAGAATTGTTATAAACAAAAAAAGCTAGATAACCTAATACTCCAATAAGTGTTAGGGCTTTAAAAATTCTTAGAAATGCTTCTGAACCTGAGGATGGGGTTTGATTGTTTTTCATAAATTAACGACAAAATATGTTGCTTGTTATAGCATATAAAAACCCATCTTTCTATTGACGAGAGACCAAGTCTAAGAGGTTACGGAATAGTAATGCTATGGTTATTGGTCCAATTCCACCCGGAACTGGGGTAAATATTGAGGCTTTAGAAGAAACTTCAGGGTTTGAATCTCCAACTAGTAACCCACCATCTTCCGAGGCGCCCGCATCAAAAACCACCACCCCATCTTTAACCATATCTATGGTAAGAAGATTTGGCTTCCCAACTCCCAAAACAACGATGTCTGCTTTCCTGGTAATATCAAGGACATTTTCTGTTTCTTCTGTCACAACACTAACTAAAGCCCCTTGTCTTTTTGCGTACTCAAAAGTCGGCGCCCCAACCAATTTACCTTTACCAAAAATGACGACTTTCTTATCAAACCAATCAAGATCATTGATTCTAGAAATTTCATCAATTGCACCGACAACAGGCGGCAAGACACTAGTAACGCCATTTTGATATGAAAAGGCATCAATATCATGAGAAGGTGGAATAGATGCCAAAACGGCTTCTACATCTATGTGTGCCGGTAGTGGCAATTGAACAATAATACCATTAGTATTTTTTACCGCTTCATTTACTGAATCAACTATAGTCTCAGTATTTGAATCGTTTGGCAGTATTTGGACAGTCAGCAAAATACCTAGGTTTAGAGCTTTCTGCTCTTTCAGTGCCAAATACTTCTGGGTCTCAAAATTTGGATTACAGGCAATCACTGTCATTGAAGGTTTTACTGACATAGCTGAAACAGCCTCTGCTACGGAAGCAGAAATATCTTGAGCAATTTTCTTTCCATCAACTAAAATCATAAAAAGGTAGTATAGCAGTAATTGGCCTTTGGTCTATGTTTAGGTAATCTGTCTTGAACAACATCACAAGATGAAGAGACCCTTGGGGATAATTTTAAGCGTCCGCAACGCCAATGCCATAAGTGAGGACAGCGAGAAAATCATCCTCAAGAATCTCTTAAATTATTAACTCCCCGTTCTCATTATAATGGTAGCAATTGTCTTAAGGGCGATTTGAATATCCAAGAAAAGCGAACGTCTTTCTAAGTAGTATAAATCGTAAGAAACTTTTATCTTTGTTCTTTCAATATCTATACCTCCTCTCGGCACCTCAAAATTATTTATCTGTGCCCAACCAGAAAGACCAGGCTTAAGAAAATGTCTGGCGTTATAATACGGCACACTATTAGCGTACTCAGCTACTAGGGCTGGCATTTCTGGACGAGGGCCAATAAAAGACAATTCCCCTTTCAAAACGTTTATTAACTGAGGCAACTCATCTATTCTCGATTTGCGCAAAATCGCACCTAGCTTGGTAACGGTATGCTTAGTGGCTAAGCCTTCATTACCCTGATCCATACCAGTCATTGTTCTGAATTTTAAGATCGTAACAGGCTTACCAAACTGACCAGTCCTAACAGTTCGGTAAAGTAGTGGTCCCCGGTCGGTAAAATAATTTAACGTTGCGATGGTCGGGAAAATAATGATACAAGGAATTAGTAGGATAATTGCCCCAACAATATCAAGTGCACGCTTAGCGGCGTCGTAAAGAGCGTTAGATGTTTGTGAAATATTAGCTAAAAACCAATCGTACTTTATTGAACTAACCGGCACACGATCAAAAGTATCTTCATAGACTTTATTAAAGTCTAGAAAGGTGATTTTGAAACGAAGAAAAGACAAATCAAAAATCTTTGGTAAGGCAGTAATAGCGTACTTGCTATTGGGATTGGCAACCACAATATCGATTCTCTCTTTTTCTATGAGTTTTAATAATTTTTCTTCGAAATCTTCAGTTTTTTGTGCTGTAGCCTCATCGATGATTCGCACAAATGTGTAGCTGTATCTATCATTATTATTTGTCTCATCAACCAACTCTATCGCCTCAGGACCATCTGCCAATAAAATAGCCCGGTGTTTAGTTTTTGGTTCAATATGCTTATAGAGTGACATTCTCCACCAAGTTAGTAGAAACACACTCAATATTAGATATATAACCAAATTTGTCTTGGGAGCAATTCCAAATGGAATAACCAAAAAGAGCATCGCCGCAATAATACTGTTTACAATTTGAGTATTAATTATCCGACTTACCAGAAGAGACTTTAAAAAAACCGTATGCTTGTCGTACAAACCTGCAATAAAGAAAACAAACAACCAGACAGTAGAAAGTGTCAAGAAAGGTCCCAGATGGTCAGCAAAAAGCTGAAGGCTTGGGACCTCAAAATAGCGAACCAATAAAGTCAGCCACAACGAAACAATAAAAACGCTAACGTCGCCAATAATTAGTAATGTGAGTTCACGCGTTCTCTCGCCCATAATTTATTTATTTAGTCATATCGTACCGAAGTCTAGGGAAATGGCAAGCAAAGGCTCCCCTACCAGACTTTGGCGACAAACCATTAAATACGCTATGCTAGTAGTATGGAACCAGTAACCAAGAAGAAAATACTCTACATTGTTACAAAATCAAACTTTGGTGGTGCACAGCGGTACGTTTTTGAACTTTCAGTAGCCATGAAATCTGAAGGTTTTGAAGTCGCAGTAGCCTGCGGTGGAAACGGCGAGTTAGTTGCCAGACTAAATGAGGTTGAAATTAAAACCTTTGAGATAGCTGGCGCTCAAAGAGATATTAATTTTATGAAGGAAATTCAAGCAATTTCTTCATTGATAAAAATTATTCGTACCTACAAACCAGACATCATCCATCTCAATAGCTCAAAGATTGGCTTACTCGGATCTTTTTGTGGCCGAATCTTGTCTGTTCCCAAGATTGTCTTTACCGCTCACGGCTGGCCATTTCTTGAGCCAAGAGGTTGGGTTTGGAAATCAGTAGCTTGGTTAGGCTCATATTTAACTAGTATTTTTTCACACGAAGTGATTTTGGTAAGTGAAAATGACAAAGCACATACTCACATGCTGGGAGTATTATCCAAGACAAGTGTTATCCATCCCTCGATAAGCAACTTCCCTCTTCTAAGTCGAGAGGAGGCCAGGGCAAGACTTTTTTCTCCCGAAATTATTGAAGCTCATTTCTCAAACATATGGTTAATTACTCATGGAGAGATTAATCACAACAAGAACCTCACAACCGTTATTGATGCCATTGCAGAATTTAATAGTGTCCATCAGACAAAAATATTTTATACCATCATTGGTTCAGGAGATCTTGAAAGCTCTTTACAGGAACAAGTTGAATTAAAGGGCATTACCGAATATGTAAATTTTGTTGGTTACAAAGCCGACGCCAGACAGTATTTATTGGCTTTTGATATGTACGTAATATCTTCTCTAAAAGAAGGTCTCCCATACTCCCTGCTTGAAGCTGGCCTAGTTGGACTACCAAGTATCGCCAGTAATGTCGGTGGAATACCTGAAGTGGTTAGCGATTACGAATCCGGCCTGCTTATTAATCCGCAAAACCATATGAGCATTGTCGATGCCCTAGACTTCCTGCTCAACAATCCCGACAAACGTTCAATCTACTCCGATAACCTGAGTCGACATATCAAAAACAATTTTGATTTGCTCACTATGTTTAAAAAGACTCTTGAGATTTACGTTCGGTAATCTTCAAACAAATCATCTTTTGAACTAGATACAATTGGAGTGTAACGTCGCATTGCTAATACCATACCAACCGCCATAAATTCAGTTACTAAGTGCGAGCCTCCATAGCTCAAGAAAGGAATAGTTGTCCCAGTCACAGGTAATAATCCAATATTAATACCGACATGAATAAAGAAGTGAGTCAGTAAATAAATAGTCACTCCAGTCGCAAAAAGTTTTTCGAAGTTACTGGCTCCGGTCACAGCATGTAAAATTAATCGCCAAATTAATATTGCAAACAATAAAAATAATAAAGCTACTCCCAAAAGTCCCCATTCTTCGGCAAAGGCAGCAAAAATAAAGTCTGTCTCGTATTCAGGTAAAAATAAAAGTTTTGATTGAGTTCCATAACCAATTCCTTTCCCAAAAATCTCACCTGAACCCACAGCTACAGTTGATTGATAGGCGTTGTATCCCGCCCCTCTAATATCGGATAAAGGATCAAGGAAAGTCATGATACGAGCCTTTTGATAATCGTGAAATGCAAAGTTCCATAACCCCATAAGAGCCACGGCACCAATCAAAAATACGACCGCTACATGCTTAAAATGTATCCCTGCTACCAAAATCATTCCAAACCAAATTCCCAGCAAAATCATTGCCGAACCAAAGTCGGGTTGCAGGAAAACCAAAATGAAAATACACATCATATATATTCCCGAAACAATTACATGTTTGATGTCTCCAATTAACTCGTGTCTTTTAGCAAAGTACTTCGCCAAAAGTGCGATTAACACCAACTTGGCGGGGTCAGAGACTTGGAGTGAGAAAAAACCCAAATCAAAACGTTGTCTTGCACCCATCACATCCTCACCAAAAAAAGCCACACCAATTAATAGTGCGATGGTTCCTAAAAAAAAGTAG
>JBGSVK010000073.1:0-2413 GCA_041752975.1 Minisyncoccia bacterium | reverse complement strand
TACTAACGACGGCGCCTCGGGACGTTCCCGTTGGTCACGTCCAAAACCAAAAAACCTTCCTCATTTTTGCGTCCCTCCCCCGACCCCTTCCCGCCTTAACAAACAAAGGAAAGGTTTTTTGGTTTTGGTTCGGCGTAACTATAGTGTATTTTATTACACCATTGTGTCAAGTCACAACATTACCTATACTTAAAATTACTTATGACAAATTCGTCTAGAAAGCTTGCGTCAAATATGAAAAAGATTCGGGCACGAAAACATATGTCGCAAGGCGATATATGTCGAGCTCTTGGGGTTGATCGAGCTTACATCAGTACCATAGAGTCTGGGAAGCAAAATCCGACACTTTCAACAATAGAGAAGATAGCTATCGCGCTTGATGTTTCTGTTAGCGAGTTGTTAAACTAAACACTTCCCCGACTGAGTACCCTGAGATTGGTTGACCTTAAAAAGGGTCTGCTTGATACAATGGTCCAGCAATATCAAATACTGCAGTCATAGTTTTGACCTGTTCAGTTGCCTGCCGTTCAGAATTACGACCTCCAGAGTATTGGTGGAAATTTTATTTATGTTGAACAGTGATTAAGTGACTAACCACCCACTCCTTTATCACTACTTACCCAAACTAGGATTACTTTTCCAGAAATCTAAAATTTTATTATGTAATTCACTATCGGGTGCGACCATCAGATTAACGACCAGTGTGAGATTATCCACTTGTGCCACGGCTTCACGAAGGTCAGTTTGCGCGCTCTTAAGACCTCCGGCAGCAACCTGTAATAGCTCAGAGTCTAAAGGGGTTAGCTGACTCAAACTTTCGGCTGTTATTTCAGAAATACCAACCACAGCGATGCTCTGTTGTACGCGACTAACTTCATCTTGGTATGAGTCGACAATAGCCTGAGCTTGTGATAAAAAACCTTCAACATCTTCTGTGCTGATTTCACTGCTTTTGAGAGATTCGGTTATTGACCCAAATATATTCTCCATTTCATTGAGAGCTGTATCTCGAATCGCATCCTGGGTTTCAAGTCGAGACCTAAGCATAGTGATAAAAGTATGTTCTACTTCAACTTGTTCTGAACCCTCATGACTAGCTCCTGATTCATCAGCCAGTGATTTTTCAGGAATACTCACGGTAGCACTTGTAACAGTACCAATGAAAGCGAGAGCACGGAGAGTGTTCTTAAAATTTTCTTTACCAATACTTTCTGCATTTGCTCCAGGTTTTTCAAACATAAATAATTTACTGTAATTAGATTATATAATTGATTGTACAATAACAACCGACTTTGTAAAAGTTATGGCTTGAATAGGGACTCATAATGGGCAATATAAAACCCTAGAATGCTTCTTACAGATCAATTAGAATAAATATGCCTCACAACATGCCTGTAACCTCCCCAAGCTTCAAGGTAACGTCACTCCACACCTCCCGTTCTTTTATCACTTCTCAAAAACCTGATTTTAGTCATTCTTTTACCATACTTTTAATATGTCAGACGATATAGAAAGAACAAGAAGTTTTTGGTCGAGTGGCTTCGGTGCAAGATTATATAAAAAATAACCACCTGATTGAAGATGGCTATTTTTTGAGCGAGGTGTACCTTTCTAGCACCGTTGGTGAGTATCATCAACGCAATCATTTCTCCTTCTCCTCAAGTTCTCTATAGACCAGTACGTTTGCTCAAGTACCTCATGCCAAATCTTTTATATCTGTAGTTTTGCCGTTTGCTTGTGCCCAAGATATTGATTTCTTCACGCCCTGCTTTGATTCGTATGATTCACTACTCTTACAGACAGTCTCACCGTAATTCGATTTAAGAATCCAGTAGTAGTCACTGCTTGCGTCTTTTTTGATGTAATAAGTTGCCATAAAATATCTGTTTAATTTTATTAAATCGGAACGACCATACCGACAAGAGTATTTTATCAAGATGTTTCCAGAAATGCAAGAAAATATTTCAAATTAGGTTAATCAATTTAGTAATTAACCTAATTTTCAAATAACCTACTATGTTAATAACTTGTTGACAACTCATAGTGGCTCATGTAATATAGGTATTATGTTTACAAGGGTACCCTTTATTATATTATTAGCATGGAAATTTCCTTTAGTAGCAGAAAGTTTCAAAAACTCTGCGAAGACCACAGTAAGCTCAAGGCAAAGTACGGAGACATTCAAGCAGTTAGAATCATACGCAGAATAAGTGAGTTGCAGGCGGCGGCAAATTTACATGATATTTCTCAACTACCACAAACACGCCTACATTCCCTCACTGGTGACAGGAAAGGACAATTTGCGGTGGACATTTTGCATCCTTATCGGATTATACTCACACCGACGGATGGCGATACAGCGGATCTGAGAACAATTACAATCATACTTATTGTTTCAATAATTGATTATCAC
>JBGSVK010000072.1:0-12721 GCA_041752975.1 Minisyncoccia bacterium | reverse complement strand
GACATATTACTGGTAAAGAGGGTGGCTGTTACCAATTAAAATATGCAAAAAATGAGTCTTTAATATTGCTTGGAGCAATGTATCCTAACAATAGAGTTTTGTCGTTATCGCGCAAGCGCTTGAAAGTGAAGGAAATATTGCGTACAATTGCGCTGAATCTTTAATTAATACATTTTAGTTTAGATTATAAATGCCCAGGTGCTGTAACTGGTAGCCAGGCACGCTTGAGGTGTGTGTGGGGAAACCCGTGGAGGTTCAAGTCCTCTCCTGGGCACAAAAGTAACTCAGTCTCTTGACAGGTTAAATTATAGTAGTATTGTTCGCGAATGAGAAGCGGACTACTTTTGTTGATGTTTTTGCTTATTTTCTATCCCCAGATGAGTTTTTCGTATTTAGATAATGATACTTATTGGACTACTCCACATCAACAACCAGCCTGGTTTGAGTCCGATTTAAGCGGTGGTTTTAAAGGTGAGACAGTGGATGGTGTTTCGTTTACTCAACGACCAGTCGCTACAAACGAGCTTAATTTTCGATTGCATAAGTTTGTTATTGGAACAGCGTTTTTCTATATATCAAATAAGGGAATTATAAAGGCCGAAAACGATTTACATGCAGTATCAATTTATCTAACTTTGGTTTAGGTTTGGTTTGAAATATGCAAGTTTTCTTTACGTACCAATAAGGTATGATAAAAGACATGTTGATCAAATTTATCCCCAAAGTAGTTATTTTTCTCTTAATCGTAACTATTACATTAGCTCCGACTGTTTCGTTTGCTAATACTAGTGAAGTTGTATCAGGGCAAGCCAGAGTTCAGCTCTTAGAGCAAATTCAAAAGTTGTTAGCTGAGGTCTTGCGACTACAGACCATTCTTCAAGAACGAACTGGAACTAATTATTTTTCAAACTATACTCCGCACGATGCTGTGTTCTTTGATTTACCAACCGAGAGAATATATTTGGTTGATAGAGGAGAGCTTGTAAGTTTAAAAAAAGGTGAATTAGTTCGTCCAGTCGATAGACAACTTTTTGATTTATTTTCTTCCGTAATTGGAAAGGATGTTGTAACAAGCAATATTAAGGAGTGGCGAGTATTCAAAAATGAGAGCAGTGACTTGGGGGCCTTTGTCGAACTTATTGCTGGGACAGAAGAGTGGATTGTAGGTGTTAATAGAGATGGCTACATTGAAAACGATGAGCAAGTTGTTGAGTCATTTATTAATTTATACATACACGAGTATGGGCACATAGTTTTATTTTCAAAACCTGATTTTGAAAATAAATTCAAAGATATGTTTTGGACAACTTCTGATACTCGTCATGAGGGTAGGGTAAAGCAAGCTTCTGCCAGTACTAGATTTTCTATCATGAGTGACTATTATGATAATAACTCGAGTCGTTTTGTTAGTGATTACGCTACTATGAATCCTGATGAAGATATGGCCGAAACCTTCCTGGCTTTTATCCTCGAGGATAAGCCACTAGGACTAGATTTGAAAGAGAGAAAAATATTGGCTTTTTATGAAGAGGCGGACTTTGTTAAAATTCGAACCAAATTAAGGCTAAATTTAATAAAACAAGGAGTAATTTAATATGAAAAATAAAGTAATAATTTTAGGAACTGGTATAGCTTTGCTAGGAGTTTTAATTTTTTCACTTACTTTTTTACATAATGAAAATACCCATGAAATGAATCACGGAAATCACTTAGTGATGATTAATTCCGAAAGAGATTTTATTGAACACATGATTCCCCATCATCGAGAAGCGGTGGTTACGGCTATGATAGTTAAAGAAAAGGGCGGAACTCTAAGGCCGGTTCGTGATTTGGTAGAGTCAATTATTGAAAGTCAAACAACTGAAATTGAAGAAATGGAGTCCTGGTACTCTTCTTGGTATGGGGCGATGTATGAAGACGTTGGTATGTATGAACCAATGATGCGTGAACTGACAGATTTATCTGGTGCGGAACTCGATAAAGTTTTTCTTGAGGACATGATAGCTCACCATGAGATGGCTGTCGTTGTGGCTAAAAAAACTTTGGAGCTCCAAACAAGACCAGAAGTCCAGAACATGGCTACAAAAATAATCTCGGCACAGGAAAAAGAAATTTACTTAATGAAGGATTTGCTAAAGCTGTTTCCTCACAACTAATGTAAAAAGCGCCTAAGGCGCTTTTTACATTTAATTACTATCCACCAAATAATCTTCTAAGCAAACTTTTTTGTTCTTCCACTCTAGGTGCTCGGACTGGTGCTGGCGCCTTAAAACCTTTAGGAATATTAGTTAGATTTCCTGAAGGTTCGTTATCAAATCCACTTCTCATTAGGGTACTCTTTACTCCGCTTTCATGATGTTGGCCAGAAAAAACTGTCTCAGTGTCAGTAATTTTAGGAGCGATATTAGTATCACTAAGTCTATCTATTTTACTTGAATCTATCTCGATACCAACTTTAGGTGCTACTGGCGAGGTTTCTTGTTGGGTGACAATGTACTGACTTGGATCTGGTTCTGGACTAAAACCGTCTGAAACAACATTGGGTGTCTCTGTTATTTCATTTCCTTCAATGGTCGGCCATTCATTAAAATCTTTTCCCATATTTATTATTTATGCTTGTATTGTCACACAAAAGCCCTTTAGACTCAATTGTGCTATGCTTACAAACATGTCAAATTCCTCAATGATGTTGGAAATTAAAAACTTAACTAAAATTTACGGTAAAGGACCCAAGGCCAAATTGGCGGTTGACCAGGTAAGTCTTTCTATCCCCAAAGGCAGTTTTTTCGGACTACTAGGACCAAATGGCGCCGGCAAAAGTACCATTATTCAATGTATTACTGGTATAGCCCAACCTACTTCCGGGCAAATTTTGATAGATGGAACAGATGTAGTTTCTGAGTACAAGCTTGCCAGAACCAAGGTCGGTCTTTCTCCACAGGAATTCAATGTTGATATCTTTGCTACACCAGCCGAACTAATGGATTTTATGGGTGGTTACTATGGTATTCCCAAAGAAAAAAGAGTGATAAAAATCGAAGAGTTAATAAAAAGATTTGATTTAGAAGCTCATCGAAATGTTAAATTTCAAAAACTCTCTGGCGGACTAAAGCGAAGAGCTATGCTTGGTCGGGCACTAATCCATACCCCAGACCTACTGATTCTAGATGAGCCGACGGCTGGGGTTGATGTAGAGCAAAGGCGAGATTTGTGGGCGTACCTAAAAGAGTTAAATGAACAAGGTAAGACAATTATTCTAACTTCACATTATTTGGAGGAAATTCAATATCTCTGTAACGAAATTGCCATTATCAATAAAGGCAAGATTATTGCCGAAGGAACCAAAAATTCTTTGATACAAGAGTACGGTAGTGTTGAAGAGGCTTATCTAAAAATCACTAGAGATAGTAATTCTTAATTTTATTACCCATATGAAAATAAATACTATCGGTCTATACACAATGCTACGCAGGGAAGTGAAGCGTACAATGAGAGTGGTGATACAAACATTGGTGGCGCCAATGGTTTCGGCGACACTCTACATCTTTATTTTTGGTACTGTGATTGGTTCGCAAATTAGTGAGGTTTCGGGAGTGCCTTATATTTCTTTTGTGTTTCCGGGGATTTTGATGTTGTCGGTTATAAATGCTTCTTTTGCTAGTGCTTCTTCAGCTTTATATTTTATGCGTTTTACTCGAGGTATCGAAGAAATACTAATCGCACCATTTTCGTATATCGAAATGTTGGTAGGTTTGGTTGGTAGTGCCGTAATGAGAGCGCTAATGGTTTCATTTCTAATCCTCTTGGTTGGAATATTATTTGGAGCGGTTTCATTGGTGCATCCACTGTGGTGTGTATTTTATGTAGCAAGTATTTCTTCAATTTTTGCTATCTTAGGAATAATTGTCGCACTTTGGGCTGAAAGCTTTGAACAACTCCAAGTGATGAATACCTTCATTATTACTCCATTGACTTACTTGGGTGGAATATTTTATTCAGTGACTTTTTTGCCAGACTTGGCAGAAACCTTAACAAGACTAAATCCTTTTTTCTATTTCGCTGATGGTATAAGAAGTAGTATGATTGGGATAAGTGAAGCCAATAGTTCTGTTGGACTGATAATCATAATGGCATTAGTAATAGGGCTTGGCACTTTAGTTACTCAATTATTTAAGAGGGGATGGAAGATAAGGGCTTAGTTAATAACAAAAAATTCCTCGTGTTTTTAAACACGAGGAATTTTTTGTTATTAACTAGATGTTAAGATTTCTTTGAGCTGAATCTTGATCATCTGCATTTTTTAATCTTTCTTCGATTTCTTTAATCTCTGGTTCAATTTCTTCCCTTAGTCTAGCTGTATATCCATGGTCAATATATGCTTCAGAGCCAAGTTCTACATCAATATTCTCACCACTTTCAATTATCAATTTACGTAGTCTATCTGCTTCAGCATTTAATTCTGATAGTCTATTTTTTAATGTCTCAAGGTCTAGTTCTGATTCGCTTCTAGGTGCCGCATTTTCAAATGTATTCATATCACCAATTCTCTCATTTAAGACAGAAACTGCAACTTGCTCAGTTTGATGATATCTTGTTCCTTTTAAATAGTCAGCCTTTTCTTTATCTTTCGCCATTTCAGCCTCTGTCTTTGGTGTCTTATCGTTTATTATAGGACCTATATTAATTGGGCTTTCATACATATCAATTCGAGTATTGATTTCATCGGCAATTATTTCCATGGCGTCAGTGACAGTGTAGGTAACACCTTCTTCACCATTTAGGGCTTTATCTTTTAGGGTTAGTTTTTTAGCCAAAGCTTCAGCGGCCTCGGTCCAAATTCCTCTAACCCACTGTAGGTCCTCTTCGTGCTTACTTAGTTTTGGAGCTTCATTAATTCTCTCATTCATATTGTGTGCTATTAAGTTAAGTAATTTTCAAGCTAAATAAATTATACTTTATTTTTTAGCTTGATTTAACCAGTTGTTTGGGATCTCTAAATTAGACAATACAATTCAGATTTTCAAAATATACTTATCTTAAAGCGCAAAAGTCAGGTTGGTGTCAATTACTTATAGTTAAAGTATTAAACAACAATTAAATATTAGTATAATAAAAGGGTGAAACATCAAATATCAAAAGATATTGTTGTCGCAGCAATTATTACTGACGAAGAAGGCAAGGTGCTCATCGTAAGGCCGGCACATAAAGATGGCTGGATTTTCCCAGGTGGTTATGTTGAAGTTGGTGAATCTCCTAGTGCCGCTTGTCGACGAGAGATAATGTCTGAACTCGGTATAAAGATTGATGGTCCGCATAGACTTCTCAGTCTTGATTATCGGGGAGCTCCTGAGGAGTATGTCATGTTTATTTTTGATGGAGGAGTTTTTACATCGGAACAAATTTCACAAATTTCACTTCCGCCACAATTATTAGAATATCGTTTTGTACCTTCGTCTGAAGCGTTAACTCTACTTCGGGCCAATAGTGCACGGAGACTAATGCCAACACTTGATGCGAAACACAAAACAGGTATTGCGTATTTAGAACATCAAGAACTTATTTGATCTTATTCTCGTAGAGGGGATAGGGTTTTTTTATTTACTCTACCTTAAGTTGTAATTATGATTATTTTTGCGAGTGTGCTGTTTGTGATTGGTTATGTAGCTATAACGCTTGAGCACTATTGGAAAATTAATAAGTCAATCACTGCGACTGCGCTCGGAGCTGTTTTATGGGGAGCGATTTCTCTTACGTCAGTTGATCATCATACTCTAGAAACAGCCCTCCATGATATTTCGGGAGAAACCTTCTCTTTGGTCGTTTTTCTTTTGGCCGCAATGACTTTAGTAGAGATATTAGTCCATTACCGCTTCTTTGATTTACTTCGTGCCAAACTGTTCTCACTTGGACTTAAAGATGCGGGTCAGCTAGTTTTGGTTTCACTAATAGCCTTTTTCCTTTCTGCTGTCATAGATAACCTAACGACCACAATTGTAATGGTGCAAATTGCCAGACGATTTTTTCAGGGAAGAAATTTACTCATAGCCGCTTCCTCAATTGTAATTGCTGCGAACGCCGGTGGAGCATTCTCGCCAGTAGGTGATGTTACTACTATTATGCTTTGGTTGGCTGGTAAGTTTACCGCTTTAGAGATAATTATGTGGGGATTTTTACCCGCGCTATCTCTTTTCTTAGTTAGTACATTTTTATTATACAGACAAATTAAAGGCGATACCGCAGATGAAAAACTATCCGTACCTGAAAATGTAGTTTTGTCACGCCGAGAGAAAATCGTCATTTCTGCAACCTTTATTTCATTTGCGCTACCACCACTTGCTCACTATGTAGGCCTCCCACCATTTATGGGTATGTTATTTGGTGTCGGTATGGTTGGACTCTTGATTGGTTGGTTTACCAATACCTCAAATGAAAAATCTCATCTTTCGGTTGAGATTGAAAAATTACTCGGAAAAATCGATATTACCAGCTTGCTCTTCTTTATAGGTATCCTGTTTGCTGTGGGTGCGTTGGGCTTCCTAGGTATTCTTGAATATATCTCTAACAACTTGTTTGGTGAAGAGCCAGCTTTTGGACGCTTAGTAGCTGGAAGTGTTTTACTCGGAGTTTTCTCTTCTTTGGTTGATAACATTCCTTTAACTGCTGCCGCAATAGATATATTGCATACTAATGATTTTCACATTTGGGTATTACTGGCTTTGTGTGTCGGGACGGGGGGTTCACTTCTGGTTATTGGTTCAGCTGCAGGAGTAGTAGCTATGGGAATGATAAAAGAATTAAGTTTTAAGCAATACTTTAAGATTGCCTTTGTACCAGCTCTGGTCGGATATTTTACTGCAATAATTGTTTGGCTAATCCAGTATTTATTCTTTGCTTAGTAAACTAATTTTTTTGACAGAAAGTTTGATTAAATTTATTCCTTTGTTATAGTGGCGGTTGGCAATTTCTTTGAAGAGGTAACAGTAAATGGGAACAAGACGGGTTGTTTTGGGTTATTTCATCGTGGTCAAGCCGTACCGCAAGCACGGTAACGGTGCCATAGGCGGTGGACGCAAGGGAAGTACTGGCAAGTGGTGTGCTCTCTACAAGCTTGGAGCCCTGAAGCCCGATTGTGAAGCAAAGGGTCCCAATGCCAAAGAGGCGATTAAGAACTTGAAGAAACTGACTCAAGTCATTCCTCCGTATGTGTCCATCAACCACCACGGTGAAACCCACTTCTAGGGTTGGTGTTTTGCCAAACGAAAGCCGCGACTCCTCAGTCGCGGCTCTTCATTTTTAACTAGTGTTCTGAGTGTTGTCTGAAGGGGATTTGTCTAGTTCGTGAAATGATAATAATCTGAGAGATCACTATTCTATTGGAATGATGATTTCGTTTCGGAGCATTAACGGCATAGATAGTGGGGGATTGTATTGAGCAACTTGAATATCTCCAGCTATCGTCATTTGATCTTTCTCCAGTAGAGAAGTAAGTATTTCTTTCTTATTCTCAATTCGAGCGGGGGTAGCGTACCAAGTAAATTTTAAGACCGCTACCTTGTGAGCTGGAACTTCTCTAAGTGTGACAGCTGAGTTGTTTGGAATCGGTAGTGTTTCAAGAGAATACTTAGCCGGTAGAACAAAGGCGATGGTTCGCTCACCAGAAGTGTTTTCTGTACTAAGAACTGGAGATGTCATAGATATTTTCTCAGGGATTTGGCTCTCTAGTACTGGAGCAGTCATGGTGATACTACTTTTGCTGATATTGTTTCCAAAAATATAATCAGCAATAATCTGAAAACCGGTCGTTAGGGCTTCTTGTCTTGTGCCACTTACCTTTGTCTCAGCCACTATGTAGCTTTGGTATTCTCTTATTTCATAACCTTCTTTGTTCTCCAAAATTTTATAGGTGGGTTTTTCAATCGTGCGCACAACTAGTAAACTTCCTATTGTCCATAACATTAGTAATAAAAAAATTCCTAATAAAACATAGTAGATATTCATAAATGAAGTATAGCAGTCTTTGTCTGACCAAGGAGAAAAGTAGAATTCTGTATTGATGATTGTTGTAGTAAGGTGAATGATTAAAGCCTTGCAAAAGAAAAATTGTTCGCTATTGTAAGAAATAAGTAATCTCTGCGGCGTTATTAGGAGTTCCTCGTCGTAAAGTGACACTTACAAAATTGAGACACTATATTCAAACAGTTACTGGTCTATTTAATTATCGTTATTTAACGACCTTTGTCTTATTGCTTACTTCCTTCATTGCTATTGGAGCAAGTGCTCTTCATGCTGAAGAAGGTTATATTGTTGAACCCACCCAAACCACCTTCACTGGTTCGATTGTCACTCTCAACTGGTCAGCTCCAACTGATCGAACTATCCGCACTGGCTGGATTGCTATATACAAACTGAATGCTCCTGATAGCCAGTATAAGCAGTGGGGATACATTAATAGTTACTCCAATAGTGGTACCGTTACTCTATCTAACGTAGAGCCCGGTACTTACCAAGCACGTTTATTTTCTGGCTCAGGTTTTGATCGCTTAGCTTCTAGCCCTACCTTTACAGTGGGGTCTACTCCGAATCCAGATCCAGATCCAGATCCCGTAGATCCGAATCCAGACCCTGAAGATCCGGTTGAGTCTTATACTCTTACGTTATCAAGTGTCTCTATTAATCCTGGAGGAAGCATCACGGTTACTATAAAAGCACCTGTTTCCGTAAATAGTGAGCGGGACTGGGTAGGTCTTTATAAGGTAGGCTCTACAAATCAACAATATATAGACTGGAGTTATCTAGGCAGAGGAACTTCTCGCTCAGTTATTTTTGCCGTTAGTGATGCTGATCAGTATGAATTTCGGTACTTCGAGAATGATAGCTATGATGTAAAAGTTATCTCCTCGCCACTAACCGTAGCAATCAGTGTGGCACAATGTTCAGTTAGTAATCTAAATCAGATTACTAATTATCCGCCAAGCAACGGTCCTATTATAGCCTTTGGTGATAGCTTAACTTTTGGTGTTGGCGCGAGTACTGGCCAAGACTATGTAAGTCAGCTATCGCGTAAGGCGGGTGTAAATATTGTAAACTCTGGTGTTTCTGGTGATACTACGCGCGACGCTCTGGCTAGACTAGATAGAGATGTTATTTCTCAAGATCCTTCAGTCGTTATCGTTTGGCTTGGTGGCAACGACATTCTTCAACGCTACTATGACCGAGTGCGTGATGGTGTAGAAAATCCTGGTCTACTCGAAGCAATCCGACTGCTTATTCTACGTATTAGTGGCAAGCTACCTAACTCACAAGGTATTACTGAAAATGAAACTTTTGAAAACTTACGTGAAGTGATTGAGCGTGTTCAATCTAACGGAGCGATTGTGATCGTTATCGGTTTCAGCGGGGGAGTCTTTGATGCAAATCTAGAAAATCGCTACCGTACGATTGCTAATGAAACTAATGCCATCTACGTTCCTAATGCACTTCAGTCTATCATTGGTCGTCCGAGTCTAATGAGCGACCTTGTTCATCCTAACAATATTGGCTATGGTCTAGTTGCCGATCGAGTGTTACCGTATTTAGCCTGCGTGATAGAGAATAAATAGTAGCTAGTTAGTGAAAGGGAATGATTGGTGGCTGCACCTTTTCAATTTTTTGGATTGAAGCTTTACAATTGGAAGTTATAGCTTTCGGATACCTCTTTCTGCTAGTATGGAATCATGGAAGTAGTTACAAATTGTGTCAACTAATTGCGTACTAAATCTCATCTGACTCAGGTCATTTCTTCATATGTGTCCATCAACCACCACAGCGAAACCCACTGCTAGGGTCGGTTTTCCGTTAACGAAAAGACCGCGATTCCCAGTCGCGGTCTTTTGCAATTTAGAGCTACTTTAGCTTTGCTTCAAATACTTTTTATTAATACTTACAGAACCGTATCCCAATCCTATAATCACAAATCCAAGTAAGATAAGAGAGATTGGCCAGCCTAGTGAGTTTGCAAAGTATTCCCCCGTAATATATGAAACGTGAATAATCAGAAATATTGTACTGAGAACAAGGATTATTCGACTCTTCATGTAGACTGATAGATAAAGACAGGTAAATACTAAGATAAAGTAAAGTAACTCCCAAGCACCTGAATCAAGTACTTCTATAAATCCAGCACCCAAAATTCCTAAAACTCCAAAAAAATACAAAATTCCCAGTAGTCGTTTATTCCAGCTGGCTTTGAATGATTGAGTTAGTAACAGATAACTTGCACCAATTAACATTGTTAGATAGAGATAAATATCTTCATTTCTAAAGTCTTCAATCGCCCCTATTAATAAATAGAGGAAAGTCGTTCCGTTTGCTATAGTAAAAAATGTTAATACAGGGTGTTTATGAACTGAATTAAGCATTAGGTAGAAAGCAAAAATAATACCGAAGGTAATAGCTACTGGCCAGATTGAGTTAATGCCGGTGCTAAGTTCGTCCAAGGTAACTAGGGCTCCTCCAGGGATAAGCATCCCACCAATAAAATGAAAGATAGGCCCAATATTATCTGTGGGTTTTTGCTTGAGTAGAACAGAACCTAGAGCGGTAATAAGTAAGCCTAAACCTAGGGTTATTAATATATGAGCTGATGATCCGAGGTCGTCCCAAATTTGAGCTATAAAAATAATTAAACCAATTATTGTAACAGCTGCTCCAAAAACATATAACATTCCAGTTATTGAGAAATGAGACGGCTCTTTTGCTTCTATACTAACTGAAGGCTGATTTTGGTAATTTAAATTTAATTGACTGGCAATTTCTTCAGGAGTTATTTCGCCAGTATTTATTTTTGATTGTAGCTCTTGAAATAAAGTTGATTTATCCATAAATATGTAATTATTCTCTACCTGGTATTACCCAACCTATAAATTGAAAGTTGTCTTGGTAGTAGTATCTATCGTCGCTGTTTATAAGATTAAGTCTATTCTTGCTATTTCCTTTCATTAAGTAATAGCCGTAGGAAGAACCGCCATCAAAAAGAAAGATAAAGTCTGCACCACGACTATAATCACTCGATACCGAAACCCCGTCAGGTGATGTCAGTAGACTATTAAGTGACAAACCTTGTGCTTCTTCTAAGGTAATTTCACGACTTTCGTTTTTTTGTGTATCGTGCATAAAAATTCTTGTGCTGTAGTTTTCATTTATATCAAGAATGCCATCATTATCTGAGTCTAGGGTTGGATTGATGTCGTTTATTACTAAACTTCCATTTACTACCACATATCGATTTTGAAGATATTTATTGCAGTTGTAGTAATAGTAATTTGTCCCATCCGTACAGGCTGAGTAAATAAAGTTATAATTAGTCTTTAAAAATAAAGAGGGCAGGTAAGTGCTTAATGCAACAATGACAATAAGTATGACGGGTAATGAAAAAGCCAAGATTAGAGTCAAGTTTTGTTTGATAAATTCTTTCATTTATAAATTGTAGCAAGAATTTGGTATCTGGAGGAAAGTTAGTACCAAATTTCCTAAGGTACTATCGATACCAAAGTTCAAATGCTAAAATAATCTTATGCAAAAAATAACCCCAAACCTTTGGTTTAAAGGTAACGCCGAAGAAGCTGTAAATTTTTACCTATCAGTTTTTAAAGACGCCAAAATAATTAATACCAGTTATTATCCAACAGAAGGATTGCTTGATTTTCAAGAACCTTTTGCTGGTAAGGTTTTGGCAATTTATTTTGAATTGTTAGGACAACAGTTTATTGCAATTAATGCCGGAAATGAATTTACATTTAATGAAGCTGTCTCATTTAACATTGCCTGTAAAGACCAAGCTGAAATTGACTACTTTTGGAACATATTAACAAGTAATGGTGGAGAAGAGAGTGTTTGTGGGTGGTGCAAAGATAAGTACGGTCTCTCATGGCAAATTAATCCGGAAAACATTGAAGACCTAATGTTGTTGCCTGGAGCTTGGGAGAAACTACTGCAAATGAAGAAGATAGATATTTCTGCTTTGCAGGAGGCTTCTTAATTTTCTTGGTTGAATCCATAGACTTCATTTTGAGGATATTATTATCAAGATATGGCAGGGTATTCTTATAAAAGAGTAGTTTCAGGGAGGGTTGATTTACTGAATCAGCTCCGACAAGTTTTTTCTGTAGCTTTTAAAGAAGATAATGTCTGGAACTCAAATAAACCTAGTGACGAATATCTGGAGAGAATCTTGTTAGACAATAACTACATTGCACTTGTAGCTGTTGATGAAAATGAGTTGGTGGTAGGTGGTTTAGTGGCGTACGTTTTACAAAAAATCGACCAAGAGCATAGTGAAATATATTTATACGATTTAGCTGTAACAGAGAATCATCGCCGAAAGGGGATTGCTACTCAGTTGATTTCAGAATTGAAGAGATTTGCTAAGACATACGGAGCATACGTCATCTTCGTTCAAGCTGATAATGAAGACAAAGAAGCTGTTGCCTTGTATACAAAATTAAGTAAGACAATTGAAACAGAAATAACACACTTCGATATTACGGTTTAGAAAACATCTTCACTGATTTTAGGCATATTGTGGTTTGATGAAGCAGGGGTTTGTTTCAGTGAACTTAGATTCTAACAATATAATTCCCTGTGCTTTTCGATTCCCGACGTAAGTGACATTAGTCACTTACTGTGGCCGTCCAGAATGCAAAAAACTCCCGAAGGAGTTTCTGCTTTCTGGGCGGCTACCGGG
>JBGSVK010000071.1:0-3151 GCA_041752975.1 Minisyncoccia bacterium | reverse complement strand
TCGTCGTCTTAGTTACTTTGCCGACGATGATATCTGTCTTCGCATCGCCAATGATCAGGGTTTCCTCTGGTCTAGCACCGATTCGATCAAACGTCTGATTAAATGCTTCTGGATGCGGTTTATGTTTCGTCACATCATCGCCAGAAATAACAGACAAAAAATATTCATCTAATCCATGTACGGACAGCCCCTTCTCTAATAATCGCCGTCCACTTGAAGATACAAGAGAGAGCCTGATACCTTGCTCATGTAGTGCCGTGACGGTTTCCTTGGCTCCTTCGTAGAGCGGTAAGTCATCGAGGTGAGAAAAGACATAGGCACGAGCGTGTCTACGAGGGTTTCAAAGTTAATGTCAGGATAGTTCAATTGACCTTTATCGTGTTCATAGAAAAAGTCACGGGCAATAATTGAATCGAGAATGGTGTGACCTTGATTTTGTAGTGCTTCGCGGTACCCAGCGACCCACAGGTGTAGTGTCATGCTGAGTGTACCGTCCCAGTCAAAAATAATGTTTTTGATTTTCACTGATTGAGTATAGCAAACACAAAATAGCCCCCAATGGGTACTTAATTGTTTTAAACAGTGAAATCTTTGAACCAAGTTGACCGAGTTTTTAACGACCGAAGTGAATATAAAAACGGAAATGCCCTTGTGGTGATAACCTCTTTGATTGAAATGGAGCGTCCTAACTTCCTTGAGGCTGTAGATTTGTGGAAATAGGCTACTAATAGTTTTTCTGCTATTTAATTTTGCCTCCCTGCCACTCAGCCACTGTAGGGGCTTTGTCATACTTCATTTGGTTCAAAACAATCACATTCATCTTGTCTTCCATGAACTGGCAAAGCGGAATGAGTCTGTCAGCACATTCATTACCTAACCTAGTTAAAGAGTACTCTACTTTTGGCGGGATTAACTGATAATCCCGTCTTTGTAGCAAGCCGTCTCGCTCGAAATTACGCAGAGTTTGCGAAAGCATTCTATCCGATATTCCTTCTATAGCTTTCTTTAAGTTACCAAAACGCATGGTGGGGTTATCTTTGAGCAGTCTCAAAACAGTTAATCCCCACAGACTTGAAATAGTTTTACTGATATCCCTACTCGGACAACGCTGGTTATATAGGTCTCCCTTTCGAGGTAGTTCCTTGGGTAATTGCATAATTCGATACTTACTTTTTTGTTAGTACTTGTTAAATATGATTCACTAATTTAAAGTTAGTGTATATCAAATAAACACAAAAGGAAACTATGAAAATCTACGATTCAACATATTACAGTTTTGAACTGGACAATAACTATATGGTTTTTCACTGGAAAGACAGTACCGACCAGATGAGTTTGCAGGATTTTAAAGATGCTTTGATGAATTATGCTGGGTATGTGCTTGAGCACCAGACACCAAAGCTTCTCGTTTTTACGGAAAATTTTAAATTCAATACACCAGAAGAGGGACATGAGTGGCGTAAAAATGAGTATAACCAACGAATCAAAAAAGTTGGAAATGTGAAGCAAGCTCTCATCATGAAGGAAGAATTCTTACAATATGTTGAAGATGAAATTGATAGTGTAGTACCTGTTAGATATTTCTCGAGCGAGAGCGAAGCAAGAGCCTGGCTGGATACCTCTGAATAATGTGCAGATCACTTTTCTCATGTGATGTCTCGTACTTTTTTAAAAAGCACCCAATTGGGTGCTTTTTAAACTTCCATATATTTCTACATACTTCTATATTCTGTGGAGCAGTTTACTAGAGGTAAGAACCTCTTGCTTGAAATGGAGTGTGCTAATTTCTTGAAGGTAGTTGATCTGTGGTAATAAGTTTGACACACAGACTCTAGTTTGGTACATTCAACTATATGGTTGAACAAAGTATTAATTTAGATACGGTCTTTCAAGCTCTTGCCGATCAAACGCGGCGAGATATCTTAAAGCGTGTATCAAAAGCCGAGCTTTCCATAAGTAAGTTGGCTGAACCATACAAAATGTCCTTTGCAGCGATTGCCAAGCATGTAGGTGTGCTCGAACGTGCCAATTTGGTTGCTAAACGTCGCGAAGGCAAACAACAAATTATCAGTGTTGTACCAAAGACCGTTGCCGTCGCCACGACCCATCTTGAATTATATGAAAAGATGTGGACTGAGCGGTTTAATGCGTTGGAAGTATTACTAAAAACAAATTAATTTTTTTATGGCAACTCTAAAAGTAACTGCTCCAGAACATTCACAAGATATTCTTGGTGAAATCGAAATTAACGCACCATTAGAGAAAGTATTTGAAGCCTTTATTAACAAAGATTTATTTATCGAGTGGTTTTGTCGTGGCAACACTGTCACCGTCAACCAGTTTGAGGGTAAAAATGGTGGCACATGGGATATTGCTGAAAAAGACCCCGAGGGAAATGAATGGGGCTTCTACGGTGTTTTTCACGAAATTGCTCCTCACGAACGAATTATTTGGACCTTTGAATTCATGGGGATGGAGGAGCGCGGTCACGTCTCACTCGAACGTATGGAGTTTACTGACGCAGGTGACGGTACGACTAAGATGAAAAGTATTTCTACCTTTCTTACAAAAGAGGATCGTGATGGCATGGTCGCCAGTGGTATGGAAGCAGGATGGCGACAGTCTATTGAGGCATTAGAAGAAGTAGTAACTAAAAAATAAGTATATGCACTATAGTATTTCAATAGACGTGCCTGATATGCAAGCTGGAGTGGATTTTTATGCAACCCTCGGCTTTCTAAAAACTGCCCAACCACACCCTGGCTATGTAGTACTGATGAAAGGCGAAGCTAGAATTGGGTTACTCGAAAAACCAGCTGGTAGCAAGCCAGCACCTAGTACAGACGATGTCCGCAAGTACGAACGACACTGGACTCCGGTCCACGCTGACTTCCATGTAGAAGACTTTACGGAAATGCTTGAAAGAATTATTGCGGCTGGAGCAGTATGTGAGCAAAAGTTTGAGACGGGTGCAGAACATCCAGCGGTTGCCTTTTGTGCTGACCCATTCGGGAACGGCTTTTGTTTAGTAGAAAAGAAGTAACTTAACATTATGAAAAAACTTACTATTGAACGCACATTTAATGCGCCAATCGAAAAAGTCTGGGCTGCTTGGACAACACCAGAATTACTCTCAAAGTGGTTTACACCC
>JBGSVK010000070.1:0-6244 GCA_041752975.1 Minisyncoccia bacterium | reverse complement strand
TAGTCATCTGGATGAGTATTTACTATCTCTTGATAATAGCCACCGATGATTCCATTGCCATAGTAGACTTGAGAGCCAACTTGGACATCATTATTATTAAACAATTGAACTACAACATATGGGAAATTGTAGTAAGTCATTGATGAAGTGAAAGCTAAATATGCTTGCAAATCAGTATTAGAGGTATTTCCACCCCATTGGTGTGTTCTTTTTAAATACTTAGTCTCACACATCATAATTGTGTTACCAATTACGCTGGTTTCAATGGCTGTTGAGTCATCACCGTACGGTGAGATTACTTCTTTGTAGTCAAAGACAGGATTATATTCTGAGTCACCTACTTGCCACTGCGTTAGACTGCCTACAGGCACGTCGTCTAGCAGGTTTTCGGGAGAAGTAGCGTAAGCCCAATTAAAATTTAAAATAAAAATCCCAGCAAAGACCAAGGTCGCTGCTGCGGCTAGCATCATCTTATTTAGAGGTGTAAAACCTCGTGTATATTGTGTTCTCATGATATGACGTAATGAACGCCAATAAATGAAATATATTTAATTGTCTATATGTATTATTGGTGTCTTATTGGTAAACTAATAATCTTAATTTTACTCCTCTATTTTCGCCTCTGCAAGCACAATTGATTTAGACTTTAACTAATGTATTTCTTAATAACTTGCAACAAACTAAACATAGAGTAATATACCAATCTATGTCCGAAATCCTTAGCTATATTCAACTAGAACCAACTACTGTAACTTTTGTTATTGACTTAGTCATTGCCATTGTCCTTGGTACCATTATTGGTATTGAAAGAGAGTCTCGTGGCAAAGATGCTGGTATCAGTACCAATTCTTTTGTTATTTGCGGAGCGATGCTCTTTACCTTTATGTCGATGACTGTCGACCCAGCTTCACAGTCACGTATTGCTGCCCAAGTAGTAACTGGAATCGGTTTCCTAGGAGCTGGTCTTATCCTTAAAGACGGCGTTACGGTTAGAAATCTAACTACTGCCGCTAGTATCTGGTTCTCGGGTGCTATCGGTATGGCTATCGGCTTTGGCTACTACCAAATTGCTGTAATAGCGGCTTTTGCCTCAATAATCATTCCTCGCATTCCACACCTAAAGCATAAAAATATACCAACTTCACAGAACAACTCTCAAAAAAACGAAGAAACTCCAACCATAGAAACAACCCCCGAATCAGCTAGTGACTAAATCAAAAGGCCCGCTCGCGAGAGAGGGCCTTTCCGTTGTGATGCCAGCATATTCAGAACAGGCTGGCAATCCAGTTAAAGAACCGGGCAATGAGACGAAAGGTGCCTCGGGCAATGCTTCGGATACTGCGTATCATAGACTATTTGCCTTTGCTACCCCACGACTACCGTCGACAACCATTCCGAAACCTACGGAAATGATGTAGGCGACAATGATGATCGGAAGGAAAGCCGCAAAGAACTCTGCCATGTAGACCTCCTGTTTGTTTACTATTAATATAATAGAATAATTATAGTGATTTGTCAATCTAGAAAACCTCTACTGAAGTAGGTGTATAATCAACTAATATGAAAACTGCACTCAAAATTATCGTCCCAATTCTATTAGTAGCTATCCTCTTACCAATCATCTTCTACATCGGCCTCATCCTCTTCGGCGACTGGCACGATGAGTGGAGTGGATACAATGGTAGTGCATACATCGGTGATGGGTACTGCAATATTGCTGTCCTACCAGTAGAAGGTGAAATACACACCTACGGTGTAATTTACGATGACTTTGGCAATGAATTAACTTCTACCAACATGAGTGATGCTGTCTCATTTCTTTCCAGAGCCGAAGCCGAACCAGGTATTCTCGGTGTTATGGCTCTAATAGACTCATCTGGTGGCTCAGCTGTCGCTGGCGAAGCCATTGCCAATGAATTAAAGAAGAGCGTCATGCCAAATGTTGCTTTCATAGCTGAATCAGGTAATTCGGCTGCTTATCTAATCGCTACTGGAGCCGATACCATCATTGCTTCACCTTTTTCTGATGTCGGTGGTATTGGCGTCACTATGTCTTACCTAAACTACTCCAGACAAAACCAAGAGCAGGGAATAGACTATGTAGAATTAACCTCAGCTAAATTCAAAGACTACACCAGTTCCGATAAACCACTCACAGACGAAGAAAGAACACTTCTAGAGCGAGATTTGAGCGTTTGGCACGATGAATTCGTCAATCAAGTCGCCCAAAACCGCAGTCTACCAGTACAAGATGTAGCCAAACTAGCCGACGGCTCTTCACTACCAGGCAAACTAGCCCTAGAGAACAAACTTATCGATCAACTAGGTAACAAAGAAACTGTACGAGCGTGGTTTGCCCAGAAGCTAAACATTGCCACTGAAGATATTGTCTTTTGCGAGTAAAAAAATTATGAAAATCTATCTCGACATCGACGGCACCCTAATCCATGAAGATCTTGCAGAAACTAAATCCGCTGAAGGCTTGGCTGAGTTTATTATTACCTTACGCTCACACGAAACATACTGGCTTACTACACATTGCCGAGATGGCAATCCAGAGAGAGCGAGAGAAATAATGAAACGCTACCTACCACCAGAACTACAACCCGACATCGACCGCATCAAACCAACCGTCTGGGACACTCTCAAAACCCAAGGTATCGACTGGGATAGTGAATTCATCTGGTTTGATAACAGTATCAGCGACGCCGAATGGGAACGCTTCACCATGGCCGATGAAGGTCAACAAGTCTTTGAGGTAAATCTAAAAGAAAATCCTGAACAACTGATAGAGATTACTAGGGATATATTGTAGTCATATGTCTACTGAACAGTTAATTGCTGGAATATGGGCACAATTAATAGTAAATAACCGGTTTGTTGCTTTTTTAGCACCTGGGAGTATAGTTTTGAAATATGAAATACATAATTACCATTTTATTGTCTTTTGGGTTTGTTTTTGGAGGTTTTGGGACTGCTTTAGCTGATCAATATGTAAATGGCTACTACAAAAGTAATGGTACGTATGTGAACGGTTATTACCGTTCAAGTCCTGATAGCAGTCCTTATAATAACTTCAGTTTCCCTGGTAATACAAATCCCTATACCGGCGTTACTGCTGGCGGTAATTCAAGTACATATCTTAATAACTATTACGGTGGTAGTTCAGGATATTCACTCCCGACATATCGTTCGTCATATACTTTACCTTCATACACTACGTCATACACACCAAGCTACACTCCGACTTATAAGTCGTCATACTCTTCATATACTCCAACATCATATTCCGGATATTCTGGTTTAACTTATGATGATACCTACAAAGAAATTAAAGGAGGATTGAAGTCTTACGGAGTAACTTATTGTGACTCTGGCTACTATGAAAAGAATAATAAATGTATTAAAGAGCCAACTAACGGATATACAATAGGGGATACTGTTTATTGCGATGCTGGATTTATTGAAAAGAATGATAAATGTGAAAGGCCAAAGAACGGTAAGTTGGTAGGTACTATCTTGTATTGTAATGATGGCTATTTCATCTATAACGACTCCTGCGTGACATTAGAGAGGATTTGTAAGGTAGAGTATGGATCTAAATCAGTACCATACGGTGAAGATCAGTGTTCTTGTAAGGCTGGATTTAAATGGAATACTAAACAGACAGAGTGTGTTAAGGATCGTTCTAAAACACCTTCCACAAAGGCAACAAGTACACAGTAAAATTGTATGAATCTAGACACCAGCATCTTCTTTCTGATTGTAATTGGTGGAGTGGTAATTATCTGGTCATTTAGACGAACCACTAAAAAAATTAAAGATATAAAAGAAATTGAATATCTTGCTTTCGCATCAATTTGGGGAACTTTACTAGTTATTGTTTATTCGCAACTCGCTAAGTTATTTGCTGTTGAAAGCCTGTCACAACTGTTGAATAACCCTCTCGCATCTGCACTTGTATTTGCTTTACTGGGTTTGTTCGTAGGGACAATTATTGGAACAATTGAAAATAAGTTCCAACTTTCAAAACTCTCCAGAGATCTACTTAACTATCTATAACGATCACTGTATTGTTGTCCGACTTTTAGTCTACGCAGTAGTATTTGGCTCATCAAAACACTATTACAGACAATTTCGGTACATATCAAACGCTCCTTGCGTATTGTATAGGACAAGTATGGCGACAGCCAAAGTCTGCCTGCGCTTATTTTAGTGCAAAATATTATAATCTTGGTATATTAGAAATGCATGCCTGAATTTGTAATAAATCCATTATCCAAAGAGGAGCTATCTAGCTTTATTGATGATAGGGGAAAAGAAATAATAAGATATTTTTTAATTAAATCACTTTTTTCTCAGCCAGAACCTAAAATTGGCCAATCTCAACTACCTATTCAAATACCCAAGGAACATATAGAACAATGGTTTACACAAGCCTTAGATGTCTCTCCTACTGGTGCAGGTTCATATCCTATTGATATATACAATGATAGAGAAAGATGGGGTGCGGATATTAAAATGTTAAGTATAGATGTTATTGCAGATGGAAGTATCTTGCCTGGAAACAGCGGAGAAGCCTCCTTGGGTCAAAAATTCAAAGGACCAGGTATAAATTTAGACTCATTGTTTACAAACGGAAATTTCGAAGAAATTAAAAATGAATGGTTAGCGCTCTATGAATCAAAATTTGAAACTGTAAAGGAAAGATATCCTGAAATAGAAGAAATATATTATTTTTTCATCCTAAGACCTGGAATTCAGGATGTTAATACTAATTTTTACATAGCTGGAGCTCGTATAAATTTAGAAAGACTTAGTGAAGTGACGATTGATTCAGGTAGAACGACAGTCAATTCTGTATATCTAAATAACTTTATAGCTAATATTTATGGAAACACTAAAATATATAAGGCAAAAAAGAGACTTGAGTTAAGACTCAACGCAAAACAGTGGGATGATGATGATTTAATAATTAAGATAAAAACTTCTTTTGCCCCAAGAAGTATTAACTTGCGCAATCTGGCAGTTAATACAGAATTTATTAGAGAAGAAATTGAAAGAGCGCTTGAATTAGAAATTGATTTTTCTGATTAGTCCATTGCTAACTTGATATTTTTAGCAATTCTTTCTATTACAGGTACAGAAACAGAGTTACCTATCTGTTTATATAAATGAGAGTCCGCCATACTTTCTGGCACTTTGTAATTAACTGGGAAACCTTGAATCCGTGCGCACTCAATTGGTGTAAGTTTTCTGATACCCCACTTGTCCTTAATGATAGGTACATTATGTCCACCTGTACCCATATTTGCAGTTAATGTTGGGCAAACACCACTTTTATTTACACGAACATACTTTCGTCGCCACTGATAAACTCGTCCTTCCTGAGTGACGTCATTTTTTAACTTGTCATATAAAGGTTTATCATTATAGTAGTATTTATCAGGCACTCGGTTATTCTCTAGGATGTCAGTAATTAAAATAGTTAGTTTTCTTTTCTCAGGGAATTTAAAATTATCGTAATGTTTCTTGTCTCTAAAACCAACAATATAAACTCTTTCTCGATTTTGAGGCACGTTCCCGTATTCCATTGTATTCAATACCTTTGCATGTACATGATAACCAAGTTCTTCTAAAGTTTCTTTTATAATTCTAAAAGTTCGACCATTGTCATGGTTATATAAGTTTTTTACGTTTTCTAGTAAGAAACCCTTAGGCTTCCTTGCTTCGATTATTCTTGCTACATCAAAAAAAAGATTTCCACGTCCTTTCTCGTCATTGAACCCTTGTCTGTATCCGGCTACAGAAAATGCTTGACAAGGAAATCCTCCTAAAACAAAATCAAATTCTGGAAGATCATTAATATCAATTTTTCTGATGTCTTCTACTACCAATTTTGAAGTGTTAAAATTTAGATCATAAGTATACTTACAATTTGGTTCAAAATCATTCGAAAAAACTGTTTCAAAACCAGCATTTTCAAAACCAATTCTTATACCACCAACACCAGCAAAAAGATCGATAGTTTTAAGACCATTTGTTAATTGATTTTTACTCACTATTTCCTTACTCATATCTCTTATAACCTTTACAACCACCCCTCTTACTTCGACTTCATCTCTATAGAAGGGAAGTAAATTTTGATTTGCTGGTTGCAGTCTAAAGCCATTTTTTTCTCGGTAAATTTTTTTTAGAGTCGCTTCACCTTCGTCAATTATTGCAACTACAGTTTGACCATTTT
>JBGSVK010000069.1:0-2946 GCA_041752975.1 Minisyncoccia bacterium | reverse complement strand
AGAGCCCTTCTTGTTCCATATCACGCACAATTTTTGCGAAAGAAACTGGAGTCGGTCCGTGAGTGTTCTTAATGTAAGTCGCTCCAATGAAAGGTGTTTCAAACTTTTCATAGTAATCAAAATCAATGAAGTACAGCAGTTTGTACAATGCTGTCTGACCAATATTTGGCTTCGCTCCAACTTTATTCAATATGTATAGAAGCGTCTGTCTGAATTTTCCAACATTCTCATGTGGAATTTCCCTCATCTCAACCTCTATTGCTTCGTTCTTTCTTTCATTTAAAGTCTCAAGTTTTGCTGCTGACACGTCGAAAACGCGTGCCAATACAGCCTTTTCCTCTACCGACACCTTGCGAGTTCCCTTTTCCATTGCGATGTAGGTGGGGCGCGATACACCCAAAATAGCTGCCACTTCGTTTTGTGACAGGCCAAGCGCTTTCCGCTTGGAAAATATCCATGTAGCCATGTGTACATTATGACATAATTTTAACTTATTTACAATATGACTGTGTATAACGTAAAAGTGTAAAATAGTGATATCAGCCACTACCCTAGTGGAGGTCGACTGACACTACAAACCATAATATTCAGAATAGTATGACTACAAAATACATCATGAATAAGAATGCTCAATTGACTGGAGAACATGAAGTGCACGCGGAAGCGTACTGCAATCACCTGCCGTTACCCGAGAATAGAATACTGCTTGGTAACTATTCAAACTACACGGACCCAATCAATGAAGCTAAACGGAGGTGGCCAACTTTGGTAATCGACGGATGCAAACACTGCATTCCTGGATGTCACAGCAGGTAGGTCTCATGAGAAGTAACTGGCTTATGTAGAGCGGGCGGAGTAGGAGAAGTGATTGAGTTAATGAAACACACCAACACGCGACAGAAAGGTTACACCTTCAACAAAATGCCACCGTCAGGTGGCATTTTATTATGACGTCTTCTCTTTACTTCCTCGTACCATCTCGTTTAAAGAAGGTCCAGACGTAGAGCATTTCCACTTTCTCTCTCGCCCACGGCGTCTTTCGCAGAAACTTAAGGCTAGAGTTCACGCTCGGCTTTATCTGAAACGCGTTAATTTTGATTTTTTGCCCCAGCTCTTCCCAGCCATATTTTTCAACCAGTTCTTCAACCTGTTGCTTGAGCGTCACGCCGTGTAAAGGATTATTTTTCTGCAGTTGCATACTATTTACTAAGCTTGTTTTCAAATTCTATCGATATTCAATTAGCGCCATGCTTCTACTCTATCGATTCAGTATGTCTACATTTTGGATAAGTCGAACATCCTAAAAATTTGCCTCGACGTCCACTCCTTTCGACCATATCATTTCCACATTTAGTGCAGGTCTTATTAGAAGTTTGAGTTATCAGTTCTCCATCTTTATACGCCATTTTTACGTATTTTATGAGACTTTGTCCATCAATCAATTCAATCGGTTTGTCTGCGGCAAAACGCTCTGCTTCGAGAGTAAATTTGTTGGTAGTTATAAAATACGCCTTACCTTGTGCAAGCTTGTCTGCTATAGCTCCGTAGAAATCTCGAACCTCTCCAACGCTTACGCTAGAAGAAACGTATTTTTTGCATTGAATGTAGCTTTTCACACCATCCTTTTCAATTTCTACATCAATTCCACCATCATGGGACTTGCCCACCGCCCATGTACTATATCCAAGTCGCTTTAATAATTCAGCGATATATATTTCAAACTCAGATGGTTTCATCTTTCGCAACCACTGCAATAACTCACGATCGCTTCGCCATTTCTCACCTTCTTTAAACTTATGATTGTTTGCCCAGCCAGCTAGAAGATCCGGAAGGACGATTTCAAACATCACTTTCAGTAATGCGATTACCAAAATTAAACCAAGTAAGGGAAGCAGCAATTGGAAAAGGAATGGGTCCATATAATTAGCCTGTTTCTAACTTACAAACAAAAACACCTAGAACTTTAAATTCGTCGTCTTCTGTGAGTCTCCTGATTTCGTGTTCTTTGTTTGTAGACCTGGGTATGAGCACCAACGAACCCTTCTCAACTTTAATATGCTTGAGTGTAGCATCGTCACCTATCATAACAACAGCATTGCTACCACTCGCTGCTTGGAAGTTCTTTTGACAGAGAATGATGTCACCATCATTTATACCGAGTTCATTCATTGAATCACCGCGCGTTCTTAGCGCAAAATATTTTGCTCCTGGTTTTATGAGCCACGCAGGAACATCTATTGTTTCTTCACTTGCTGTATTCGCATGCATCAATTCGCCACAACCAATCGAATCAAATAGATCTATACTCACCATTTCACCTGCATACGGAGAAAGAACAGCAGTTTTTGGTTCAGCTTTACTTGATTGATCAACTAAGAATTCTTTAAGGTATTTTCTTAGGGCTGGATCATGTACATAGACATACGTACCTAAAATACCTCGGGTCAACAAAGTTTTATAAATGTTTTTAATGTAACCTTCAAGTTCCTTAGGATCCGAGATACCATTTCTTCCATTTGTATCAAAATACTTGTCTTTATGAACCAGTAACTTATTCTTGGCCTCATCATAGTAAAGCTCTGGCCCAATTATTACTCCTACGTAGTTTAAATCATAGCCTTGTACTGTATGAATGCACTCTACTTCATTTATAGCATTCGGAGAATTGACCCAATCTTTTGTAGTTGAGTTCCAAATAAGTTTTAACCCGTCAATCTCAATGTCGTACTTCTGATCTGATTTAGAATCAGGTTTTGTGTGCCAAGGCCACGCATACCCGGACACAACTCTAGCTAACTTGTGCTGGTTGTCCTTCTCTTTAATCGAAGAGATCATGTCCCGGATATCATCAAAGACTTTGAAATCATGAGTACCAATTGATCTTTCAATAGACTGTCGTAAATCAAACACAGCGCCAACAAATTCTATAAATTCATCGCCTGCCTC
>JBGSVK010000068.1:0-3658 GCA_041752975.1 Minisyncoccia bacterium | reverse complement strand
TCGAACTCCAATCCAACCTTCTTCAACTGGATAAGTTGCACTAGCAAGATTAACCATTGTGCTAGCAGGTTGATTTTCAACAACTACTTTACCATCTCCAACTGGAAGAGTTGCGACTGGCGCTACTTCCTCAGTATTGTTTGTTGTTTTTTCTTCACTAGTTGATTCTTTATTTGATTCATCCTTATTCATTTCAGCAGACTCTTCTTTTGAGTCATCTTTCTTATCATTTGGTGCTTTTACTTCAGGACCCGAAAAACCCCAAACTAGTAGTCCACCGATAAGTAGTCCTACGATAAATGAAACTATTGTCTTTTGACCTTCTTGCTTAACATCTGTCATATTGGTGTATGAATTCTGAATATAGTAATTTGCAAATTATACCATAGAGAAAATATGGTCGATATTGACAATACTTATATTTCAAGCGGTTATTTTATACCGTGACAAATCGTGGTTGCCTCCTGTAGCACCCTTTCATG
The DNA here is from genome assembly GCA_041752975.1 of Minisyncoccia bacterium. Classification (GTDB taxonomy): domain Bacteria; phylum Patescibacteriota; class Minisyncoccia; order Phycocordibacterales; family UBA918; genus OLB19. The sequence continues at coordinate 3,176 of JBGSVK010000068.1, read as the reverse complement.
TTTGCTGGTTGATAAATGAAGATGTCTTAGAACACTCGGATTATCAATAATATCCTTACAAACTATAGCGTCTCTAGCAATTAAAGTGGCAATTTGGGCTGATGAAAGGCTTTGTAGGACAGTAATTGGATAGATTTGAGCTCTCTGTATACGATCGTGCAAATTATTGTTTCTTGGATAGTCCCAGCTAAGCATTTTAATACCTGAACATTCCCCGTAGTGCTCTGCGGTGGAAGTAAATTTAGTATTTGTTATCAACCAAAATTCCTGGACTCCACAAACACTATCGTTACAAATACTAGTTCCTTTTAAATCAAGAAGTCTGGCGTATGAGTACATGGCAACTTGAAGGTCTGTTTTGACTCCGGGCCTGGAATGGAATTTGGCTTCACCTACAAAACTATGAGTACTTGTATAGGCGGCAATATCAATTTCATGAGGAGCACAGTGTCCTTGTAAAATAATTCCGGTTTGAGTCTTATAGCCATCAGATTCAAAAAGTCTGGCAATGAATCTTTCAAAAGGAAAACCAGTTGGTCCTAATCCAAACAAAGCTCGCCTAAGTGAATATCTGGCAGCTGATGGTAGTTCGCTTTCACGAAGTAGAGTAAATGCTCGGCGGTATATCTCTTGAGTCTGGATGCCGTCATAGACTTCATCCATAATTCTGGCGACAATATGATTCACTTCGTCTGGAGAAGCGCCTGCCCTTCTTAACGAGCGACGTAGTTTTTCAACTTTAAAGTACTCAGAAGTACCATCTGCTTTAGTAATATGCAGGTGCATTACTTTATGATACCACCACCAATGCAAAGTGAGCCCTTGTATAGTACACAGGACTGACCACTAGCAACTGCGTCGGTACTATCTAATAGATAAAGCTCTAATTTATCTCCGTCCACCTTCTTAACTCTAACTTTAAAAGGAGTTTGTCTATATCGTGTTTGCGCTTCATACTCTTCATCAACCATAACCGAACTTCGTAAAACCAAGTCACTCACTAATATTTCATTTTTTGTATCTAAAGTCGGATACTTGTCACTAACTGTAATGGTGTTATTGGTAATATCCTTTTTCACTACATAATAAGCATCTCTCTTGTCTGTTTGAGTATTAATTGTAAAGCCATGTCGTTGTCCTATTGTATAAATTAGTGAACCGTCATGCTTTCCAATAGCTTCTCCTCTTTCATTTAAAACCTCACCTACAGTTAGTTGTGTGTAGTGTGAAAGAAAATCCTTAATATCAATATGACCGAGAAAACAAACTCCTTGGCTATCTTTCTTTGTAGCGGTTGGAATTTTTGCCTTACTTGCTTCGTCTCGAATGATATCCTTTGTCGTGTCACCAACTGGTAGTAAAGTGAAATCAAGTTGCTCTTTGCTTAGAGACCAAAGAAAGTATGATTGATCTTTGTTTATGTCTACTCCACGATGGAGTTCTACCCTGTCATCGTTAGTAATTTTTTGAGCATAGTGCCCCGTGGCTATAAAGTCAGCGTTATGTTCTCTGGCAAACTTCACAAAAGCGCCGAACTTTACATGCTTGTTGCACATGACGTCTGGATTTGGTGTTCTGCCTGCAATATATTCACTTATAAAGTAATCGGCCACATCATCTTTGTAGGCTTTCTCGGCATCACAAGTAAGAAAAGGTATATCAAGATGTGCCGCTACTCTCATCGCATCTAATCGCTCCTGTTCCCAGTTACAAACAAGAAAATCTGGATGCCAGACTTTAATAAAAACCCCGACTACGTTGTAGCCTTGATTTATTAAACGTAGTGCAGCGACCGAAGAATCAACTCCACCAGATAAACCAACGAATACTGTTTTATTTTGGCTCATAGTTTTAGGTAAACTATCATGGTAGTAATTTAACGCAAGTATTTTTCGATATTTAGTCGATGTCCGTCAAAATTTTTGGCATAGTAAAAATTACCATCATCTCCTGTTATGTAAAATAAATAATCTGATTCAATTGGGTTTAAAACTGCTTCAATTGCTTCAATTCCTGGATTGCCAATTGGGGTCGGTGTTAGTCCGTAATTCAAGTAAGTATTGTATGGAGAATCTGTATCCAAATCTTCGGCCGTCAAGTCCTTTAGGGGTTTATTTAGTACATATTCAAGCGAAGCGTCAACTTGTAGTGGCATAGAGATACTAAGTCTCCTTTGTAATATTCCAGATACATAGCGTTTGCTTTCAACGGAGTTCGCTTCTCTCTCTAGTATTGAAGCCAAAATAATTATTTCATCCAAAGTGAGTTGATGATTTAATATTTCTTCTTCGTAAGCAGAAATCTTTTGTTCAAATGTAGTTGTTAATAATTCGTATAGTTCCTCAGCTGTAAAATTTTTGGGAATTAAATATGTATCTGGAAACAGTTTGCCTTCGTTGGGTCTAGCCAGCTGTATGAAAGTTTCCTTATCAAAGTTGGTCAAAATTTCATAAGCTCTGTCGGCAATTTGAATGGCAGTTTCTCCTTCGGTATTTGTAATCTTTACTAAATCAGCGCGGTGATTTCCTTTTGTTAATTCTAGAGCTAGCTCGGATAAGCTTAGAGGTCTTTCGAATACATAAGTACTAGCCTTAATGGAATTATCTTTGTGTTCTAAGAGCATTAGTACGTAGAGAGCAAATTCAGATCTAACTAAATTTGTATCTTTAGCGATTTTGACTGCTTCACTTAGACTTGTACCTTTCTCTATCTCAATCGGTACTTCAATTGGGAAATTACTAGGTGGAGTCTGAAGATATTTATAAAAGAAATTACCAATCAAGACAATCAGCAAAAACAAAAAAACTGGTAGCAAAAATCTTGGTAGTCGAAATTCAGCTATTTGTTGCTCAGGTTCAGTGGTTGGTAACTTTATAATTTCAGATTGTTTTTCTGGTTCTTCAGGCATATCAGGATAGTTATATAGAGGTCGGCAAACCAGTTGGTAAGTTGCTTGGTGGTTCTTTTCGAGCAGAAGTAATACGAGGCATGGTTGGAGTAACTACGGAACTGCCAGGAATGTGATACATAGTAGCTAGTTCTTCTGACGAAAAGACTTTGACCGCATCTAAAGCTGTCTTTCTGTCTTGTTGGTAATATACTCTGTCTTTATATTTTGCTAATTCAAATTTTTTGAGTTTGAGTTTTCGTTTACCAGAGCGATCCGAGATAAAGTT
>JBGSVK010000067.1:0-1737 GCA_041752975.1 Minisyncoccia bacterium | reverse complement strand
AGTTCACTAAGGACTTTCTCTGCGGTATTTTTCTGGATGTCATTACCGTCAACTACTATTAAGTTAGGATGATGCCATTCTTGGTGCTGAAATCTCCTTATTAATACTTCTCTTAGAGCAGCTGGATCATTAGATTTATTTATAGTTTTTATCTTGAATTTTCGATAGTTGGCTTTTTGCGGCTCACTATTTTCTATGACTACCATAACCCCAACCATATCTTGTCCGGCATGATGAGCGATGTCGTAAGCTTCTACCTTGTAAATATCTTTTTGGTAATTTGTGACATAATCATCTTTAACCAGTGCAATGTCTTCTATATGCTTTAGGGCAAATATTTTTCTTTTAATTAAACCCGCTTCTTCAAATAGCTCTTTCTTTGCAAGTGAGTTCATCTCTTTTTCTAACTCTGAGATAATTTTTGACTTCTTACCTTCAAAGAATAATCTGAGATGCCTGATAGTTTTAAGATATTCTTCTCTATATTCGGAGTTAGGATAAAGACCAATTTGTCGATTAAAGTCTATTTTACCTAAAGCAAATTTAGACTTTTGTGAGCCGATAGGTTTTTCTGTATCGTAGTATCTGAAAAGTTTACGTACTATTTTGAGTGCTTCTTTAAATAATGAACCACTGGTAAAAGGACCAAATTCATACTTGATTTCATCTTCGCTAAACTTTTCCGTTATGTCTCTAGCTCTAACAACTAGCACTCTAGGCCATTGTTCATTTGTTATTACTAAATGATTATAGCTCTTGTCATCCTTACTCTTGGTATTGTAGAAAGGCTTGTGTGTGCGAATTAAGTTTGTTTCCAATATTAAAGCCTCCAACACACTATCTGTTACCGTAAAATCAATCAATACTGCCTCAGTTACCATTTTTTCAATCAATTCTGAACGTTTATCTTTTAGATTTGTTGCAAAATAGCTATTAACTCTGTTCTTTAATGAAGTGGCTTTTCCGATATATAAAACCCGCTTGTTCTTACCAAGAAAAAAATAGACACCAGGCGAGTCTGGGAGTTTCATTTTTGAAAACATCTCCTTGTTCATGCTTTTATTACAAGACTTTCTTCAAGTACATTCCAGTAAATGAATTTTTGTTGTCCGCCACCTCTTCAGGTGTTCCCTTCGCAACAACATCACCTCCTTGCTGTCCTCCTTCTGGCCCAATATCGATAATGTAATCAGCGCACTTAACCAAATCAAGATTGTGTTCAATTACCATGACAGTATTACCTTGATTAACTAGTTGTTGGAGTATTTCAATAAGCTTTTTAACATCTTCATAATGCAAACCAATAGTTGGCTCATCGAGCATGTAGATAGTTTTTTGGGTATGTGGCTTAAATAGCTCTGAGGCAATCTTTACACGTTGGGCTTCTCCACCAGATAAGGTTGTAGCGCTTTGACCCAGTTCTAGATAACCAAGACCAACATCTAGTAGTGACTTGAGTCTTTCTTCTATTGCTGGTACATCCTTAAAGAACACATAGGCTTCTTCAATAGTCATGTGGAGGACTTCGTTAATATTTCGACGACGATAAGTGACCTCGAGGGTTTCTTTGGTAAATCTCTTTCCATCACAAACGTCACAAGTTACATAAACAGTTGGCAAAAAGTGCATTTCAACGGCAATTTCACCATTACCCTGACAAGCTTCACAGCGACCACCCTTAACGTTGAAACTAAATCGTCCTGGCTTCCAGCCACGCGCTCTAGCTTCACCAGAGGC
>JBGSVK010000066.1:0-2341 GCA_041752975.1 Minisyncoccia bacterium | reverse complement strand
TCCTATATATTAATTTTTCTGAGCACTTTTTGATTAATAGCGATTTTCCATGACTCTTGTTTAGAGCTTAATGAACGTTTCCTCATGATGTCAAAATAAAAATCCTTCTCTTTTGTGGCTATATATCCTTTTTCAAACGCAAAATTTAACGCCTCTGCATTAAGGGACCGTACATTGTCACTCTTTATTCTTTTAACGGCTTGGAAAACTTTCTCTGACTGCGCTATAAACTTTTTAACACAACAATTACCTACACGAGCATAATTATCATTTATGCTGTTTTGGATAATACAAATTTCTGAGATGGGATAGTGTCCACACAGACATGTCTCATGCTCTGTCACTTTTTCAATATCAAATAGAGACCATTCCAACTTGGCCTTATCCCAAGTAGTTGCCTGGCTGAGTACTATTAATTCTTTTGTAAGCTGAAATTCAGACATATGCTATACCTTAATTTTTCCTGTGACTGCGTGTGAAATGAGGGAGGATTTTAGTTCTTGCAGAAGTAGTATCGACTTTTCAATTTTATCTTTTGCACTATTTATGATGTCAGTTTGATGCTTTATAAAAGCTATAATTTCTTTTTGTTCATTATAAGTTGGTACTAAAACAGGAAGTGATTTTACTCCATGGGAGCCTAAACCAAAACGAGTTACACCTCTTGCTTTATTTTCAAACCAGGCATTTGCAAACTGACTCTGGAGATATCTAAATACGTATTCTGGTAGCAACGACTTATCACTAACTCGCGCCTGATAAATATGATACCCAACTACAGTACCCTTAATATCTTCTACTACAAAAGCAGGTACTCCAATGTCGTTTGCTGTTTCAGAATCCTTGGTAAGCAAAATATCGCCACTTAATAAAGAGAATTTATTTATCTGTGAAGCAGTTGCTGAAGCATGAACGAAATTTAAATCTTTCGTGATGTACTCATTTTTATATACATCAACATAGTTACATACTCGAACAACTTTCTGACCTTCTTCCGTCAGCTTATCTACATTGGAAGCAGAGATTTTTGTTACAAGACCTAAACGCTTAACTTTCCAACCCTTCGGAATTTCTCCAATCCATTCAATTCCACATTCTGCAAAACTGACTTTGAAGTCCAAGCCTTTGGTTACGGCGTTGCTGATGGTAGCGATACGTTTTTCTTTGAGTAGTTCGATGAGGTTTTGTTTTTTTGTAATGGTTTCATCAATTCGAGCTGTGTTTTCGTCTAAAAACCGAGCGATTTTTTCTTGTTCAATTGTCGAAGGAACCGGAAAAATGAAGTTATTAAATTCTCCAGCAGGGAAACGCCAACGACCAAGTTGAGCAGCTCCACGTCCGTAAGGGTAGAAGAGTCTTTGGCTATATCCCATTTGGAATAAGTACAGGAAATACTTATTGTTGATTGAACTTTCACGGTTGGTAAATACTCTATAATCAGGACTCGTCACACCGTCGTATTTCGATATGTCTACATATCCTGTCAGAAGGTCCATATGATTCATTGCAAAATCACCCTTGTTCACATGTTGATATTTTGAATAATCAGCTGCTAGTTGCCCTCCATTATCTTTAATATTTTTTATTTTTATACCTTTCTGCGTTATAGAAAGCACATCAATATCGGCTCGTCCCGCAATACGTTTTTTAATCTCAAATATACGCCGAATTTTTCTCACTTCCCAATTATCTGGTATCTGACCAATCCACCCCACTGTGGATGGTTTGAGTTTTGAGTATGTGGCGTATTTATTCGTAAGTGAAATTTTTGTCATACCTCTAGTTGTCTAAGTAATGCCAACAATTCATTTTCAACCGTCTCAATATTTTGTTCAATGTCTTTAAGAGGTCTTGGTGGCACATACTCATAGAAGTATTGAATGAATGGTATTTCGTAACCAACTACACCCACCTTTCCATCTTTGGAATCAACAACACTTTTATTTACCCAAGCATCAGGTACGTATGGCTTAACTTCACTCTCGAAATAGTAATTTACATCCGTACCCCAGGGCACATTTTCAAAATCTTTTAAATTACTATCTGCTTCGGGATTTCCTTGTTTGTCAATACAAATATCGGCGGTTTCGTCTCGCTCAGACAATGCTTCTCTCGTTGCTTTAAGTAGTTTAGCTGGGAATATCTTTAGCTCAATTTGCTTGTTAAATAGTTTATAGAACTCATCTCGATTCTTGAAAACTTTTTTCTCAGGAAAATTTTCAAGAATATTTAATAATTTGTCTTTTGCTTCTTGCGGAACACTTATGAATGCTTTAGTCAGCTTCACTAACTCGATACGTTCTGACGAGACATGAAAATTAAGACGCAAAGGTCTTTCTAT
>JBGSVK010000065.1:0-29743 GCA_041752975.1 Minisyncoccia bacterium | reverse complement strand
AGCGAGGTTCGGTTAAGGTATCAATCAAAAAAGAAGAACTTGTGTTTGATGTCAAAAGACAAGGTGGAAAAACTAAAGAACCAAAGCCAAAGAAAGTAAGTGAAAAGAGACAGCCGGTAACGGTTTAGAAAAGGAAAAGGCGCACTAGGTGCGCCTTTTTCGTTGGGTTCTGAATTATTGGCTTCAGAACATGCCGACTGTACTGCGTTCGTACTTCTCCCTTTCAGGTTTCTTCCTTTGGTATTTGGCGTTGATGAACGAAATCATCGTCGCTACTAGACCACTAAGTTCCTGATTGTCCTTGAGGACATCAAGTAAAGAAGCTATTCTCTCCAGGTCTTGAAAGCAAAAGTTCAGAGCATCAACTTCACCGCCACGAGCATCTTTCGTGATGTCCTCGTAGTGAGAAGTTAAAGACTTGAACTCAGCCTCGCTAAATCCGAGAGCTTCGATGGGAATTACTTCTTCTGACACAGCTTTCCTCCAAAGAACTAGGTTTAAAAAAGACCGCTTGGGGCGGCTAGTGTTCAGACTTCTTTTTTGAACTACAACTAGACCGCTCGTGCTCGCGTACTAAAAAAGAAAAAGTATGCAAAGTTTTGGGTGGTCATAAGCTAAAGATTACCACTTTATATATTACTGTCAAACAACTGTTTTTAGGGGGTATATCGCAACGACGCCGATGAGTGTATTATATTTTGATGTCACAAACAGCTAATGCAAATTATCCGACTGCCATTGTAATTTTTGGAGGGACTGGAAACTTGGCCGAGACCAAACTGCTTCCAGCTCTTTTTCATCTCTATACCAGAAAAATGTTACCCGACGCTTTTATTATTGTTGGTTTATCTAGAAAAGTTTTGACTAATGCAGAGTATCAAGAATTTGCCAGTAATAGCATCAAAGCTAGAGTAGCTGATTTTGATAAAGATGAACTAGAAGCCTTTTGTTCAAAAATAAGTTTTGCTTCTGGTAGTTTTGATGATGATTTGGCTTACGAAAGAATCAAAGAGGAGTTGATGGCTTTTGATAATAGACTAGGGCAGTGCACCAGCAAACTATTTTATTTGGCGGTACCACCAAATCTCTATGCTGAGATTTTTGAGAAGCTAAAAAAGAGTAACGCCATGTCGCTCTGTGATGGGGTTGGTTCTTGGTCTAGACTATTAGTAGAAAAACCTTTTGGTAGCGATTTGACGACTGCGCGCGCCTTGGAAAAGCAACTCTGTGAGTTATTTACCGAAGAACAAATTTACCGAATCGATCATTACTTAGCAAAAGATGCGATTGAAAATATTATTTCATTACGTTTTGCCAACAGTATACTGTCTGACTCTTGGAATGGTAATAAAATTGAATCAATTACTTTAAGACTCTTTGAAGCCCAAGATGTATCAACCCGAGGTTCATTTTATGATGGCATAGGAGCACTCCGTGATGTTGGTCAAAATCATATGCTCCAGATGTTGGCGCTACTCACTATGCAACCAACTGATATTCATTCGGCTTCGGCAGTTAGATCTAGTCGATTGTCGGCTTTGAAGTCTTTGATAATGCACGATACAGACCTTCGTCTTCGTGGGCAGTATGAAGGATATTTAGGGACAGTTGGAGTAAGTGAGGAGAGTAAGACTGAGACGTATTTCAAAATCGAGACACATATCGATAGTGAGCTTTGGAAGAACGTTCAAGTTACTCTTGAATCTGGAAAGGCTCTTAATGCATCATATGCTGAAGCTTTAATCACTTTTAGACCGATTGATAATTGTGCTTGTGCAGCGCAGGCAGAGCTACATAGTCATCGTAATGTCCTTAGAATTACTTTCTCACCTGAACAAAGTATCTCACTGACTATGTGGGTAAAAGAGCCAGGATTTAAATTTAAACTACACGAAAGAGAGTTGGTACTAACCAAACAGCATGGTGAAGTTTTTCGTTCTCCAGAAGCTTATGAACGAGTGCTACATGATTGTATTATTGGTGATCAGACTAGATTTGTCAGTGGACAGGAAGTAGAAGCGGCTTGGAGTTTTATTACCCCTATTTTGGATTCATTTAAAAATCTACCACTTCACGAATACAAGAAAGGAACAGGGGTACCGGTAATTAATGATTAAACAAGTATGAAAAAAGAAATTGGTTTTGTTGGTTTAGGGAGAATGGGTTTAAATATGGCTACTCATTTAGTTGAAGAGGGTTATCGAGTAGTTGGCTATAATCGAAGCGATGATACCTTGGCCGAAGCGTCAAAGGCTGGAGTAGAAGTAGTACCTTCACTTAAAGAAGTGGTGTCTGAATTACCGGCACCAAGAGTGGTTTGGCTAATGGTCCCTAGTAGTGCTGTCGATGATGTTCTGACTGAGTTGGTTCCGTTACTTAGTACTGAGGATACAGTGATAGATGGTGGAAATAGTTTCTACAAAGATTCAATTCGACGACACGAAGAACTAAAGAATAAAGAAATCTTCTTTTTAGATGTAGGAACTTCTGGTGGAATGACGGGTGCACGTCATGGTGCCTCAATCATGATTGGTGGTCCAGCTGAGGTTTTTTCAAACCATGAACATATTTTTAAAGCGCTGGCAGCTAAAGATGGCTATGCTCGAGTAGGGAAAGAAGGGGCGGGGCATTTTGTGAAAATGATTCACAATGGCATTGAATACGGAATGATGGGTGCTATTGCTGAGGGAATGACGGTACTACATGAGAATGAAGAGAAATTTGATATTAATCTCAGTGAAGTTTTTAAGCCTTATGAGCACGGAAGTATTATTACTAGCAAATTAGTTTCTTGGCTCAAGAAAGCCTACGACGAAGGACAGATAGACAGTATTGCTGGAGTGGTGCCAAGAGGGGAGACTGAAGAAGAGATGGAACATATTACTACTCTGGGTGATGTAAAAGTCTTGGAAGCCGCTCTTTTGCAAAGAAAAATAACCAGAGAAAAGGAGTCGTATCTAGGAAAATTGGTGTCGGCCATGCGTAATCAATTCGGTGGACACAAAGTAGTCGATAAAAAATAAGATGGAAATAATCCGTTCTATAAATCCGAGTGTTGAGGCAGGTAAAAAATTGGAAAGCATTTTAGCTGATAATAGTAATCGGCCTGTCTTACTAATGCTTTCCGGGGGTTCAGCGTTTGAAATTTTAGGCAATATCGATGCAGACGTGCTTGGTTCAAATTTAACCCTCTCTGTACTGGATGAAAGATTTTCAGAAGAACCTGAGGTAAATAATTTCAGCCAGTTAACCCAAACTCCATTTTTTAAATCCTGTGTCGATAAAGGTGCAAAATTTATTTCCACTGAAGTAGTAAAAGGGGAGAGTATGGAGCAGTTAAGAGAAAGGTGGAATCAATCTCTACAGGATTGGAAAAACAATAATCCTAGTGGACTGTTTATAGCTACGATGGGAATTGGTAACGATGGACATACGGCCGGTATTTTTGGTGGCAACTACGGAGTAGATTTTGATGGTAAAGGTTGGACAGTGGCTTATTCTGTTCCTAAAGAAATAAATGAATTTACCGATAGAATAACGGTGACAAATACTTTTCTTAAAAATGAAATTGATGAAGCGATAGCCTATGCTGTTGGTGAAACAAAACTAAAAGTAGTTAGTAGTTTATTGAATGAACCTAAATCCACAGAAGGAAAAATCCCTGCTGAAGTAATAAAAGAGATGAAGAAAGTCAGTTTGCTTACCGATAATTAGATATATATTTCTGAAAAAATTACCAATTTGATTCAGCAAATTGTTTAAAAACAAAAGGTTCTACTTTTGATAGATTATCAGTAAATATAACTTGGTTTTCTAAGTCAAATGAATTTTTATCAACTATGAGTTCTGAGATTTGTTTTTTATTAGAATTAATCATGTCATCTATGACTACATCAGGTAAATTAATTTTTTGATTATCGTGTCTCAAGATAAATACTATATTTCGTAATTTAGTTGATTTGGCACTATCTAGGGCTACTATTTCGTAGTTTGGAAAAATGGAAGTTATGGTTTTTATCATGCTACCTGTAAGACTCATGGGTTTGAAAGGAATTACACCAATGAAATTTACAAAAATGACTCCCTCAGGAGAAAGTTTTTTCTTCATTTCCATAAAGAATTCTTGAGATGATAGATGTGGCGGTATATAAAACCCAGAATTCATAACATCCGAAAAAATCACATCATATTTCTCTGGGGAATCGCGTAAAAGAATTCTGGCATCTCCAACCACATTTTTAATTTTGTCAGTCTCTGGTAATTCAAAATATTCTACAGCGACAGATTTTAACTTCTCTTCAATTTCAAAAACACTGATATTGATTTCGGGATTAAGTCTATGGATATGTCTAGGAATGCTATATGCTCCAGCTCCTAAAACTAGAAAATTTTTGGCTTCGGGGTTGATCTCTTTATAAAGTACAGCTAATTGCGTATATCCCAAAACAATCGTGTTTTCATTTGGTATAGAAGCCGAGGAAAAATTATTGTCTTGTTTTAGAAAACGGTAATCATTTCCGTGTAGATTAACTTCAATGACTTGAAGTTTTGAATAATACCCGTCTGTTTTGTAGAGAAGCTTAACATTACTATTAAAAAGACTTACGTTAAGAGCTTGGTAAGATAAAAAAAGCGTTGTTACTATCATTATAAGTAACTTCAAGGAAAGAGCTTTTATTGGTGAGGGAGGATAGTTTTTGTCCCCGAATTTATTCAAAATTAATATAGAAAGTATGCCCCATATTACTAAAAAAACTGATACTGATACGATGGTATTGTTTAAACCTAAGTTTGGGATTAAATAGAAACCAGCACTTAGGCTACCGACTATACTACCGATTGTGCTCCAGAAAAAAGTTGAACCAACAACAGCTCCACTATGTTCTTGGGAAAGGTTGTTTGTAAGAAGTTTAATTACATAAGGAGAGTCTGCTCCAAGTAGTAATGCTGGAATAAAAAATAGACCCATCCCCATTACTAAAGGTCCAGAAATAATCGAAAATAATTGCGGTGATATAGGTAGTAAGAATTGAGAAACAACTAATAGAAAAAGCATGACTACGCCTGCGGTAGTAATTATTAAGTATAGAGGTACATAATGCGTATATTTATCAGCGATTCGACCACCAAAATAGTATCCTAGACTCAGTGCCGCTAAAACTACAGTGAGAACGCTAGATAGCACATAAAGTGAACTACCAAAATAAGGACTGAGCATTCTAATTGCTGTTACTTCAAAAATAAGTACAGCTGCTCCAGTTAAAAATACGGTTACGTAATAAATCCGAGTGTTAATTTTTGACATTTCGACATTGTATCATGGATATTTTACTCCATATTAACCAAGCTCATTTATTAAGAAGGGGCCCGAGTGTAAACACTCGGGCCCCGTCGTCTGCGCCGGTTTTTCAACCTGCGACTAGTCTGTAGATGAAGAACGGCATCAGCCGGAGAATCTTCTCACGCTTATTCCATTCAGTGCAAGAACTAGTTCGTCTTTGGGTCGAATCCGGACAGAACCACTGTTCATCCCCATACTTTGCTGTTTCTGGGGCGACATGCACCTTTATCTGCGCCCGGCATTCCTTGACTGCCTCCCTCAAGTCTCGTTCCGCACGCCACAAGTGTGGCTTGGCAGCAACAATCCAGAGCTCGGTTATGCCACGGCTCTTTGCCCACCGCACCGCCCCACGTGCTATACGGAGCGTTGGTGGTGGAGAGCCAGGCTCTTCCTCGGTGTACTCGACGGGGTAATCGCATATTGGTACATCGAGCTGAGTGAATATCGGTGCGTTTTCGTGACGTGCCCTGCACAGTGCAATCATGCGAATCCGTCGATTGGGCAGGATTGTCTGATTTGGTTTTGATGTACCAAACGCAAAGGCAACGACGCCGGCCTTTGTCAATTCCTTCTGGGCGTTCAAGACTGTCTCATTTTGGTCCTTCAAGATGGTCTCCTTGGTATGTTGATGAGGTGTGTCTGCTTGACTTAACTAAGCAGGTAACTAGACTTTAAATATTATAACACAGTCCTTAATAAAGTAAATATAAAAAATAAAGAAAGCCCGGCCAAAAATCTGGCAGGGCTCTCCCTGGGTTTCAACTTCAGGGTCTTTCAGAACTCGTGGTTGAAAATCAAGGAAAAGAAGTCACCACTTCGGTTGAACCGAAATTCAGCAAAGGTGAATTCGCTGTACCTGTACCGGATACCGAATCCGTTCGGGCTCGCTCCAGTGTAGACCTGAACTGACGTGTTTTGACTTATGGGGTAACCCAAGCCAAGACTAAGGCAATTTTGTCGCCTCGGTCCGTCATTCATCTGCCAACGGTCTGACAGCTTGCAGGCCACACTTTGTCCGAGCTCAACTGTTGGCATTGGAATCGCTTCCGCAGCTACAGCCAAGCTTGACTGGAGTACCACTAGGTATAGTAGGGCTTTGCCCTTGCTTGTTTTCATCGCTCACTCCTAGGTCTAATTGCAGCAGACCTATTGGTGGCCCGCTGGGCCCGTAAGGATTCACGAGCCGTTGTTACAATATCACTAGGATATTTTTTTGCAAAATCGGATTTTTTCTCGAGTCAGTTAAATTTGTAATTAATTATTTCTTTGTTACGCTACATTTCTATATGATTTTGTATCCCACAGAAACCGTCTATGCTCTTGGTGTTAATGTTTTTGATACTAATGCCCTAGGAAAATTGTATGAACTCAAAGGGCGTGAAATAGGGAAGCTTTCTAGTTGGTTGGTTAGAGATATCAACGATATTAAAAGTTATGCGGTTATGAGTAAGGTGGCGGTAAAAATTGCCGAGCAATTTTTACCTGGCCCACTCACGTTAGTTCTTCCTCTTCGTGAACCCTACTTACATCTAGATGGATCAAAAGTTGAGATGATAGGCTTTCGGGTCACTCCAGATTCTGTAGGTAGTGAACTTATTATAAGCTATATGGCAGAGTACGACGCCCCGTTAACCTGTACTAGTGCAAATATAAGTGGTCAGCCTACTCAGGCAACAGTCCAAAGTATCTGTGAGCAATTTTCTGACAAAGTTGGCTTAATAGAAAAAATTATTGATGATGGTCCACGAAGTGGTATTACTAGTACTGTGGTTAGAGTTATTGGTGACCAAATTGAAATTATTCGTGAAGGAGCGATAAGGAAAGAAGAGTTTAATTTTTAGTAAATGTGATTGCAGTTGGTTCGACAATTTTGAATGACTTAATTTAAAAAAGAAGCCGCCCGACAGAGCCGGGGGCTCCGTGGGGCGGGTGGACGGTTGGTGTTTCGGCTATGTGTCTTCCTGTAATCTGCGCATGCGTTCACGGTAGTTTTTGCTAGCCGTTGCCGAAGCGGCTTCCGTCTGAAATTCCGCCTCAATCTCTTCCGCTTTCGCCAAGTAGAGTTCTTTGGTTACTCCGAGTTCCCCGAATTGTCTTTCGTAATCTTCAGCTCGAGAGATACCTTCGGTTGAGATCTCAATCTGCGTAGTGGTGACGAGAGCCAGAGGGTTGATGGGTCTTGTGCAGTCACTTACTCGCGCATAGAACAAGCTTAAGTTGTTGCCCATACGACGACAGCCAGAAGTGGTTCCTGTGTACCTCTGAAGATAGCGCTGGTGAGTCTTTCCGGTCCTTTTGTTCTGAACCAAGACTTCAACTTGTTGTGGACTTAGTTTCTCAAGCCCAACAAAAATCTTGAGAATATGGTTTACTGTCGTAAACCCTTTCTTGTGGAATAGTATCCCAGCCTTAGACCTGTATGGAACAAGGTCGCGGTGTTCCCAGTAAAGTCCCAGTACCACAGCTTGCACGAAGCGTTCGGGAGTGAGTTCAATGAACATTTTTTTGCCTCGCAATATGTTTCAACCCAACACACTATGTGTCAGGAACGGGCTATATTAAACAGTATTATACACTTATGTCAAGTGCGCCGGGAGGGAACTGGTTCGACACTGGTGTGTGATAAAGTATAAGAAATATGGCTAAGAAAAGACTTGAACAAAAAATGGTTATTTACCAGACTAAGTCAGGGGCTTTGGAGTTGCGTGGAGATTTAAAGGGTGAGACTATTTGGGCTTCACAAACGCAAATTGCAGAAGCGTTTGGTGTAGATGTAAGAACAATTAACGAACATATTAAAAATATTTATAAAACGGATGAGTTATCTGAGATGGCAACTAACCGGAAATTCCGGATAGTTCAAAAAGAGGGTGAGCGTGAGGTAGAGCGTGATGTCAATCACTATAATCTAGATATGATTCTCTCTGTTGGCTACAGAGTTAATAGTAAAAGGGCAACTGAATTCCGCCAGTGGGCCACCAAAACTCTGCGTGAACATATCACCAAAGGCTATACCATTAATCGCAAACGAGTCTCTCATAATTACGACTCTTTCATGAAAGCGGTAGGTGATGTACAAGCATTGCTTCCAGAACACGTTACTCTTGATCCTAAGGATGTTCTTGAGCTAATAAAGGAGTTTGCTGGTACTTGGGTCTCTTTGGATGCCTACGATAAAGAAACACTTGAACTCAAAGGGGTAACGAAGAAAAAGGTTACGCTGGTGAGTAGTGATTTGGAAAAAGCCATTGCTGATTTGAAACATGAACTAATGAAGAAAGGAGAAGCGACCGATATGTTTGCTAGTGAGCGCAGTCGGGGAAGTATAGAGGGTATTGTCGGTAATGTGATGCAATCTTTTGGTGGTAAGTCAGTTTATCCAACCGTTGAAGAGAAAGCGGCTCATCTTCTGTACTTTATGGTTAAGAACCATCCATTTTCTGATGGTAACAAGCGCTCAGGCGCATTTGCTTTTGTTTGGTTTTTGCGCAAAGTTGGTGCAAAGGGAACTAGGAACATTAACCCGGCTGCTCTAACCGCTCTAACTTTGTTGATTGCCGAAAGTGAACCAAAGAGAAAAGAGCAGATGGTGGCACTGGTGACTCAGATGTTGCGGTAGAGAAGATTAGTCACATAGTTAAACACTAAATTAAAACCCCGAAAGGGTTTTAATTTAGTGTGCCGGGATAGAGTTGGTTAGACAACTTTGTGTTGTTTAATATAAAAATGAAACCGCCCGACAGAGCCGGGGGCTCCGTGGGGCGGGTGTTCAGGTTGTTTCCTCGACAGTCAGACGAACCTGGTCTTGTTCACACCCCTTCCAGCATGGGTGGATGCGGTACTCTTCATTTCCTTCCCAAATGGACTTGAAGTTCCTGCGAACAATTTCAAGCCATTCAGTTGCCTTCTCTTCAGGTCCATTGTGGGTTTTGGCCCGCTCAGGAATACTTGTGATGCTACAGAAGCTATCGGCGTGATAGCCGACCAAGGTTCCGTCAGGGAGGTTGTACTTGATACGAAAGAGTGACATGCCGTTTCTCCGGTAAGAACACTCGATTCCACGATCGAGAATAAAGGTAGTAAATATTGATTTGGAAATGAAGTCAAGAGTGGGAGGTGATGAGCTTGTATATTACATGTTGCGCCGAGATGGAGATAGTTCGACACTTTTGTGAGGTTTAATATAAAAAGAAAACAGCTCCGGCAGGGAAGCAGAAGCTGCTTCCACTTGCGGGAGCTGAGAGCTTGGTCAGGCAGGGAATACTTCGGCGACGCCGTGATCCACGACCACCACCGACGGGACTTCGGACTTCTGCAACTTCTCCGCCGCTGTCTTGTCGAAGTTGTAGAGGAAGTCTTGCATGCCTGTACGTCCGGCGAGACCTCTTGCGAAGGGAACTTGGCCCATGTCTCGGTACTGCTGCCAGTCCACACCTGGCATAAGCGCATCTGCAAGTGGGCCACCATGCACATCGTCGACGTTCACGAGAACTATCACCACATCTCGCGCACCGAGTCCTCGTTCGGTCATGCGGTTCTTGAAATGGATAACGCGATCGACGTTCATTTCGAAAGTACTGCCGCAATTGTGCTTCGCCACAGCCTGGAACACAGCCACAGCCTGTGGATCATCGAGCACGATTTTTCCGTCGATTTTTCGGACTACTGCAATATCGCCGTGAACCTTTCTCATCGCTGCGATCGCCCTGTTCTGGGCTTCTAAGATGGATTCAACGGCTCCTGCTGCTTGTCACCTCTTCCAGAAGCGGGGCTCACGAGTTTGGCTCAAGTTCATCGATATCTCCTGTAAATAACACAAACACATCCATGTGTTTGATAGGTGCGCATTAAACATTTATTTAGTTATAAAGTCAAGTTGTGCGCCGGGAGGGAATTTCTCTTGTTACACAAGCAGTATCTGTTGTCAGATATTTTTACTCCTTCCAGTCGCAAAATATCTGACAACAGCTTCGAATCTCATGGGAAGGATGTTCGGTCACGAGTTACTAAGCTTTTTATTTCACTCCGTTCATAAAAATCTAAGTACTCCCGACCCTGCCTCGCCTCTCTCTTTCTCCGCTACGCTCCGAAATTCACATGAGGCTCCGGCCTTCGAATCCCTCACGTGAGTGACATTTAGTCACTCACTCCGGCGCCCAAAATTAAAACCCCTTTCGGGGTGTTTAATTTTGTGCGCCGGGAGGGATTCGAACCTTCGTAGGCTGATGCCAGCAGATTTACAGTCTGCCCTCGTTGACCGCTTGAGTACCGACGCAATTATTTATTTTTCTTTATTCTCGTACATTCGACCAAAAGTTGTTGTCGTATGTAGCGTACAAATTACCACATCTTCGCCATTTTTCAAAGAGTGGCGTGATATCATATGGGATATATGTGGAAAGCAATCTTGTCCGTCTTTTTACTAGCCTTACCTGCGATTGTGTCGGCTGCTGGATTGATACCGTGCGGTGGAGATGGTGAAGATCCTTGTCAAACCTGCCACTTTTATATGCTAATTAGTAATGTGAGTGGATGGTTGGCAGTCGTTTTAGGAATTGTTGTGACGATTATGATAATGGTTGCAGGACTACGATTAGTTATGTCGGCCGGTGATGCATCTGCTAAAGCTGGTGCCAAGAAATTAATTGCTAATGGTTTGATTGGTTACGTTATTATTTTGTCGTGTTGGCTGTCGGTTGATTTAGGTTTAAAGACCTTGGCAAATGAAAGTACTTATAAGTCATGGACTGAATCAATCCAGTGCGTCACTCAACCTACTGCTGTTCAATGGTCACGAACGACTGCTTCGGGAGACAATTCTTCAGTATTGCCACCAGCTGATATTAATAATCGAGTTTCAGCTATCACTTCTTCAGGTGCTTTACAGACCAATATTGCAAACGCAGCGGCTTCAGCCGGTATAACAAATCCAGAGCATGTAGATCTTTTTAGAGCCTTAATCTCACAGGAATCAAAGAACTGTACGCAAGAGGTAAGTTCTGCAAAAGCATATGGCTGTGGTCAGATATTAGTAGGTACAGCACGCACACTTGATCCCACCTTAAGTGGGAAAAGTGACGATGAGGTAGCAAAAATATTAGTTGAAGATGATTTGTATAATTTAAACTTAAGTGCCAAGTACTACAAACAATTGCTAACTCGCTATGCTGGAGACACTGACTTGGCACTTGCGGCATACAATGGTGGGCCTGGAGCCAATCAACCTAGCACGGATTGTCCTGGTCAAAAACGTTGGCAGTGCATTTGGGATAGTCCGGGTTGTCATGAAACTGGTAGAACAGACTGCAAACCGAACCAAGGAATAAACTCTTATGCCCAAACCAGAAATTACGTCAAAAACATTAATGCGATTGCTGATAGAATTTAATATAATTATTTGATATGAAAAAAATCATCTTCCTAACCTTATTTGTTCTAATAGCAACAATGCCTTTAGATGTAGTTACTGCTCAAAGTAATTTTGTCCCTTGTGATGGTGTCGATTGTAGTGCTTGTGATTTTGTAACAATGGCTAACAAAATCATTAAATGGTTTTTTGGGGTAGTCTTTTTGATTTTTGCCGTCTTGATGACAAAGGCGGGATTTGGTCTTGTTACTTCAGGTGGTAGTCAATCAGCTCTAGATGCCGCCAAGAGTTTGTTTCAGAATGCAATTATTGGACTACTTATAGTGATGTCTGGTTGGTTGATTGTAGATACGATAATGAGAGGCGTTGTAGGGGGTGGAAGTACTGGAGTAGCGGCAGGAGAGGTGTCTGGTTGGGGACCTTGGTCAGAAGTGAAGTGTCAAGTGCAGACGGTTGTCACAAGATGGGAAGGTGATCCTCAGTCAGTAGGGGCTGCTCCTTTACCTCCTCTTCCTGGAGGTTCTGTTAGTACCTGTTATGGTGGAACTTGTGTACCAATCGGTATACCATGCTCAAACCCTAACAGTTGTACTATCTCAGCGGATATGGCTTCCAGACTCCAAGCTTTTCATGCAGACGCAGGGGTGTCAGGTGCAAGAGTAACAGAAGGAATGCCACCAACTCGTACTCATAAGAGTAAGTGTCACAGCGAAGGGACTTGTATTGACTATAGTAAGCAGGGTGGAATGACCTCAGCTGAAGTAGTTAGTGTAATTAATGCTGCGACCGCAAATGGTTTACGACCAGTCTATGAGGTACATACAGAAGCTCAAAAGACTGCTCTTGTTGCAGCAGGCGCACCAGCTGGATCAGTAAAAGTGCTTGGGACTTGGATTTCTGCACCGCATTTTTCTATCTACGGATATTAGGATTTTGTTCAGGGTGACCTGATTCTTGTGGCCACTGGCGGTCACGAATCACTTAGTATAATTATTCACTTCGTTCTAATTCTACTAAGTGTTCTCGACCCCAACTCGCTTGTTCGCAGGCTCACATCGCTCCGCTTCTCGCATTAGCCGCCAGCAAAATTATTTGCTGGCTAAAGAAAAGACTCAGTTATCTTTATAACTGAGTCTTTTCTTTGCTAGTGCGAGCCCACTCCGACTCGAACGGAGGACGTTGGTTTTGGAGACCAAAATTTTACCACTAAACTATAGGCCCTTGGTTGTTTAATTGATGTGTGTCGGTAATAGTAGGGGAAAGGAGTGTTCTGGTCAACTTTATACTACACAGATGGTCTTACTTACTTAGAAACTCTTCGACCTCATGTTCTAAATCTGCCACTTTTACTGGAAATGGCTTCCAGATAATCTCTTTGTCTTTTCGTAGCCAGGTTAGTTGTCTTTTGGCAAATTGTCTTAATTTAGCAAATAATTGAACTACCATTTCTTCGTAAGGAATTTCATTTAGAAGGTTTCTAGTTAGATAACGATATTCTAATCCAAAATCATCTAGTCGTTGTGGATTTACTCCACTAGCCAATAATCCTTTTACTTCGTCAATCATACCGTTATGTAAACGGTCTTGGAGTCTTTGTCTAATACGTTCGTAGAGAACTGCTCTATCGATATCGATACCAAAGATTAGCCACTCGTATTCGCTTTCGCACTGGCCGATTTTAACTTCAGGAACTTTCCCTAGACTTTCAATAATCACTAAAGCTCTAATTAGTCGCCGGCGATTAGCTTTGTCTATAGTATTTGCTCTTTGAGGGTCAGCTAGAGTAAGTCTTTCTATCAGTTCTGGAGTAGTTAATTTTTCAAACTCAGCCTGGAGAGCGAAGTTTGGTTTAACTTCAGCTGTTTGCATTTTGCCCCTTAGCAAGTCTAGGTAGAAAAAAGTACCGCCAGCAATAATCGGCACTTTGCCTCTGGAGACAATGTCATTAATTGCCGTCTTGGCGTCACGAAGGAAATCTCCTGCAGAATAAATCTGGTCTGGGTCGGCGATATCAATTAAATGGTGGGGGACTCCGTCCATTTCAGCTTCAGTCACTTTTCCTGAACCAATATCTAGACCTCGGTAAGTTTGTCTAGAGTCAGCTGAAATAACCTCGCCACTGAAGCGTTTTGCTAGCTCAATTGAAAGAGCGGTTTTACCAGAGGCGGTCGGGCCAACAATGGCGATTATTTTGGGCTTTTGCGACATATTAGGGCTCTATAGTACAGTCTTTCTTTGGTGCCTCGGGAGGGGGTCGAACCCTCACACCTTGCGATACACGATTTTGAGTCGTGCGCGTATACCAATTCCGCCACCGAGGCAGATCTTACTCTGCGTCAAAGAGTGTATCAGATAATCGAAAAGTTATAAACAGTGGACTGTCTCCTGATGTGTTAGAATAGCTACAAGGCAAGGCGATAGCTTTGTGGAGGTAATTATTGGCAGTTTTTTCATATGGCATTTCAGGGAGATTCAATATTTTGGGTAGAGGTTGAGAAAATTGTTCCAAATCCGTTTCAACCACGGCGTGAATTTGATGAACAAAAATTAATGGAGCTTTCAGAGTCGGTACGGATGTACGGTATCTTACAGCCACTTACTGTTACTAGAAAAGAAATACAGCGTGAAGACGGTACTTTCTATACCGAGTACGAATTAATTGCTGGAGAACGACGTCTGCGAGCAAGTAAGCTAGCTGGACTTTCACAAGTGCCAGTGATTATTCGAGAGGGAGAAGATAGCGAACAAGAGAAGTTGGAATTGGCCATTATTGAAAATCTCCAACGAGAAGATTTAAATGCTGTTGATAGAGCTTTGGCTTTTAGACAATTAGCTGATGTGTTTGGACTTTCTCATACTCAAGTAGCAAAAAAAGTTGGACGTAGTCGCGAGTATGTATCAAACACTATTCGTCTCCTGGCTCTGCCAGACTACATGCTCAGTTCACTTCGTCTGGCAGAAATGACCGAAGGACATGCTCGGACTCTATTGATGTTAAACGATAGACCGGAAGAACAAGATGTTGTGTTTAGAGAGATTTTGATGAAGAAACTCTCAGTCCGTGAAGTAGAGAGAATAGTTAGAAAAATCGCCACCGATAAAGTACGAAAGAAGAATCCTGGAGAATTTGATGCTGAATTGATTGAGATAGAAAAGAAGTTTATGGAAACTCTTGGCACTAGAGTGCAAATCCAAAAGACTGACTACGGTGGGCAACTTACCATCGATTATTTCTCAGTCGAAGATTTGGAAGCTATGTTAAGTAGGATGAAGCATGAGGAAGTCTCAAAGGCCCCAAATTTAGCTTCGGCTGAATTAGAGGTAAGTAAACTAACAGAACATACTCCGCTAGATGTTGCTCTAGATGATAGTGGTGGAAAAGAACCTGCTGACCAAAGTGATGAAGAGATACTTTCTCCAGAGCCAACAAAAGCAAATGAATATGTGTCACCAACCTACTCGCCAGTATCTAATCCTGTAGAAGTGGAAATGCCTAAGCCTGTAGAAAATAATTATTCTTCCCCTTGGCAAAATCCCAAGCCAGTTGAAGAAGTCTTGCCAAAAAATAATTATTCTGCTCCGGCGGTAACGACAAGTGTTTCGCAGTATGTATCTTCAGTTCCAACAGCCTATGCTCCGGTAGCGACGCCGGTTGTCCCGGTTGAGCAAGAGCAGTCATTGGTTGCAGAACAACCTGCTCCGGTAGAAGTTGTCCCTACTCCTCCCAAAGAAGATGATGATAGTAGTATGTATTCAATTAGAAATTTTGGCGTCTAATTAAGATGGTAAACAATAAAGGCCGGAAGCTTTGCTTCCGGCCTTTATTGTTTAGTTATTAATTTCTAAAGCGGCTTTTATCCTTCGTCTGGCCAGTGAAGTCTTTACAAAGTCCAACCATTTACTAGTTGGCTTGGCAGACTTTCTAGTTTCGATTTCAACAATGTCTCCATTCTTAAGAACACTATCAAGCTGAACAAGTTTTTTATTTACTTTGGCGCCAAAGATATGGTCACCAACTTCTGAGTGTATGGCGTAAGCAAAATCAACTGGTGTTGCGCCAACTGGTAAATCAACAACGTCGCCAACTGGTGTAAAGACGAAGATGCGATTGGAAAAAAAGTCAGTTTGTGCGTCTTCGGCAAATTCTGCAGTCGTCGATTTGTCTTTAGTGTGGGTCTGGCCAATTTGAGCAATCCAACGAGGAATTTTATCTCGGTGTTCAGATTCTTTAGTTTTCTTTATTTCATCAGTGGCTTCTTTTGGTCGATTTCTTGGTCTAAAGAGGGAAGGAATGAGGCTGGTAAATCGTGACTTGCTTTCAACTACTTTACCTGCTTCAACTTGCTCTTTGTAACTAATATGTGAAGCAATACCAAATTCCGATTCATGGTGCATTTTTTGAGTACGAATTTGAATTTCCAAAATAACCCCGTTTGGAGTTGTGACAGTGGTGTGGAGGGATTGGTAACCGTTCGGTTTTGGAAAAGCAATATAGTCTTTAACTCTGCCCGGTAATGGTCGCCATAACTTATGAATAATTCCTAGGGTTCGGTAACAATCTTCAACATTAGGTACCACCACTCTCATTGCAAGTAGGTCGTAGACTAGTCCAATGTCCCACTCTTTTCTTTTTAGTTTATGGAATAAACTGTACAAACCCTTGACTCGATAAGAGGTTTTAAAATCAAGTAAGCCAATTTCTGCTAGTCTTTTCTGCAGAACTTTTCTTTCTCTTTCTAGTAGTTCATTTGATTTGCCAGCTTTGGTTTGAAGTAATTTTCCAACCCGAATATATTCTTCGGGGTATACATACGGAAAGGCAAGGTCTTCTAGTTCCTTACGGATTCTACCCATTCCTAGACGGTGAGCAACTGGCACATAGATTTCCAAGGTCTCCCTAGCGATGCGTAGTTGCTTGTCTTCGGGAACATGCTGTAGGGTTTGCATGTTATGCAAACGGTCTACTAATTTGATAATCAGAACCCTAATATCTTGACTAGTAGCAACCAAAAGTTTTCGTAAACTTTCATTGTGTCTATCGGTACCGTAATATCGAACAGAGCTAAGTTTTGTTACTCCTTCGACTAAAAACAATACTTCCTCACCAAATTCTTCAAGTACTGTTTCGGCAGTAATTTCAGTATCTTCAATTACGTCATGTAAAAGTCCAGCTGCTACAGTACGTGCACCCATACCCATTTCAGCAAGTTTTGCTCCAACGGCAGCAAGGTGATTTAGATAAAGTTCACCAGAGTATCTTTTGTGTCCAGCGTGTGCTTTTTCTACAAAATCAAAGGCTTTTTCTATTAAAACCTTGTCAGCATCACTGGGTTTTTCGAGGATAACAATAATATCTCTAGCAGTCATTTTTTTATTGTAGAGACAACTTCAATAAATGACAAGTTATTTGACTGTCTTTAATACTCACTTAACCTCTTTTCAGTAATTCAATTGCTACTTCTAGAGTTAGATCATCTGTGCTAACTTCATCGGGAATACTGATTCGTTTAAAGCCTTTCTTGAGGTAACGCCCAGATTTAGATTCAAAAGCATTAACCATTTTCTTGGTAGTCGGGTTGATTCCTAGTTCTTTAATTAATTTCTCACCTTTACGGGTTTGCTTGGCTTCTTTGTATATTTCTAGAGCTCTTTCGTAGGTAATAGTATATGGATCATCTTTTCCTTTTAGAGAACGAAAATCGCCAGCATGAGCTAGATATGGCCCGTATTGACCAGTGTTAGCCATGATAGGTTCAGCGGTCTTTGGGTGAGCTCCCAGCTCTCGAGGAAGAGTCAAATATTTTAGAGCGTCTTCTAGAGTAACATCCTCAGGCTTTACTCCAGCTGGTAGTGAAGCTCGTTTAGGAGCAATTTGTTTCTTGCCTTTAACTTTTTCTGGAGTCTCTCCTAGTTGTACATACGGACCAAACTTACCTTTGAGTACAAATACAGAAGAATTTGTTTCAGGATCTACCCCAAGTGGTGCGTCGGGTTTCATTTCACTACCATCAATAATTCTTGCTCCATTACAATCTGGGAAACGGCTACAAGACAGGAAGGTGCCAGAGCGACCGAGTTTGATAATCATATCGGCACCACAGTCTGGGCAAGGGAATTGTTTTGGCCCTGGACCGAGATTGGTTATTTTTTCGATATCAGCCTTGCCTTCAACGGCCTTTTGGAAAGGTAGATAAAAGTCAGTTAGAGTCTTTAGGTAAGTACGTTTACCTTCGGCAATTTCATCTAATTCATCTTCCATCTCACTAGTGAAAGTATCACTAATATAATCTGCAAAGTGTTGTTCCAAAAAAGTTGAAACTACATCTCCAGTATCGGTAGGGATAAGAGTGCGACCTTCTTTTAGAACATAACCACGGTCGGTGATGGTCTTCATGATTGAAGCGTAGGTTGAAGGACGGCCAATACCCCTTTTTTCTAGTTCTTTAATTAGTCCGGCTTCTGAGTAACGACTTGGTGGTTGAGTTTGCTTGGCTTCAATTTCAATTTTGCGTAAGTCCAAAACATCACCAACTTCTAGTTTTGGTACTTCAGTATCTTCACCTCGGGCAGAAGTATCAACTCTTAACCAGCCATCAAAAACCACTCTCGAACCATTTACAGAAAAATCAGGAATGGTTTCCTTGCTGTCGGTAATGTTAGAAATAAGTTTTGAACGTTTAATAGTAGCGTCGGCCATCTGTGAAGAAACTGCTCGACGCCAAATTAATTCATAGAGAGCTTTTTGATCACCAGTACTGCCAAGTGAACGTTTAGCGAAATTGGTTGGACGCACCGCCTCGTGAGCTTCTTGAGCCGACTTACTCTTGGTCTTGTATTGTCGGGGCTGAACATAGCTTTTTCCAAAATCAGCATTTAGTAGGGCCAAAATTTGTTTTTGGGCCACTGCACTCATATTGGTACTATCAGTACGCATATAGGTAATGTGTCCAGCTTCGTATAGTTTTTGAGCGGCACCCATAGTACGAGAAGGAGAAAAGCCTAGCCTGGTAGAGGCAGTTTGTTGCAGGGTAGAGGTGGTAAAAGGAGCTCTTGGTGAACGTTTAGTTTCCGTCTCTTTTAGGTCAGTAACCTTCCAAGTTGAAGCTTCACCAACTTTTTTAATTCGCTCTGCTTCTGCTTTGTCTCTTGGTTCTTCGCTACAGAAGAAAGGAATCTCCATTCCCTTGGCCTTGGTGTGAGCAGTGAGGTTGTAGTAGTCTTCAGGAATAAAAGCGCGGATTTCTCGTTCGCGTTCCATCACTATGCGTAGAGCCGGAGATTGTACTCTTCCTGCTGAAAGACCATAGCGAACCTTTTTCCAGATTAGTCCAGATAGGTCGTAACCTACCAGTCTATCTAGCACTCGTCTAGCTTCTTGAGCTTCTTTTAGATTGATATCCAAATCGCGCGGGTGAGCAATGGCTTCTTGTACTGCCGATTCGGTAATTTCATTAAAAGCCACCCGTTTGAGTTTTGGATTTACATCTTTAATTAGTTCGGCGACGTGCCAAGCAATCGCTTCTCCTTCGCGGTCGGGGTCGGAAGCCAGTAGAACCTCGTCGGCTTTAGCGGCGGCACTTTTAAGTCCAGAAATAACTTTGTCCTTACCGGGTGAAATTATGTACCTAGGAATAAAACCACCAACAATATCAACCGCATCATTGTTGCTTTTGGGGAGATCTCGAACATGACCAATTGATGAAAGAACTCGGTAGTTTTTACCGAGATATTTTTCGATAGTCTTGGCCTTGGCCGGAGACTCAACAATGACGAGGGTATATGAACTCATAGGTTATGTGTTGTAACAAATACTAGGATTAGCAAATTATGTCAAATCTGGTTAATAGGATAGCTACTTATATTAGTGAGCGATAGTGAGGGGAGTTATAGCTAATATAGCCTTGCATTTCCATATTCATCAGCAAGATATTCGCTTCTGAAATTGGTAAGGGAAGTAGTCGAAGTAAAGTGTCTTTATCCTTTGGTTCTAGTAATAAGTCAATAATTAATTTTTCTTCAATTGAAAGTTCAGGTCTGGCGACTTTTTCTACCTTATCTTCAATTTCGATACCCAGAGCAATCAAAATATCTTCAGGTTCAGTTATTATGGTGGCGCCCAATTTTAAAAATTGATGAGTGCCATAAGAGTTAGCAGAAAAAATACTTCCTGGTACGGCCAACAGTTCGCGGTTGTAGTCTACAGTCATGCGAGCAGTAATTAAGGTCCCAGATTTTTCACCAGCCTCTATCAGCAGAGTCGCCTTACACAAACCGGCCATAATTCTGTTGCGTTGTGGAAAGGTCCATATAGCAGCTTCAGTATCTGGTGAGAGCTCAGATAGTAGGCCTCCGCCAGAGTGGAGTATTTTCTCAGCAATTACTCGGTTAGTGGCTGGTCGTAAGACTGATTCTCCTAGTCCACTTCCGGGAACAGCCAAAGTATAGAGATTGTTTTGTAGAGCAGATTCGTGAGCTAGACCGTCTATTCCGAGCGCTAGCCCAGAGACTATCCCTACCGGATAACCCTTGAGACCAGAAATCAAGTATTCAAGGGCTTGCTTACCATAACTTGTGTATTTTCTAGAGCCAACCACAGCCAATAAAGCTAATTCAGAAGAGGGTAGTTTTCCTTGATACCAAAGACCTTTTGGTGGTTGAGGTATTTCTAGTAAAGGAGAGAGATTGTGAGCTCGGAAATCTGTCGGGTTGAGATAATTGATTTCCATGACTTTTTTTAGTGTAACATGGTATTGGTAATTAATTTCCAGAGATTAAGGTTATACGTTATAATTGGCGGACAAATTTAGGAGGTTCATGCTTTTGAAAACATTATGTTAGATATTAAATTTATTCGGGAAAACGCTGATTTAGTAAAGTTGGCCGCTAAAAAGAAAAAAATGAACGTCGATATCGACAGGTTACTTTCTGTCGATGATGCTAGACGTGATTTGATGACCAAGCTGGAAACCAAGAAGGCTGAGCAAAATAAAGTTTCTCAAGGAATTGGACAAGTTGGTTCTGATCCGTCTGCTCGCAATCAACTAATTGAACAAATGCAAAGCCTCAAGGCTGAAATTCAGAAAGATGAAGAAAACCTCAAACCTTTGATTGAGGAATGGCAAGCCTTGATGTTGCAGGTACCAAATATTCCCGATATGTCTGTACCAGACGGAGATAGTGATGCGGATAATGTAGAGGTAAAGACTTGGGGAGAAAAAACAGTCTTTTCGTTTCCGGCCAAAGATCATGTTGAATTGATGACCAAACACAAAATGGTTGATTTTGAACGCGGGGTAAAGGTGCATGGTTTTAGAGGCTATTACCTAAGAGGTGATGGCGCTAGATTGTCTTGGGCGATTTGGAATTACGCCAATAAGTTTTTCTTGGACAAAGGTTTTGAGCCACTCTTGGTTCCTTCAATTGTTCGCAAAAGTAATCTTTATGGAACAGGGCACTTACCAAATGAAGCTGAAGATGTCTACAAAACCCAAGATGAAGATTATTTGATTGGAACCAGCGAGGTCTCGACGATGGGACTCTATAGTGATGAGGTTTTGGAGTACTCAGATTTCCCAATCAAGTTTTTGGCTTTCTCTCCTTGCTATCGTCGCGAGGCTGGTAGTCATGGTAAAGACACCAAAGGTTTGATCCGGGTTCATGAATTCTTTAAACTTGAACAAGTAGTCATGTGTGAAGCTTCACACGAAGAGAGTGTTCGTCTCCATGAATGGATAAACCGAAACACTGAAGAGTTTATTGAGTCACTAGGTATTCCATATCATACGGTTCTAAATTGTGGTGGTGATATTGGTCAAGGACAAGTCAAGAAATATGATATCGAGCTTTGGGTCCCGGGCGAAAGCACTTATCGTGAAATTAGTTCAGCTTCATATTTCCATGATTTCCAAACTAGACGCTTTAATATTCGTTACCGAGACAAGGAAGGAAAGATGCGTTACGCACACTCGCTAAACTGTACTGCCATACCAACACCAAGAATTTTGGTTTCTCTAATAGAGAATTTCCAGCAAGCTGATGGTTCAATTTTGATTCCTGAAAAGCTACAAGAATACATGGGTAAGGAGAAGATTGGTTAAGATAGATGGGCGGGCGTAGCCCGCCCATCTTTAATTTAGTTCATGAAGCCAAGACAACCAATTAAAAGAAAAAAGTATTTAGACCCTGCGACGGTAATAGTTATTAAGCAGGTTCTATTGGGTTTATTAATTTTTTCAAAAGTAGCAACCATTATCACAACGGTTTGGTATGTAACCAGAATATCTAGACTAACAATTGAAACAATATCTGTTAGTGGCGGTATAACAATTAATGAAGAAATTGTAAAAGCTAAAGCTGAAGAAAAATTAGCCGGCGCCTACTTAAAAATTATTCCTAGAAGATTCGCTTATTTTTATCCCGAACAAGAAATACTTAGTAATGTCAGTCAGATCGAAAGAATTAAGGATGTAAAAGTCGAACGGTTGTCGGGTAAGGAAATTAAAATCTCATTTAGTGAGCACATTCCCGATACTTTGTGGTGCAGTCAGGAAGATGATTCCAAATGTTATTTCTTTGATAGTACTGGGTACTCTTTTGGTGTAGCCCCAACTCTCTCGGGCGAGAGTGTTGTTCGGTATTTCTCTTCCGAAAATAAAGCTGAAATAGGAAGGAGGCCTTTTTCACCAGAAGACTATGAGGCTACCAAACAATTTACTAAGCAACTAGGAGAGATTGGTTGGTTTGTTACCAAGGTAGAAATAAATTCAGCTAGAGATGTATTTTACACTCTTTCTCAGGGAGGTGAACTAAAAGCGACTTTAACGGAAGATTCAGCCAAAGCTTTTTCTAACCTCGAAACAATTTTACAGTCAAAGGAGTTTGGTCACTTAAAGCCAGGTAATTTTAAATATCTAGACTTACGTTTTGGAAGCCGAGTATTTGTTAACGAAGAGTTGGAGACGATAATTTCAACTAGTACTCCAACTTCAACTGAAGCTGTTGTTGAATAGTCTACATACTTTAGTCAAAGACTAAAGTATGGTAAAACAATCTTCTATGTCATTTTGGCAAAACTTAAAAGCTCCATTTTTTGTCCTCGCTCCAATGGCGGATGTTACTGATGCGCCTTTTAGAAGAATGATTGCCAAGTATAGCGCTCACACAAGAGTTGACGGTAGTGTTGGTGGTCCTGACGTCATGTGGACTGAGTTTGTGTCGGCTGATGGACTAATTCGCGCGACCGAAGAAGGAAAGAAGAAACTAATGGCTGATTTAATCTATACCGAAGAAGAAAGACCAATTGTTGCCCAGTTATTTTCTAGCAACGAAGAGTATATGGAAAAAGCCTGTGCTCTGTGTTTGGAACTGGGTTTCGATGGTATTGATATAAACATGGGCTGTCCAGACAAGACTATCGAGAAACAAGGTTGTGGTTCGGCAATGATAAAAAATCCAGAATTAGCAGGGAAAATCATCAGGTCTGCTAAGAGAGGAGCTCAAATGGATAATGGTGGTATTCCAGTGTCGGTAAAAACCAGACTTGGCTACAACCGCGATCAGTTAGAAGAATGGCTTCCTTTTTTACTCAACGAGACCCCAGCGGCTATTACTATCCACGCTCGTACCCGTAAGGAAATGAGTAAAGTACCGGCTAGGTGGGAGAGGATCGCTGCCGCTGTGGCGATAAGAGATGAGATGTTGGGAGCAGATAAACTCAAAACAAGAATCCTAGGAAATGGGGACGCTCTTTCATTAATTGACGCTCAAAGTAAAATTGTGCAATCGGGTGCTGATGGAGTAATGTTGGGGCGGGCTATTTTTGGTAATCCGTGGTTGTTTCATCCTGAAAAAGATGCCACTAATGTATCTTTGGAAGAAAAGTTAAGAGTGATGGTTGAACACACTAAACTTTTTTCGGAACTATTACCTTTTAAGAGTTTCGCTTTGATGAAGAAGCACTATAAAGCCTACATAAAAGACTTTCATGGTGCGTCTGAGCTACGAACACTTCTGATGGAGCAGGAGACAGCCGAAGATATTGCTAAAATAGTCGATGATTTTTTGGAAGCTAATCATTCATCCGTTCACACTCTCTAGTTGTCCACTTTACACTCAGTTTGTAATTTTATTACTTGCTACACTTACTACAGATGAATGAGATATTACACGCCAATATATTCTTTATAATCGCCAGTTTAGCAACGGTCTGCTTTTGCATACTTGTTTGCTTTATCCTGTACCAGGTTATAAAAATCATGCAATTAGTTCGTTCTATTTTAGAAAGAATTGAAGCGGGTAGTGAAGTGTTGGCGAGTGATTTAGCACACATTCGAATGTTTTTTTCCGAGGACGGTCTTCTGACTCGAATTCTAGGTCTCTTTGGTGGAAGTAAAACAACCTCAAAGCGTAGAAGGACAAGGAAGGAAGAATAAAATTATTAATATTTAATATTTATATATTATGGCAGCTAAGAAAAAAGTGGCTCCAGCTAAAATTACCAAGAACCAAGCAATTGGAATCGGTGTCGGTCTAACTGCAGCAGCTGTTGCAGCCGCCGGAACATTCTTTCTCTATGGTAGTAAGAATGCAGCTAAGAATCGCAAGGCGGTCAAGAGTTGGACTTTAAAAGCCAAGGCTGAAGTTCTAGAAAAAATTGAGCAAGCGAAAGAAATGACTCAAGAAGAATATGAACAACTTATTGATACAGTTAGTACAACATACACAGGAGTTAAAGATGCTTCAAAAGCAGATTTATCTACTTTTAAAAAGGAAATGAAAGAACATTGGCTCCAAATAGCCAAGACAGCTGCGCCAAAGAAAAAGGCAGCTAAGAAGGCCGTTGCTAAGGCAGTAAAGAAAGTAACTGCTCCAGTAGCAAAGGCAGTAAAGCCAGTTGCTAAAGCAGCAGCAAAAGTAGTCAAGAAGTAAGTATCAAAATATCAGAAGTTCTACATCACCCGAGCCTTTAGGCTCGGGTGATGGTGTATTATAAGAGTATGTATAGCCGGTCTATATTAAAGAAAATTGTTTTTCCGGTCGCTTTTGTCTTGGTCTTGTTTATTTATAGCGATGTATTTTCTAGTCCGTTACCCAAAACTGCTAGTTCTCCAAATCCTAAGTATCAAGTTGAGGAAGGGGTTCTAGATATTTCAGCCAAAGCGTATGCTGTTTTTGATGTTGAAACTGGAGAAGTGTTGGCTAGTGGGGAAACCGAAAAAGTTCTACCGATTGCTTCGGTTACAAAATTAATTACCGCAGTAGCCTTGGTTAATTCTTTTGATATGGATTCACAAGGGGTGGTGACAGCTAGTGATGTAGCGACCGAAGGTGAGTCGGGCAAACTACAAGCCGGTGAGAAATATCAATATCGAGAATTACTCTTCCCGCTACTACTTGAATCATCAAATGACACAGCGACATTTTTTGAACGCGAAACAAAAGGGGAAGTAGTTTTAGAAATGAATAATTTGGCGCAGAAGGTAGGAATGTCTAAAACAAAGTTTGCCGACGCTTCTGGTCTTTCAGACAATAATCAATCAACTGTCAGCGATTTGGTAAAGTTTTTGCGCTATCTAAATCAAAATGAATCTTATGTACTGGATATCACCAACCTAAAACAATACGTCGGTCCTTATAACGGTCATCTAAATAATAGTCCAGTTTTTGACGACAATTACCGAGGCGGCAAACATGGTTATACTTTGTCGGCCAACCGGACTCTAGTCTCACTGTTTGAGGAAGACTTTGGTCAAACCAAAAGAACGCTAGGTTATGTACTTTTAGGAAGTAATGACCTAGCGAATGATACTGAAAAATTGCGTAATTTTGTCGCCAATTCAGTCACTTATGAATAATCTGATATACTAGAAAACTATGGCAGAACATGGAGCATTATATCGAAAATATCGACCGCAAGATTTTTCTGAGGTTCGTGATCAAGATCACATTGTAAAAGTATTAGAGGGAGCTATTAAGAAAGGTGAGTTACCTCACGCCTTACTTTTTTCTGGAACCAGAGGTACCGGTAAAACTACTTTGGCTCGTATCTTTGCCAAAGCGATTGGTACCAGTAGTGTCGACCTCTACGAGATAGACGCTGCGAGTAACCGTGGTATCGATGACATTCGTGAACTCAAAGAAGCAGTCCATACCTTACCCTACGAATCAAAGTACAAAGTCTATATTGTGGACGAGGTCCACATGCTGACCAAAGAAGCTTTTAACGCACTGCTAAAAACTCTAGAGGAACCACCTGCGCATGTCATCTTTATTTTGGCGACCACCGAAGAAGAGAAACTGCTAGATACTATTCTTTCACGTTGCCAAGTCTTTCGTTTTCGGTCACCATCTAGAGCAGTTCTGGCCGAATTAGTGACTGAAGTTGCCAAGAAGGAAGGGTTTTCGTTACCAGTTGATGCTGCTGACTTAATCGCTATTGCCGCCGACGGTTCTTTCCGTGATGCACTAGGAGTGACTCAAAAAGTCATCTTGGCTTCAGGAGACAAAATCGGTAATGCCGATGAAGTAGCCGGAATTATTGGTGCTCCCAAAAATGAAATACTTCTTTCACTAATCAAAGCTCTACAAGAAGGTTCAACTGAAAAAGCCCTAGAAGCCCTAGCCGAAGCCGTTTCGCTTCATGTCGATATGAAACTCTTCGCTAGACTAATACTTGAGAATTTGCGAGCGGTAATATTACTACGTCACCAACCAGCCAAGTCTGAGGTACTGCTGGCCAACTTTGGTCCAGCTTCAAAGACCTTTTTACTAGAACTAGCAAAAGTAACCCCGTCACCTCTAAATTCCCAAATGTTGCTACGACTGCTTTCGGCTACTCAACAAATTACTTATTCACCAATTCCACATCTACCACTAGAGATTGCGGTAATTGAACTAACCACTAAGAAGTAGGGTATGGATGTATATTTCATGAGACATGGTGAGACGGATGGAAATGTGGCTAGGAGACACCAACACCCAGAGACCGAGCTAAACGAAGTTGGGCAAGAGCAAGTGAGAATTGCCGCTTATGAGGTTTGTACTCTAAAGCCAACTCATATAATCAGTAGTACTCAGTTGCGAGCAATCCAAACTACCAAAATACTCACCGATTATTGCGAAGGAATCATTCCCGATACTCATCCCGCCTTTGAAGAACTAAAAAGACCAGACTGGATGATTGGTCATCGTTATGTTGGTTTAATTACAGCTTGGTATGTTTGGCTTTGGTTTATAAACAAAGAACAGGGAGGTGAAACATACAACGACCTTCTAAAGAGAATTAAGGAAGCTAGAACATATCTAGAGTCTTTACCAGAAGATTCTAAAGTAATAGTGGTTTCACACGCAGTCTTTACCAATATCTTTCTTGAACATCTTTGTTCAGACAAACCAATGAGTATTTGGCGAGCTATAAAACGCTTTTGGCACATCCTCACTATTCGCAACGCCACCATTTTACATTTAAAATACAACAAAACCCCAAAGGGAACATGTGGCTGGGAATTCAAGTCAGCCATGCGAGTGTATCAAAAGTAGGTTTTAGATAATTGCAGTACTCATCCGTTACCTTGAATCTTTCTTGGACTGTGGCAGTATAGTTGGGCAGTGAAGTGACAACGAAAATAAATATTGCCCGATCGTCTAATGGTAAGCAAAGCTTTCTGTCAGCGCACACTCGGTCATGGAAATGCTAGCATTTCCATGACCCTCACTTAGCTCGACAGTAGGACTGCGGTTTCTGGTACCGCCTATCGAGGCTTCGACAGTTTGGGAAACTGTCGAAGAAGGTTAACTAGTATTTTATGACGAAAGGAAATAAAATACTGATAACCTTTACCGTTCCTGTAAGGAAAGAGTCCGAAGGATTCGAACCTTATACGTAATTGAAGTAAAGAATATTGCCCGATCGTCTAATGGTAGGACTGCGGTTTCTGGTACCGCCTATCGAGGTTCGAGTCCTTGTCGGGCAGCAAATTGACAAATAGCACTTTATGTGCTATTTTGTTAATGCATGATCGATCGTGACATGCGTACCCTCCACTCTTACAGGAGAATTTACATGATCAACGGGAAGTTTGCCGCCGCAGGCACCGTCAAGTTCTTGGCTGGTGTCAGTGAAGAAAGGGTCAGGGAGATCGTCCTGGCTCTGAAGCCGGATTGGGAACGCAAGTTCCCCGGAACGTGGGTCGACTCCCACACCAGAGGGGCTGGCGGCGATGGATCATTCCTCTACGCCTTCACGCGACTGTCGGATGGCAGCTGGGACGAAGGTTACGGAATAGCTGTCGTTCAGAGCCTTCGTGACTACTTGGGGATTGATCCCCATAACCGGCCTGTCGGCGTTCATAACTGGACCATCTGCGGCGACGCGGAAGCTGTCTAAATCGATCCGGCAACCCAATATGCCGTCCAGTTACTCTTTGAAAGAGTCGGTTGGGCGGCTTTTTCATTTAAGTATTATAAAAGTTCTAACATCGTCCCACACAGCCAGCAAAAGCATTTTAGCTATATCTAACAACACAAATTTGGTTCGAGTCCCGGATCAAAATTTTGAAACAAAAAACCCGCCTGACTAGCACGGGTCTTTCGTGTCAGCCAGCCGGGTAGTTCCCTAGTCAATCAACTTGAGCACTTGCTCACGGAGCCAGTTGATCATCATGTAGATGACGATGACGAACGTGATTGTTGTGACCATGTTGATGGCTGGATCAAGCGGGTACTTCTCCGCGAAACTGACGACGTACAGAGGTACCAACTTCCATACCAAATAGATGAAGCCGGCAAGTGAGCAAGCATCTATGGTGTGCATGAAATACTTTCTCATGAACTTCTCCTCGAGTGTTAAGGGAGGGTAACTATTAATATAATAACATACTTTTGCTAAAAAGTAAAGGTTTTAGCAAGTATTGGATATGAAAAAAGTTCTAACATCGTCCCAGATGGCCAGCTCGAGAAAAAACGGCTTTCAAGCCGTTTTTTCTATTTGAGCTGCCCGAAGTGAGTGACTAATGTCACTCACGGCAAGGACTCGAAAAGCTTTTGAGTATATTTTGGAGCTAGCGAACAAAATATCCAAAAGGTGTACAGCCCCTGTAAGGGGAGAGGTTCCTTGTCGGGCAGCAAAAAATTGACATATCACACAATGTGTGATAATATATATGCAGAAGGAGGGCGTAATCATGCGCTATTTGAAACTGACTGGACTTTGGATCTCTGGCTTTGCCATGCCAATCCTGGTTGCGTGGTTTGCTGCAGCGGCTGGCTGGGATGCTGTCCCCAAGATCATGCTTTCCTGCATCGGCGGGTACTTGATTCTCTGGGCGATGGGTTGCTTTATGAAGCTTCTCCTGAATACCAATCTGGACCAGATTGGGGGATGGAGCTTCGGCATCAACCTGGTTGCATTGGTGATTGGTGGTGCAGACTTCTACTTCGCCGTCGGTACCTCAATCGGCATCCTTGCCGGATGGTACATGCTCGACGAATCGAAGCGCATCTGGCAACAAAAGCTGGCATAGATCGAGAGGTTTTGTCAGCGACTAGGCACGAACATCTGTTCGTGCCTTTTACATTATAAAAGTTCGAACATCGTCCCAGATGGCCAGCTCGAGAAAAAACAAAGCCCATCACTGACAGGCTCTGTCATTGATGGGCTGATGCCACTGCATGTGATGTTTCTACTCACGCACATGCTCTAGTACTTGAATGAACTGCTGGGAAGCCTCACTGAATGCGTAGCCACGGATGAGGTCACGCGAGCCTCGGTACTCTTCGTTATAACCGAAGTTGACCGAGAAGCGGTTGTCCCACCAGTAGTACCGGAAGCCCTCCCTCCGGACGAACTCCTGAAACGCAGTGGGTTTGAAAACCGCAAGTCGACAGTTGATGACCTTTGAAAGGTACCCCTTTCCTTGCACACCGTTTCTAAAGTATTATCATTTAGAAACACACTATGGCAAAGCAAGGATTTAGAATCGCAAAAGAAATCAAAGATGAAATTATCAATAAACTCAAGCACGATGGTCTGAGCGTGA
>JBGSVK010000064.1:0-18690 GCA_041752975.1 Minisyncoccia bacterium | reverse complement strand
TCGGTATATGGCATTAATTTATGTAACTAGAAAGTTGCCCGGAAAGGGGATTTCTTTACTCCAGCAGGCTGGTCATGAGGTTGTCGTCAATGATAAAGATGATTCACTTTCAAAAACTGAATTATTAGAAGCCGTATCTACTCGACCATATGAAGCTGTTGTCAGTTTACTTTCTGATTCTATTGATAGTGAATTTTTTGAAGCTACACCAAACTTAAAAATTGTTTCCAATTACGCTGTTGGTTATAACAATATTGATTTGACGGAAGCACAGAGGCGAGGAATTGCAGTTACTAATACACCTGATGTTTTAACTGACACTGTCGCAGAATTTACTATTGCTCTAATGCTTACAGTTGTAAAACGTATTCCTGAATCGGAGCGTTTTTTGCGCACTGGACAATACAAAGGTTGGGCACCGGAATTATTTTTGGGAAGTGATTTAAAAGGAAAGACTTTGGGTATTTTGGGGGCTGGCAGAATAGGGAGAGGGGTGGCTAAAAGAGCTTGCTTGGGGTTTGGAATGAAGATAATTTATAACGACGTAAACAAAAGTAACGAATTGGAACAAGAGGTAAGTTGCGAATATTTTGATTCGATAGAAGAAGTTTTAAAGCATGCTGATGTGGTTTCTGTTCATGTTCCACTTCTTGATTCAACAAGGCACTTAATTAATGCAGAACGATTAAGAATGATGAAACCATCTGCTTATCTAATTAATACCTCCCGTGGTCCAGTTATTGATGAAGTTGAATTGGTGTCAGCTCTACGAGAAGGGGTTATACATGGGGCGGGGTTAGATGTATTTGAAAATGAACCTTTACTTTCTCCAGGTCTTGCAGAATTAGAAAATGTAGTCATAACTCCCCACAGCGCTTCGGCAAGTGAAGAGACTAGAGCAAAAATGTCCGAAATGGTAGCCAGTAATATTAACGCTCTTTTTAGCGGTGAATTACCACCAAATGTAGTAAAGATTTAATTATCATGAATGGCAAGTTACCTTTTCTAGAAGGTTTACGTAGTACATAGATAAAGGAAAATTAATTATTTATATTATGTATCAAAAGTTATTGATGGCTATTTCAGCGGTTTTTGTGGTAGGACTATTCTTAATCGTATTTTCATTTGATAATCAACAAGCTAATGAAAATCTAGTAGAAGGTGAACCGTATTATTCCTCAGACATTGAGCCAATGCCACCTGAAATAATGAATGACAGTGAGTCGGAGCTGATTGATCCAATACCTCAAGCAAAAATCAATGTTAGGGTTGCTTGTGAAAGTGCCTTAATGTATACAACTTTTACTGATGGCGTAGCAGCTGAAGCTTATATTGAAGAATGTGTTGAAGGAAAGCATCCAGACGTTATTGAGAGATATATTTCTGATATGGGTGTAGATGGGGCTGTAATATAAAAGTCTCTAATTTAAAATGACAAAACCACAAGATGACTTGTGGTTTTGTCATTTTTTGTGTAAGAATGAAAATAATACAGTTTAAAATGCTTATTTTGTAGGTATCAATTTTTAATGATTAATATATGGAATGGTTTATTTCTTTGGGTCCAGTTATGCAAGCAGGTTTGGCTGGAACTTTTACTTGGGGGGTAACGGCATTAGGGGCTTCGGCAGTTATCTTTTTTAAAGATATAAACAAGAAGGTCCTAAATGGCATGCTTGGTTTTGCGGCTGGAGTAATGATTGCTGCTAGTTTCTGGTCACTACTTTCTCCGGCTATAGAAATGGCAGAGAGTGGACCTCTTCCAGTTTGGTTACCTCCAGCAATTGGCTTTTTACTAGGAGCTTTATCTTTAATGCTTCTAGACTCAATAATTCCTCACCTTCATATCGGTTTTCCAATAGAAGAAAGCGAAGGCGTAAAAACTTCTTGGCACCGTAGTATTTTATTGGTTTCAGCAATAACTCTACATAATATTCCTGAAGGACTAGCAATCGGCGTGGCTTTTGGAGCTGCATATTTAAATTTAGAAAGTGCTACATTAGCAGGCGCCATAGCTTTGGCGGTTGGTATTGGTATTCAAAATTTTCCTGAAGGAGCCGCTATCTCGGTACCTCTTCGCCGAGAAGGTTTTAGCAGAACCAAGAGTTTTATGTACGGACAATTTTCAGGAATGGTAGAACCGCTAGCGGCAATGTTGGGTGCTGGTTTAGTGATGGTGGCTGCACCTGTTTTGCCTTATGCTCTAAGTTTTGCGGCTGGAGCTATGATGTTTGTAGTAGTAGAGGAGCTTATCCCCGAATCACAGCGCGGTGGTTATACGGATTTGGCTACTTTGGGTGCAATGCTGGGTTTTACTGTCATGATGGTACTTGATGTGGCATTAGGATAGAGTTTTGTATTTAAATTCCAAGCTGTATTTTATAGTGTACACAGTGCATAATATACTTATGAAAAAATCACTACTTATATCTACCGTTATTTTATTTGCAATCGCAGTTGGCTTACTGGTAGCAGTAAATTATCATTCTGGACAGAAAGTTGTTGTAAATAATGTACAACCGACGATTGAACAGATACCCGTAGAAGAAAAGCCAGTCGATGAAGATAAACCAACACCGCTACCGCCTGGTCTAACAGCCGAAAAATTCTCGGGAATTCTACAAGAAGTAAATGTTGGATGCTTTGTAGATGGTGAATGTTATGTGGTAGTAGACGGCAAGCACGTTACTGCTGTTATGGGTTGGAGTGGTGAAACTGTTGGTACTTTAATCGGCGTCGATGGATTTGGGGATTTGGAGAAATTTATTGGTGAAGAAGTTGAAGTCTATGCTCAGAATAAAAATGATGGATTCTATTCTCTTTACGGTAGCAAAGGATTTTACATCAAGCTTGTTAATTCAGGAGGATTTAGTGTTAGGCTTAATGAAAGCAAAGATAGTTTAGGTACAAAAATTACTCCTCTGCAGGTAACTGAAGATAGTCGATGTCCTATAGATGTTCAATGTATCCAAGCAGGCACAGTGAGATTACAAGCAAAGATTGAAACTATTTCAGGAGACTCAGAACAGGTCTTTGTTTTAAATGAATCAGTTAAAACCGAAAAGCAAACCATTACTTTAGTTAATGTTGAACCAATTTCTGATTCTAAAACTAAAATTGATAATAGTGAATACAATTTTATGTTTAAAATTGTTTCTAATAATTAAATGGTTTTTATGCAACCAAAGAATCCTTTACACGGAATAACTTTAAAGAAACTACTGGAAACTTTGGTAGAAGAAATTGGATTTGAGGAGTTGGGACAAAAAATAAAAATTAAATGTTTTACAGATAATCCAAGCATAAATTCTAGTTTGATTTTTCTTAGAAAAACACCGTGGGCACGGACAAAAGTTGAAAATCTATATATAAGAACTAACAAAAAAAGACTGCAAAATAAAAGTCTTTAGATTGGTGATTGCTTGAGACAGTTAGTGCCTGCTACGTAACCAGTTGTCCAGCATAATTGAAGGCTGTATCCACCCGATGGTCTGTTTACATTTAGAATATCTCCAATCAGGTAAAGATTATTATAGAGTTTTGATTGCATTGTCCGAAAATCAACTTCGGTTAAATCTACGCCACCACTAGCAACGATTGCTTTATCGGGACCAAGTAATTTATCTACGTTAAGTTTGAGTCCTCGAATATTGATTATTAATAAATGCCTTTCTTGTCGAGTAATCGTATTGCACTGTCTTTCGCTGTCTATATTTACAATTTCCAAGATTATAGGAATTAAGGAGTGAGGAATAAATTCACTTAGAATATTTTTAATTTTTTTATTAGCGTTATTTATACAGGCTTCTCTAAGTGAGTTAGTTAACTCTTCTTCCGATAGTAGTGGTGAGAGATTTATTTTTATACTTACTGGTCCATGAACCAAAGATTCACCTATAGTACTACTTAGGTTGAGTATTCCTGGACCACTTAGTCCGTCGTGGGTAAAAAGTATTTTTCCAATTGATTTTGAGATTAGTAAATTGTCTTGATAAAGAGAGATGTTGGTATCTTGGATAGTTAGACCAGCCAAATCCTTGACCCATTTTTCTTTAACTGTAATTGGTACCAATGATGGTATTGGGTTAATTATGTTGTGACCAATTATCTTTAGCCAAGCGTACCCATCGCCGGTTGATCCGGTTTCAGGGCGAGAAGTTCCTCCGGTCGCTAAAATGTATGATTTTGCATAAAAATCACCTTGGTTGGTCTGTATACAATGAATAATACTGCCGTCTTGGGAGACTAGACCTTTGACTGTGATATTAGTCATAACATTTACGTTGTTATCACGAAGATATTTTTCCATTACTAAAGCAACATCTTCAGCTTTTTCAGAAATTGGGAATATCCGGTTCTCAGCTTCAACTTTTGTATCAAGATTGTGTTCTTTAAAAAATTCGATTGTTTCTTTTACACTGTGCTGAGAGAAAGCTGAAAAGAGAAACTTTTCAGCTTTCTCATACTTTGATAATAGTAAACGGTTATCGTATGTTGCGTTTGTGATATTGCAACGACCACCGCCGGTAATTCTTAGCTTTTTGCCTAGAGTCGGATTCTTTTCCAGTAGCAATACCTTAAGCCCTCGTGAGGCGGCTACTCCGGCACTCATCATTCCGGCTGGTCCACCGCCAATTACAATTACATCCCAGATATCAGTATCTTTTCCCATCTTATTTATTTTTGGTCGTTTCTTCGTATTTCTTTGAAAAAGATTTAATGGCGTTTAGTACAGGGATGGTGTCTTTGCCAAGAGGGGATAGTTGGTAGTGGACAGTATTACCACCTGTTTCTTCTGTTCTAACCACTAAGCTGGCTTTTTCTAAGTCAGTAAGTTTTTTTGTTAACGTGGCAGGGTTAACATTATCTATACTACGCTGAATCTCACAAAATCTTTGAGCTCCGGAGATTAAAGATTCTATAATTCTAAGTGACCAAAAATCAGCCAGTACTTTTAGGCTCTCTGTGCAAGTGGTGACACGAGGTTTAAGATTGTCCATATTGCTATAGAAATTATAGTGCTATATAATATATAGTATTAACTATAATAGCATAATTTAAGTAAAAAGGTATGGTCAAAATAAAAATTATTACTGGTTCAAGTCGTCCCGGTCGCTTCAATATTCAGCCGGCTAAATGGATAGAAACTATTACAAAATCTATTCCTAATTCTGAAGTTGAATTACTTGACCTACAAGAAATAAATTTACCTTTTTTGGATGAAGCTATACCTCCAGCAATGGGTCAGTACGCTAATCTGCATACAAAAGCCTGGGCAGAAAAAATTGCTGAGGCTGATGGTTTTGTATTTGTTACACCGGAATACAACCATTCATATTCAGCGATTCTAAAAAATGCTATCGATTACTTGTTTAAAGAATGGAACTACAAGCCGGTCGCTTTTGTAAGCTATGGTTCAATGGCTGGTGGGACTAGGGCTGTCGAGCATCTAAGAGCCATCGCTGCTGAGATTAAACTCTACGACTTACGTGAACAAGTTATGCTTCCTAACTATTGGGGTTCATTAAACGAGAAGGGAGAGTATCAGTTTACAGAAGAGCAGTATACACATGCCAAAGGTATGCTAACTTCACTTATATTTTGGGCAGAAGAAATGAAGGTTTCTCGTCAAAAATTAGATTAATATTTATTAATAAAATCAAAAACACCACATTTTAATGGGGTGTTTTTATATTTATTTTCTAAGTGTCTCATGTTGTATACTAGTCAGGTATGCCAATTAAAATTTCCGCTGACTATAAAAGAGCTTTTAAACCGACTGATATTAGGGGTATCTATCCAACTGAGATAGATGAAGAAGTTGCGTATTTGGTAGCTAGAGCCTTTGTTGATGAATACAAACACAAATCTGTGATTGTTGCGAGAGATATGCGTTTATCTTCAGACACCTTACACGAAGCTTTTTGTAAAGGTGTTACAGATGCAGGAGCTGATGTTATAGATCTTGGTTTGGTTCATACTCCAGTTATGTATTTTGCTTCTGGAACAATGAAATTGCCTGGGGTAGTTATTACTGCTTCGCATAGCCCCAAACAATTCAATGGCTTAAAATTAGTCTTGGAAAATGCTGTTCCATTAACTGAAGATTTGGGATTAAAACAAATAAGAAAGAGAATCGAAAAAGGTATTTTTAACGAGGTGCAAAAAGCGGGTAAGATTCGTCCCAAAAATGTTTTAAAGGCTTATCAAAAATTTGTCTTTAAAGGCTTAAAGACCAAAGGACTGGAAAATATAAAAATCGTCGCAGATATTGGAAATGGTATGGCGTCTGTATTGATGCCACTACTAGAAGAAAAAATACCTGCAAAATTCACTAAACTGTTTACTGATTTAGACGGTCGCTTTCCAAATCGTGGTTCAGATCCAACTATAAGAAAACACCAAAGCCATTTAGTAAAAAAACTTAAAGAAAGTGAATTCGATTTTGGAATTTCTTTTGATGGTGATAGTGACCGAATCGCTTTTTTGGACGAAAATGGAAACTTCGTCAATAGTGCGGCTATTGGAGCAATAATTGCTGAGAGAATTTTAAAAGATAAGCCAAAGTCTAGAATTATTTATACCATTCTCACGAGCAAAATTTATGAGGAAAAGATTAAATCGGCTGGTGGCAAAGCTGTGCAAGCCAGAGTAGGGCATGCCTTTATTAAGGATGCAATGCGTAAGAAAGATGTTGAGTTTGGTTGCGAGCAATCAGGACATTATTACTATAAGGAATATTTTTATACTGACTCAGTGGTCCTTACTTTGA
The DNA here is from genome assembly GCA_041752975.1 of Minisyncoccia bacterium. Classification (GTDB taxonomy): domain Bacteria; phylum Patescibacteriota; class Minisyncoccia; order Phycocordibacterales; family UBA918; genus OLB19. The sequence goes on along the minus strand of JBGSVK010000064.1, from coordinate 11,918 downwards.
TGTATATACTAGACGCTTATCTGGAAGCCAAGAGTAGTGGAATTACTTTTTCTAAAATGGTTGAACCTTATGTTCACTATAAACAGACAGAAGATATAGTAATTGATGTTAAAGATAAAAATAAAGCCTTAAAATTGGTTGAGAAATATCTATTAGACAAAAAGCCTATTCGAATAAGAAAATACGATGGCGTTTGGGTTGATTTTGGTGAGGTTTGGGGAGCTGTAACTATTAGTGTTACAGAACATGCATTAAAAGTTTTGTTTGAATCAAAAGTTAAAGCCAAAGCTTTGGCGGCACAAGCTGAGGTCGTTGATTATGTTCGCAGTATTGCTTTAAAGTAGCGAACTTTAAAAAACGTGCTAGGATTGCGAAATGATTGAATACGAATACATGTTTGGAAAACATGCCGTCTCTGAAGCCTTGAATCAAAGGCCAGATGTTGTGAAGCAAATTTTTCTTGATGCTAGTTTTTCTGATGAAAAAATAATGCGTCAAATTGAGTCTACAAAAATAATTCCTAAACTACTGAATCCTAAAAATCCTCCCCGAGGCATCTCTGCTAACGCTGCTCATCAGGGAATTGTGGCGGCTATTTTGCCTGAGAAACTCATGGTTGAATATAAAGATTTTATAAATAATCTCACAATTACACCTGATACGGCAGTACTAATTCTTGGTGAAGTTCAAGATCCTCATAATGTTGGAGCGGTAATTCGCTCTGCTGCAGCATTTGGATTGGCAGGTGTGTTGATACCACCACATAACCAAGCTCCAGTAACAGGTACTGTGATTAAAGTTTCAGCTGGAATGGCTTTTAGGATTCCTTTGGTTGCTATCAGTAATGTTAATAGTGTAGCTCGTGATTTACAGAAACGTGGTTTTTGGATGTATGGTCTTGAGGGAGAAGGGACAGTTTCTACAACAACAGAAGAATTTCCAAGACCTTCAGCTTTCATCTTGGGTAACGAAGGTTCTGGTTTACGAGAAAAAACCAAAGAACTTTGTGATGATTTAATCTCAATCCCAATTCATCCTCGTTGTGAATCTCTAAACGCTGCAGCTGCCACAGCTATAGTTTTATCTGCCTGGAGTGCAAAACACCCAAACTCTGTTTTGTAAGCTACGTATTAAGTGTGATATTATATTCCAAACGTACACTCGTTAGGTGGTGATTCACGTTGTTTAATTTTGTTAAGTTTTATTTATGGATGATAAAAAGCAAGAAGATAATGCTGTTTCTACTGATACAACAGCAAATAATACTTCGACACCGGTAAGTTCAGAAGATAGTGTTGTTACTTCTTCTCCAATAGAAGAAGTGTCTAATTCAGTTACTCAAAATGAAGTTGAAGACAAAACAGAAGATGTTTCTGAATTATCAACTGCATCTCACTCTAACTCAAAGTTTAACCTTCGTGCTTATGTAGGAGCTGTAGTGGTTATTTTGGTAATTGCAGTAGGTCTGGTATTTCTCTTAGAGAAAGAAGGAAGAATTTCAACAGGTTTATTTACCGGTGTAATTGAGAAAATGGAAGCAAATTCTCCTGCCGCGGTGGTAAACGATGTCAAAATCTCAATGGGCGAATTTAATAGTAGTGTAGAACAGCTTACAGAAATGAGTTCTGCTCAAGGTGTTGACGTAGCAAGTCCCGAAGTAGTTCAACAAATTAAAACTCAAGCAATTGATACTCTAGTAAATGCTGAACTTCTAAGACAAGCTGCCGTCAATGAAGGAATGACTGCTACTCCAGAACAAATTGAAACGAGATTCTCAGAAATTCGTGACGGTATTGGTGGAGCTGAACAACTAGCTGCTAGAATGGTTGAGTTCGGTGTCACGGAAGAAAGTCTTCGTCGTGATATTGAAAACGAATTTTTGATTCAAGGTTTGTTCAATGTAAAAATTGCTACAAATACAATTGAAATTTCAGAAGATGAAATATTGGCATTTTATAATAATGCTGGAGGTGCTGAGGCTGGATTGCCACCACTTGCAGATGTAAGAGATCAGGTCGTTGCTCAAATAAGATTTGAAAAGGAACAAGTCTTGATTAACGAATATTTGGAGACTTTAAAAGCTGATTCAGAAGTTGAAATTCTGATTTAAGTTTGACTTAATAAAGTATAAATAAAAACAGGTGTGTCTACACACCTGTTTTTATTTATAAATACTTTGACTGATATACTAGAACTTATGGATAAAAATCTTGAGATTGAATTAAAAAATATATCTCGTCTTCCTAATGAGCGTTTGGCTAGAATGCGAGCACTTTCTCTTCCTGAACAAAGCTCAGTTTTTCAAGAACTGTCTCCTCATGTACAGCAATCACTTCTCGAACAATTAAAAATTTCTGAAATTGTCGATATGGTCGACCATATGGATCCTCGTCAGGCAGAAAATGTTTTGGCTAGAATCAAGGATGAAAAAAAGCGTTTGAAAATTATTCAAAAAATAAAAGGTGACGCTCGAGAAAAAATTGAGTATTTTTTGCGCTTTCATCCCAAAGCAACTACTTCATTAATAAATTTTAATTACATTTTATTGTCTATAAAATGTACTATTGGAGAGACAGCAAACGCAATAGAAGAGCATTTTGAAGATACCGGAAAGTTCCCAGTGGTCTTGGTTCAGGAAAACGGGCAGTTGGTAGGAGAAGTGCCGATGTCTACGTTGGTTCGTGAGAGAAATACAAATACTCTCAAAAAATATGTTTTGCCAGTCCAGACAATTACATATCAGGCTGAAGTTGTGGAAGTAGTTGATATTATTACTTTATCTCACCGTAAAAAGGTAATTGTATTGGATCATGATGAAAGTGTGCTCGGGTTAATTTATGCAGATGACGCATTGGCATTATTTGGTAAATTGCCCGCAGAGTCACTCTATGACATAAGTGGTATGGATAATACCTCTCGTCCATTCGATTCGGTTTCTAAAAAATTTCAAAGCCGATACAAATGGTTAATTCTTAATCTAGCTACAGCTTTTTTGGCGGGCTCGATGATTTTCTTGTTTAAAGATACTCTTGATAGATTGGTTATATTGGCTATGTATATTCCTATTGTGGCAGGTATGGGAGGAAATGCTGCTAGCCAGGTTTTTGCTGTAATGTTGCGGGGAATTACGCTGGGCACTATTTCTTTTAATAATGGAATGCCAGCAATCTGGAAAGAAGTAAAGACGGGCTTTCTCAACGGCCTACTTATCGGTGCGATTGTAGCGATTATTTCAGTGGTATGGAACGACAGCGCTATGTTGGGCTTGGTCGTTGGGTTAAGTATGGTTGGAGTCCATCTCGTGGCTGGTTTTTTTGGGGCTTTTATTCCACTTTTTCTCAAACACTTGGGTAAAGATCCAGCTTCAACTTCAACCATCTTTATTACTACTGCAACCGATGTACTTGGTTTATTTATATTGCTTAGTCTCGGGTCGGTTATTTTGCTTTAAGTTTTAGAACTGTGTTTTTGATTGCAAATTCCCCTCAAAGTTATTTCGATATTTTCAATATCAAAACCAGGTAGTGAAAATTCCTTGATTAACTCTGTATCATTTACAGTGAAATGAATTACTTTATTGCACTCATTACAAATAGCATGATGGTGTGGTTCGTGCTGGATTTCAAATTGAGCCTCCTGTCCATCTAAGTGAAGCTTCTTAATTTCTCCTGCCTTTACAAAATATTCTAGACTACGATAAATAGTTACCAGATTGATGTGGGGGAGTGCTGAGTGAATATTGGCAGCTGATAAAGCCTCCTCACTTTTGTCTAGGGTATCTAGTATTTCTTGACGGTGCTTAGTTAAACGCATGTTTCGATTATATACATCATTTATAATTATGCAAACTATTTGCATAATTATTGAACTGTGATAGTATGCAAATAATTTGCATTTATTAAGATTATTAAATATAGAAATTTATTATGCTTTATGAAACTCTTGTCGCTGCTTTTATTGTAATGACAGCATCTTTAGTGGGAATACTTTTTTTGCAGAGAACAGCCCAAAGTTTTTTAGAAAAAAAATTATCATATTTGGTCTCATTCTCATCTGGAGTGTTTTTGGTGACAGCTGGAGGTCTTGGTCTAGAGGTTTTTGAGTTGGTGCCGTCATTATGGGTAGGTGCTGGGTTAATCTCGATTGGCTATGTTCTGGCAGCGCTCTTGCACTTGTTAATTCCTGAAACACATCACCATCATGATCCTGCTTGTGGTCATTCACATGGTAGAGCAGCCAAGAAATTAATTATTGGCGATTCAATACACAATATTGCAGACGGAATTATTTTGGTAGTGGCCTTTGCTACTTCTCCTGTTTTGGGTATTGCTGTCACTGTATCGATTTTTATCCATGAAGCCTTACAGGAAATTTCTGAGTTCTTTGTCCTAACACAAGCAGGATATTCTGTTAGAAAAGCACTAGCAATTAATTTTGTTGTTTCAAGTACTATCTTAATTGGTGTTATTCTTGGTTATTACGCACTCGCTTCTCATAATTTAGAAGTTGTTCTGTTGGCAATTAGTTCAGGATTTTTCTTGCATGTTGTGATTCATGACTTATTGCCTAAACGTTCTCACCATGAAGATGCAAAACTCTTCTTTAAGCATATCGCCGTGGTTTTGATAGGGGTGCTTTTGATGGGTGCAGTAGCAAATGCATTAGGTGAATCACATTCACACGGAGAAGAAGATCATGAACATGAGGGACATGAGGAAGGGGCTCTTCACGAACCAAACTTATAGTAACAATTTTGTTTTTACTGTCCTTTTATAACAAAAACCCACAAGAGCTACTCTTGTGGTTTTTTGGTATAATTAAGAGAATTAGTTTAATTTAATTATTATGTTTTGGTTTATTTTAGTCTTGGCAATAGTTTTGTTGCCAACAATGATTTATGTTGTAAAAGGTAAGACCGCAGCAATTTTGGAGACTTTTGGTAGGCCACATCAACAAGCGGTTTTTCCAGGATTGCGAATAAAGTGGCCGGCACCAATAACAACGATTGTTGCTAGAGTAAATTTACAGTTGCAAGAAATACATGCCGATGTCTCAGTTAAAACCAGCGATAATGCGTTCATGACTTTACCTGTCAAAGTTCAGTACCGAGCAAGTGATGACGCGGTTGGAGCAGTTAAATCTCATTATGAATTAGAAGCTCCAGAAAAGCAGATAACTTCTTATGTGTTAAATAATGTTCGTCAGACCGCTTCGGGTATGGAGATGACGGAGCTTTACGCCAATCGTGATTCGGTTGAGCAACAAGTTCAAAATGCATTGTCAGAACAATTCGCAAGATTTGGTTATATTATAGAAAATGTACTGGTCGATGAACCTCAACCTAGTAGCGAGGTTAGAGATGCCTTCAATAAAGTTATTGCAAGTAAAAGATTAATGGAAGCTGCTAGAAATGAAGCTGAGGCCGCTAGAATTAAGTTGGTTGGAGCAGCTCAGGCTGAAGCCGAAAGTAAAAAGCTTCAAGGAGAAGGTATGGCCCAAATGCGAACCGCTGTTGCTCGTGGTTTGGAGGAGGCTATGTCTACTATGTCCAAGGCTGGATTAAAACCAGAAGAGGCAATTAGGTTTCTAACCGATACTAACAGGATTGACGCTATTACCAATGCCGCTGCACACGGTAATACCATTATTATTGATGCCGGTTCCAGTAAAGATGCGGTTTCAATGGCAGCGATGCTTGAAGCAATTAAGAAATAAATAAGGATATTTTCAAAAGACGACAAGCGTAGCTTGTCGTCTTTTGCTATACTGTCACTTATGAATATACAAACCTTTTTAATGCTCTATTTGGTAAGTGTGCCGGTGTTTTTTATTATAGATATGTTTTGGTTGGGTGTAGTGGCAAAAAATATCTACCAATCAAAAATTGGGCACTTACTGGGCGATGTAAATTGGGTAGCTGCGATTATCTTTTATCTTGTGTTCCTGGTGGGTCTAACGTTTTTTGCAATTTATCCAGCTGTCGAGGAAGGTAAGATTTATACCGCAATTATTTACGGAGCACTTTTCGGTTTCTTTACTTATGCAACCTATGATTTGACCAACCTAGCAACCTTAAAGGATTGGCCGCTCTCGATAACTATTATTGATATGATTTGGGGGACCGTTCTAGGTTCTGCGGTAGCTGGCTTGACTGCTTATATTTATCAATCACTTAGTTGAAAAATATGGCAAGGAGCAAAATGAATTTGTGGGCGACTTACTCTAGTTTTTTTGTCGTGGTAGTAATATTTGGGGGACTGGGTGCTTATGTTTATTATGATAACCATAAGATAGTACCTCAAGTTGAAGAATTAAATCTGACAGCAAAAGTTCCAGTCACGTCAGAAGAAAAAGTGGTTTCCAAAGAAGATGAATGGAAGATTTATTTTCCCGAAGTTAAGACCATGACAATCGGGCAAAAGGAAGTCCAGGCTTCGATTGCAAAAAGTTGGCCAGATAGAATAAAGGGACTTTCCGATACTCCATATTTACCGGATAATATTGTTAAAATCTTTGTTTTTGATTCTGTCGGTTTTCACTCTATCTGGATGAAAGACATGAATTACTCTATTGATATTATCTGGGTAGATGAATCTAAAAAGATAGTCCATATTGTAGAAGGGGCTTCACCAGATAGTTATCCAGAGGCATTTATTCCTGAAATTCCTGCCAAGTATGTCATAGAGACAGCAGCGAATTTTGTTAGTGAAAACCGAATTATGGTCGGTGATGACGTTGTACTACCAAATCTTTAATTTTGTGTTATAATACAAACGCATGATGATCGCCTCATTTTATGGGGAGGAAAGTCCGAACACGCCCAAGGAAACTTGGAGCAGGGTAGCGGGTAACACCCGTCGTATCAGTAATGATATAGAGGTGCGAGCAGAGACGCCGCGAGCGAAAGCAAACGGATTCCTTTGGGAATAGTCAGTATGGAAACATATTGAGTGAAACGGCAAAATCCTTACTTGCGTGCAAGGCCGTGCTATCGTGGGCTCTGGCTTTATTTGAAGCTAGAGCCCACGATAGAGAGCCGCATGAGGTAAATGGCAACATTTATCCTAGGTATATGATCATCCAGGAGTAATCCTGACAGAATTCGGCTTATATGCACACAAATGCACCTAGTAATAGGTGCATTTGTGTATGTTATACTTTTTACATTAGGAGCGTTATGTGGATTTTTTAGTATATGGAGCAAAATATTTTTTCACCAAGATTAAAACAAGAAGGCAAGGATAGTTTGAGCGGTACCTTACGTTCATGGGCACAAGGCTTATTAATAATATTATTTGGCTTATTGCCAATTTTCTTTATCCCAAGTGTATATACCTCACTGGGATTTATGAAAGTTTACTTCGTCTCTCTCGGGTTATTCGGTGCAATAGTATTGTTGAGTTTGTCTATATTAAGAAGTGGTAGTGTAAGGGTAATAATTCCTCCAGCCCTGGCTTTGTTTTGGTTATTTACAGTAGTCGCTATTGCTTCTAGCTTACTTTCTGGAGATGTACAGGACTCACTATACGGAAATTCGCTCGAAGTTCATACTGCAGGCTTCTTCGTTCTGATGGCTTTGGTGATGACGACGGCTCTTTCTTTTAGTGGCGCTAAGTCCTATGTTGCCCGACTATTTATTGCCTTGGGTGTTGGCGCTACCTTACTTCAGTTGTTTCATATCCTAAGATTATTCTTTGGACCAGAGTTTTTGTCGTTCGGTGTCTTTAATTCATCAACTATTTCACTACTTGGTAGCTTCAATGATTTAGCGATATTTTCTGGTTTGGTTGTGATTGTTACTTTGATTACAATGCAACAATTGTCGACTACTCTAATAAGTCGATCGATAGCAGGCTTCTTGATAGTAAGTTCATTAATCCTGCTGTCAGTTATTAACTTCTATGCAGTTTGGCTGATTATAGGTTTCTTGAGTCTGCTAATGTTCCTGTATCTTATTTCAAAAGATACTTGGCTCAAGCAAGAAAGTGAGGAACGTACACCAGTATCACGATTTATGCTTGCAATGGTAGGTATTGTTTGTTTCTTCTGCGCTACATTTATAATTAGTGGAGACTTTATTAGTGGTGCTATAAATAGAGTTTCTGGCATCAGTTATCTTGAGGTTAGACCATCAGTAAGTGCTACTTTGGACATCACTCGCTCAATTATGTCTGAAAATGCCTTGTTTGGTACAGGACCAAATCGGTTTGAAGACGCTTGGAGACAATATAAGAATCCTGTTATTAATCAAACAATATTTTGGAACACTAGTTTTTCTGGCGGTAGTGGATTCGTACCAACTATCTTTATAACTACTGGTTTGGCTGGTGGATTGATATTTATATTTTTCTTAGTATCAATGCTGTATCTTGGCTATAGAACATTGTTCTCATTGAAAACGATAGATAGCGGTTGGAACTTGGTAGGAACAGTAACCTTCATTGCTTCCTTGTACTTGTGGATTATGGCAGTAATTTATGTGCCGGGTGTCGTAATAATGTTACTGACGGCATTTTTTACAGGAATTTCTTTAGCGGTCTATGTGAGTGTTACACCTAGTACTGGTGTAACTGTTGACGTTACAAGTAACAAACAATACGGATTACTTCTAATTGCCGCGGTACTGCTGATAATAATTTCTTCAACTTTGTCTACAATTTCACTCAGTAAACAATTCTTTGCAAATGTGATTTACGCTGACACTGTAAGGGCTTTTCAGAATGGTGCAGACTTAGTGACTATAGATAATGGCCTGAAACAATCGCAAGATTTGAGTAAGCAAGACGTCTATGTTTCTGAGCGGGCTCAAATTCGTTTGGCTGAATTGAATAGATTGAACGCACAAGATCCTGCGACAGTTGATCAACAGCGATATGCGTCATTGTTGGCTGAAGGCATCGGTTTTGCCGAGCAGGCAGTGTTGTTGGATAATACAAATCCAGCAAACTATATTCTAGTATCAAATTTCTATAGCCTACTAAATCCAGCAGATTTTGAAGGACTTAAAGATAGGACAGAGGCTTTGTTTGCTAAGGCAAGAGAATACGATAGCTCAAATCCAACTTATCTATTATCTATGGCTCAATATACGGCACGGGTTGGTGATCTAGAGTCAACTAGAAAATATCTTCAGGAAGCAATTACATTGAAGAATGATTATACAGATGCTCTTTTCTTACTTTCTCAGTTAGACATTCAAGAAGGGAGAACTGAGGATGCAATCTTTCTAACTCGTTCAATAATTTCTATTGAACCAGCTAATCCGACTAGATATTTCCAGCTCGGGGTACTGTTGGCTACTACAAATAATATTAAGGATGCAATTACCGCATTTGAAACAGCTGTTGGTCTTGATACTAATTATGCTAACGCTAGATACTTCTTGGCGCTATCATACTTGGATTCGGGTAGAGAAGAGGATGCTTTGTCACAATTGCGAATAGTTAGAGAGACAAACCAAGACAATGCTGTCGTGGCTGAATTAATCCAAAGCATCGAATCAGGTACTTACTTAAAGCAAAATTCTATTTCTGAGGTTCCGGTTAAAAGTGATGGAGTTGTGTCTCAACAAGGTGACGTTACAACGACTTCAGAATTGCCGGATACTGATTTGATAACTCCCGTAAATACTCCAGTTTCAAATTCTGGAGAGCAAAATAATGAGGAAGGTGAAGTAACTCAAAATCAAGAATAGGCTAGCGAATTAATCGCCTTCAGTCATGGTTAAGCGAGTCCTAAAACTAATGTACAGTGAGATACGTGGTCTACATCAGGCCGCGTACATACTGGCATTATTTGCCTTTGGTTCACAGATACTCGCACTGGTCCGTGATCGGTTACTAGCTCATACTTTTGGAGCTGGTAGTGAGTTGGACTTATACTATTCTGCTTTTAGAATACCAGACCTGTTATTCGTACTATTTGTTTCGGTACTGTCAGTCTATGTCCTTTTACCGTTTGTAAACAAGGCTAAAGAATCAGATGGAGATAAGGCAGGTGCACATGTGCTTAGTCAAATGTTCACTATCTTTTTATTTAGTTATCTATTGGTTTCAATAGTAATTTTTATTGTAACTCCTTATTTAGTCCCAATCTTTTTTCCTGGTTTAATTCAGTATCAAGAAACTTTAGTTGTTTTAATCAGAATACTTTTACTGCAACCATTTTTGTTAGGTGTCTCTAGTTTATTTGGTGTAGTTACTCAACTTTCACATCGTTTCATTTTGTATGCAGTCAGTCCGCTGATATACAACATTGGTATTATTATTGGTATTACTTTTTTGTACCCATACTTTGGAATGAAAGGTTTGGTTGTTGGTGTGGTATTGGGAGCGTTTGGACACATGTTGGTTCAGTTACCCTTGGTCAGTAAAAGTAATTTTGCTTTCACAATTGCAAGAACTATTGATTGGGATTTACTCAAATCGGTATTTTGGGTTGCAGTACCAAGAGCCTTAACTCTGTCTGTCCATCAGATGGTTCTTTTTGTATTTATTGGTGTTGCTACTATGATGACAGCCGGCTCAGTATCAGTATTCCAGTTTGCTTTTAATCTCCAGTCTGTACCATTGGCGATAATTGGCATGAGCTATTCTGTTGCAGCCTTTCCGGTTTTGGCGGATTTGTTTGCCAAGAAAGATAGAGATTCATTTAACACTCATGTCCTGACGGCCTTGAGACATATTATTTTCTGGTCGCTACCGATTATTGCTTTGGTAATTGTGTTGCGGGCACAAATAGTACGTGTTGTTTTGGGTAGCGGGGCTTTTGATTGGGATGATACAAGACTTACGGCAGCCGTATTAGCAATGTTTATTATCGGCTTAGTTGCACAGTCAGTCCTGTTGTTACTAGTAAGAGCTTTTTATGCCGGAGGAAAAACAAAAATTCCTCTAGTAATCGCTTTGATTGGAGCTTTTATTTCTGGTACTTCAGCTGTGGTCGGGTTGAAACTGGTAGAGCAGTATCCAAACTTGGCTACAAGTCTTGAGGTTATATTTAGATTAAAAGGAGTAGAAGGAACCGAGGTTTTGGTATTGGCCATTGCATTTGTTGTTGGTGTAACAATAGAAATGTTACTGCTTATATTTATGACAATGAGAGAGTTTGGTTTTAAATGGGAAGGTTTTATTAGACAAATAACGGAGTCACTACTTGCATCATTTATGGGAGCTTTGTCTGCTTATTCAACCTTACTTTTTGTTGTTGATGGGATTAAACAAGAATCGTTTATTGGAATATTAATACAAGGTTCCGTTGCGGCATTGGTTGGTGTTTGCGCCTGTATATTCACTTATTATATTTTGGGATCAAGAGAATTAAATGAAATATATCGATCTTACCACTCTAGAATATTCAAAACTGACGTTATCGGTCCACAACAAGACACCCTCTAGTTTTTTCTGGGAAGTAAGGTAGAGTACTGGTACTTATGCAAGTTCAGATTAGAAATTTTAGTATTATTGCGCACATTGACCATGGAAAGTCGACTTTGGCTGACCGGATGCTTGAACATACCAAAACCGTCGAACAAAGAAAGATGAAAGAGCAAATGTTGGACTCAATGGAATTGGAGCGTGAGCGTGGTATTACTATCAAAATGCAACCAGTTCGGATGCGGTATGTTCATGGTGGTCAAGAGTTTCAATTAAATCTTATTGATACTCCCGGGCACATTGATTTTTCATATGAAGTATCCCGGGCTCTAAAGGCTGTTGAAGGTGTGCTGTTACTAGTCGATAGTACACAGGGTATTCAGGCTCAAACTCTCACAACTCTCCAGATGGCCAAGGAACAAGGATTAACTATTATTCCTGTCCTTACTAAAACAGATATGGGGCATTCCAGACCTCAGGAAGTAGGTGATTCGGTAATGAAACTACTTAATTGTCGTCGGGAGGATATTCTCTTAGTTTCAG
>JBGSVK010000063.1:0-1858 GCA_041752975.1 Minisyncoccia bacterium | reverse complement strand
TGCTCTAACCAGTTGAGCTACCACCGCAGTTAAAATACTTTTCAAACACTTGCTTTTTTCTACTAAGCAAAAGTTTGTGTTCAGCATTATACATGATTTTGTAAATTTTCAAAGCATCTCGAACAGAGAAAGTAAGTCTTGAATAACGACCATTTTTTTCAGTATAAAGTCCACCACCACTTAGTCCTGTTTCTTGCAGCAAATCTCTTAGTGAGAGCAGAAATTCCTTGCTTGCACTAGTAAACGAGACTTGGATAGTTTTGGTGTTTTTTAATCTATCTGTATGTATTTTACCAACCCAAACATTACCATCTCCATCAAAGTAACCTCTAACGAAGTCACCGATAAATTTTTTTGGTACATTTGGCAAAGTCATTCGTCTCGATTTATTTGGAAATAAACCTAATAAAGCAACGTCATCAAACCACTCACGACTACCTACTTGCATACGATAATTTTTACCAGACTTTGCATTTCTGAGTTTTATCAAATGTTCTGCTTGAACTGCTTTTTTCATTTCCATCAGCAAGTGTTCATCAGCCGTATACCAAGCAACGTAGTGTGTACCACGTTTTGTCTTCATAACATTTCCATCAGCAAATAAAAATCCTAGAACATAAGCCATTTCCCTACTCCAAACTTTAAAAAAGTTTTTGTTGTAAGATTTCGTTATCGGCATATGACAGTATTATACACTATCCATTACCTAACAAATAAAATCTACCGTCAGGTAGATTTTATTTTACTTTGTGTCGATGGGAGGGAACGATCCTCCGACCTTAGCTTTATGAGTGCTACGCTCTAACCAACTGAGCTACATCGACAAGTGAGGAATTATGTGGAAGCTTGCTTACGCATATATTCCGAGCGCAATCGATGAAAGATTTCTCTTACATCGACAAATTAAATTAACTTGAAAAATCAAGTTAGCAACAGATTACTATATTTAAAGCCTATAATCAATTAGTTTTAAGTAGGATATTTTCGGCCTTTTCAATATCTTCAGGGTAGCCAATTGGTATCCATAGTGACTGTTCTACGACAGCAATTGGATATTCTTTAGCATATTCTTGTATAACATCAGTCAAATAATACTCCCCTTTTGTTTCAACTGCATATGGGTCGTACTTAAAGATATTATCATCAAGCACCATTACTCCTGTTGAAGCCAAATTGGATGGCGGATGCTCTGGTTTTTCAATCATCTGAGCCAATGTCCCGTCAGGGTGACGCACTACAATTCCGAACTTCTCTGGTGTATTAGTAGTGAGAGTAAGCATAGAACGAGTGTACGAAGTGGCTCTCGCTATATCATTTGCCCCGTGTAGGTCGTCTGCAAACATGAACAAAAATCTCCCTTTTAGTAAATCTTTGCAAAGCCAGAGAGCATGAGCAGTTCCTTTTTGCTCTACTTGAGTAATATAAGTAACTTTCTTACCATGAAAAACTTCGCCACAATAAGCTTTAATTTGATCTTCTAGGTAACCAGTCACAATTATTAGTTCGTCAATAGAGCTAGGTAATGAACCTACTATGTGATCTAGTAAGGTCTTTCCTGCCACTTTTACTAATGGCTTAGGAGTATTATCTGTTAAAGGTCGTAGTCTTGTTCCTTTACCGGCTGCCAAAATAACACATTGCATAATCTCAGCAATATACAAGATTATTGGAATAACCTCAACCTAACTAGTGAGATTATATTACTTACTCTTAACGATACATAGATATAGCGGGAGTAGTATAATTAAAAACACGATACCAAAATATAGACATACTATATATTTAGTGTATAATCTCAGCCATACTTCCCTATAGCGGGGTAGAGGAGAGGTACCTCGGGAGGCTCATAACCTCCAGA
>JBGSVK010000062.1:0-3967 GCA_041752975.1 Minisyncoccia bacterium | reverse complement strand
CTTCTCCTAATGATTGTTTTACTCCAAGCAGTAAACCTTCCCCTAATCCTGCCGCAGGCTCTGAGACACTCTCCTCAAGCTTGTCCATGAAGTAGTGTTTGAAAGTAAGTAGGGCGGTAACAATTCTGTTTCCTTGGCCATTTTCTAATACTTCAATATTTGCAAATGAAATTCTGTACTCGATACCTTTCGCTTTTAAGTAACCAGGGTAATTAAAAACTCGACCCATGTCGGTTTCAAAACTTTCTGGTTTAGCAAGTTTGCCAGTCACCGAAATCATATCTCCATAAGAAACTTCAGTGTATTTATCGACTGAGACGAGGAGTAAATCATTTTTAGTTTTGATTTCTATACTGATATTTTTTTCTCTAACTTCAGGTTCTTTATCTACAACACCGGTAAGCACAATTGTCTTTCCAACTTCAGCTTCAAGTAAAGAACTTCCAAAAGACCAACTGGCGATTTCTAATCTAAGTGCGCCCAAAGAAAAGCTAATTATAACTACTCCAACCACTAGCCAAGATTTTACTTCTTTTGTCAGCAAAGAATGACGCCAAATAAATATCGAGACGAGACCAATTAGAGACAACCAACTAATGAACGGTAGTGGAAATGACCAGAAAGTAGCTACAAAAATACCCAGAAATAAACTTAGGGTAAAAGTGTAGAAAAAGAAAGTGGTCATTTTGTTTTATACCACCTTCATTTTATTTTTTATTGTATATAAAAAAATTCGTCTTACTTTCCGTCTAAAGCTTCATTCACTAATCTATCCGCTTCTTTATTCTTTTCTCGTGGGACGTGAGTCAAGATTACGTTAGGGAAACTGGAAACTCGCATATTATGAATCTCGATAAACATTGGTACTAACCCGGGTTCTTTAATTTGATACTCGGCATTTAGTTGTTTCTTAACTAGCTCACTATCGAGTCTAATTTCAAAAACTAATTCTTTGGCTTGCTTACCGTATATTTGCTTGAGAGTTTGGAAAGCCAACATGACAGCGTAGTACTCTGCAAAGTTATTAGTGCTATTGCCGATAGCTTTTTTTACTTCTCGTACTACCTCTCCACTTTCAGTTGTAATATAAACTCCAACACCTGCTGGTCCAGGATTACCCCGTGCCCCTCCATCCGTGTAAGCAATGATTTTTTCCATATATGTATCAGTATAACACTAAAATTTACATTGACTTTATTGTTAAAAAAGTTAAAGTATCGGTCTTGTTCCTCAACCAGGGTTAATTCGATGAAAAACCGTACCCGTGACTGTACATACACTGTTGGAGCAAATGCTCTGCAGGGCAAAGTGGAAGAGATGGCGGGCGCCGGCTGGACGCTCTCGGGCCTCGTGATGGTCAACATCACGAAGCATCTAGAGCGTGGAGTTCCTCCTCTCTATCAACTACAGTTCAAGAAAATGGAAATGGCTCAGCGCAGACCCAGAATCACGGGTCTTCAAAGACGAATGCGCCAAGTTCGTGAAGCTGTACGGCAACAAGGGGTCACCCTGTAAGTCCCCAGAAGCAAGACCAAGACGACCCGCTCTGCGTGGGTCGTTGTCATTTGTGCTTATAATACCTCTATAATCCTTAGCCTAACTTGAAGACGATTCATAAAAAAACTTTCTTCTAGATGAACTAGAATTGAAATTGACTCTTCTGTAGTTGGTATTGTCGAAAACTGCTCTGGGGTCTTAAAAAAAGCAATGGCTTCTTTGGCTACACCAGTTGTTTTGAAAACTATTTTTGTATGTTCCTTGGCCTTACCAAAACTAACAACCTCTGTTGGTTTTACGTCGCTAATTAAGTAAATTGGTTTTGGATTATCACATCCAAAAGGTCCACATTGCCTCTGTGCCCGTAGTAGTGACTCAGATATATCATCAAGTTTTAATTCCATATCAACCATTAACGGCTCAATCACTAAAGCCTCGGCTCCGAGTTTCTTATAGGCATTTTGTAAACAATCTGCAAAAGTATGAATAGATTCTTCACGAACAGTAAAACCCCCCGAGGCATGATGCCCACCAAACTCATAGAATACCTCCGGTATGGCTTCCATTAGTCTAACAACACTAACTCCACCACCTGAACGACAAGACCCTTTAAATTTTCCATTACCATCCCTTCCCCACAAAAAGGCTGGCCGATTATATTCTTCGGCAAACTTATTAGCAGCTAAGCCAACTAGTGAAGGACGCCAATCAGGATTACCCATCACAAAAACATCTGGCATTTCATCTTTTGTTTTTAATCGTGAATGGATTTCTTTTGTCATCAGTGAAACTGCGCTTTTCCTTTCCGTGTTCAATTTCTCTAAATGCATCAAGCGTGAACCAGCTTCCCCTTCATCTTTGGTAGCCAATAAAAAGAAAGCATCTTCTGGAGTATCCATTCTAGAGGCAGCATTTATTCTTGGTCCGATAGTGAAACCAATATCATCTTCGGTTAGATGTTGCTGGCTGGCCTTTTGTTTGCGCAGTAATTGTTGTAGTCCTGGACGACGTGATTTTCTAAGGACAGCTAAACCGTAGTGGGCCAAGGTGCGATTTTCGTCTAACAACGGAACCATATCGGCGATAGTTGCTATTCCCACCATATCAAGCCACCACTTTTCTTGACCTTCTTTTATATCAAAACCACCTTTCTTAATTAACGCCTGCACTAATTTAAAGATTACTGCCGCTCCACAAAGTCCAGTAAACGGATAAGTGTTGCCAATTTTTGGATTTACTATTGCTACTGCTTCAGGCAAAGTTTCTTTTGGTTCGTGATGGTCAGTAATTATTACATCAATACCATTTTCTTTTGCAGAGGCCACTGCCTCGATATCAGTCGTACCACAATCAATAGTAATAATGAGCTGAGGATTCTGCTCCTCCTTGAGTTTTAGTACGGCTTCCTTACTTAGACCAAATCCATCAAAATGTCGGTGAGGTATGTGATTGAAAAAATTAGTAAATCCTACCGCTACAAAAAAATCATGTAGTACTACCGCTCCAGGAATTCCGTCACAGTCATAGTCACTAAATATCACTACTCTCTGATTCTCTAAAATCGCTGTCAGTACCCGTTCTACCGCCTTATCCATATCATGAAGGAGGAAGGGATCATGGAGATGATTTTCATACGAGGGGTTTAGAAAGTACTTAGCTTCCTGGGCGGTTCTTATATTTCGGTTATATAGAAGTGCTCGTAACCAAGAATTGTACTCTGCCAAATGAGTGTTTGATTCTTCTGACGGTAAAGGTAGAACTTGGTAAAGCGACATAGTACCGTATGGTAGCATGACCTCAGTTTGCGGTATACTAACCACATTATGGATACCATTTTTTCAAAGATAATTGCTAGAGAGATACCAGCAAATATTATTTACGAGGATGAATTAGTCATTGTAATACCTGATAAATTTCCCTCAATGCCAGGGCAACTTCTAGTTATAAATAAACGCCAAGTACCTTATATTTTTGATTTGAATGATGATGAATATTCGAGACTAATGTCAGTAACAAAGAAAGTTGCCTTGGCCTTGGATAAAGTATTTGGAACTTTGCGCACCTGTATTATCGTAGAAGGCTTTGAAGTCCCACACGTTCATATTAGACTCTATCCTTGTACTCAAGAAAAACTAACACTAGAGCCCAGAAGCGAGGCGGGTGATAAAGAACTACTTGAACTAACGACTAAACTTAAAGCTGTATTATAAGAAAAAACGGTGAGAGCAGAGCTCTCACCGTTTTTTCTTATGCTACTTTTTTAATCGATC
Organism: Minisyncoccia bacterium; assembly: GCA_041752975.1. GTDB lineage: Bacteria > Patescibacteriota > Minisyncoccia > Phycocordibacterales > UBA918 > OLB19. Next base: position 200 of record JBGSVK010000062.1, on the reverse strand, counting down.
TAGTACAGGTGTCGTTCCGTGTTCCAAGAAGGTCAACATTGAACCTCCGCCAATTGAAACAAAACCAAACTTATCATTGAGTCCAAGCTTTTCAACCGCAGCAACAGTATCTCCACCTCCGAGAACACTAAAACAATCCGAAAGTGAAATTAATTTAGCTACTTCTTCGGTACTTTCTTCGAAGCCGGCCTCGTAGTTAC
>JBGSVK010000061.1:0-20556 GCA_041752975.1 Minisyncoccia bacterium | reverse complement strand
CGCCCACCGTTACCTCCAGCTGGTCCAGCCATTGGTCGAAACTTCTCGTGACTCCAGCGAGTAACCCCGTCGCCACCATTTCCGGCTTTAGCATATATTGTTAGTTGATCTACAAACATGGACCATAGTGATAACACAAATTTAAGCTCCTGTACAGGTACTTTCTAGTAACTTATGCAAACACCTGTGCCGATATCGATTACAGAAAACCAGTTTATCTTGAGAGTAGGTTGTTACCTACAAAAGCAAAACCACTCTGTCAGAGTGGTTTTGCTTGTTACAGAATTTTTTATAACCCGACTGTATGAACAAGAATAACTAACAAAATATAGGTATACTTATTTGATGTACCTACTACTGAGTGAGCTTACTACCGATACTATGATTGACCCAAGTAGTGCATACCAGAAATTATCGACTGAGAAACCTTCAATAAAGGTTCCGGCGAACCAGAATAACGAGGCATTGATAACAAAGGTGAAGAGACCTAAAGTCAGAATGTTTATCGGTAGAGTAAGGATAAATATAATCGGTTTTATAAACAAATTAAGTAGTCCAATTATGATTGAAGCAATCAAAGCTGGATAGAATCCAGTAACTTTGATACCAGGAATAAACTCGGCTACCAAGAGCAAGACGAAGGCTACTAAGAGTAAACGAGTGATTAATTTCATAGGTAGTAGAAATTATGATTTGGAAACAATCTTCCAAGAACCATTACTAATAAGTGGTTCAGCTTTTTTGAATTTCATAGTCTCAGTCACCTTACCATCACTGATAGTTACCAGATCATTTCTTCCATAACCTTCTTTGGCTTTGACTGGTTGATTACCACCTTTGGTACTTTCTTTTGTTCCGGCAGCTGCCTGCGCTTCTTCTGATAGTCTACGCATTAATTCTTCTTCGCGTTCAACCAAGACAGTTTGTATTTTGGGAACCAGTTCTGAAATTCGCCACAAAATAACTGCTTGCATCTCTTTAAACAACCTAGTTCCCTCTTTACGATACTCAATCAAAGGATCACGTTGACCATACGCACGTAAATTAACACTTGAGCGGGTATATGACATTACTTCTAGATGCTCAATCCAAATAGTGTCAATCATCTGCAAGGCCAAACGACAAAATAGGCTTCGAAACTCTTCTTCCCCCAGCTCTGCAATTTTTGCATCAACAGCAATTGCCGTCTCTTCACTAATACCTTTCACCTCTTCTAGCAATAAAGTAAACTCTTCACTCTCCCCCAACAACAGCTTGTGGCGACGTTCATAGATTGCCATTCGTTGTTGATTTAAAACATCGTCATAAGCAAGAATTTGCTTACGTGCATCAAAGTGGAAACCTTCAATTCTGGTCTGGGCGCTTTCTAGAGTACTAGCAAGCATACGCATTTCGATGGGCTGGTCTTCGGGAATACCAAAAGTACCCATTAGACTTTTAACCCTCTCCCCACCGAAGACACGCATTAGACTGTCTTCCATTGATACAAAGAATTGTGTCTCGCCTGGATCGCCTTGGCGTCCAGCTCGACCCCGAAGCTGATTATCAATACGTCTAGCTTCGTGACGTTCTGTACCCAGTACAAAGAGGCCTCCAAGGGCTTTTACGGCCTCAGATTGCTCTATGGTAGCCTCTGGACCACCTAATTTGATGTCTACCCCACGACCAGCCATGTTTGTTGCTAAAGTAACCGCACCAATTCTTCCTGCAGCGGCAATAATTTCTCCTTCTCTTTCATGGTTCTTAGCATTAAGCATTTGGTGGGTGACACCTGCCTGAGCAAGGGCTGATGATAGACGCTCATTTGATTCAATTGAGGCAGTACCAATAAGAATCGGTTGTCCTTTTTCGTGAATAGCTTTTACCTTGGCGATGATAGCCTTAAACTTTCCAGCTTCATTTTGGTAAATCAAATCAGTATGATCTAGACGAGCGATTGGTTTATTTGTAGGAATAGGTATTACTTCAAGGCGATATACAGTAAAGAATTCTTCTTGTGATGTTAGCGCAGTACCTGTCATACCAGACAACTTCTCGTACATACGGAAGTAGTTTTGGTAAGTAATAGAAGCAAAGGTTTTGGATTCGCGCTGAATAGCAACCCCCTCTTTTGCTTCGACAGCTTGATGCAGTCCTTCTGACCAACGACGTCCTGGCTGTAGTCGTCCCGTAAACTCATCGACAATGACAATTTCATTATCCCTAACAACATATTCTTTATCTTTGGTATACAAGGCTTTTGCCCGTACCGCGGTCTCTAGATGATGGACATACTTAATACCCTTTTCAGTATAGATATTTTCGATGCCTAACATTTTTTCAGCAGCTTCAACTCCAGCGTCCGTCAAAGTAGCACTCTTTAATTTTTCATCGATTGTGTAGTGGTCTTCTGGTTTTAAATTACGAGCAATCTCAGCAAACGCTCCGTAAAGGTTTTCTGAATCTTGAGCTGGAGCAGAAATAATTAGTGGTGTACGAGCCTCGTCAATTAAGATTGAGTCAATTTCATCGACAATAGCAAAGTGATGTCCACGTTGTCTTAGATGTTCAGGATTGTATTCAATATTGTCTCGGAGGAAGTCAAAACCAAATTCACTGTTGGTACCATAAGTAATATCGGCAGTATAAGCTTCCTTTCTTGTACATGGACGCAAAAAGTCATAGACGACTTTGTACGAACCAACTTCATCACGTAAAGGATCTACCTCTTGATGTGATGAGTCATACAAATATGAAGCATCATGGTTTATGACTCCGACTGAGAGACCAAGCTCAGCATAAATTTGTCCCATCCAAACAGCGTCACGACGCGACAGATAATCGTTGACGGTAACTACATGGACTCCTTTCCCTTTTAAAGCATTCAAATAGCCAGGTAGTGTTCCTACCAATGTCTTTCCTTCTCCAGTACGCATTTCGGTGATATTACCGCGATGCAGAATAATTCCACCAATTAATTGAACATCGTAATGACGTAAACCTAATGTGCGTTTTGCAGCTTCTCTTGTGAGAGCAAAGGCTTCTGGCAAGATATCATCTAGATCTTCTCCCTCGTTCAATCTAGCCTTTAGTTTTTGGGTTATATCCTTTAGACCATCTTTTGGTAAGGAAGAATAGGTTTCTTCCAAAGCATTAATAGCGGTTACTATTGGAGTAACGGTTTTTAACTCTTTTTCGTAAGTTGGGCCAAAAAATTTATCTAAAAATGACATAGTGGGCCTAGTATATACGCTCTGTAATATAAATACAAAAAAGCAAAATCGCCTGGAGTGGCGATTATGCTATCAGCTTTATCGGCAGATGGAACGTTCCGTCTGCAGATATTACTTTTTTGAAGCCTTCTTCTTTGGAGCAGCCTTCTTTGCTACTTTCTTGACGGCCTTCTTTGCTACTTTCTTTACAGCCTTCTTTGCTACTTTCTTGACGGCCTTCTTTGCCACCTTCTTAGCAGCCTTTTTCTTTGTTGCCATATTGTGATGAGAGTATTAGTGAATAAAGTTCGACCGCAAGACCTTCTCGATGTAAAAGAACAAACGAAGTGAGAAGATTTTTTGCTTACATATATTATCGCGCGTATAAAAAATTTATACAATCACTTTTATAAAAAATATTTGTGGATAAGATTTTTACATAAAATTTTTTTTAAAAAAAATTTTATGTAAAAAAGAAATTATAAAAAAATAATTTAAAATTATTTTTTTATAATTTTTCAATAAATCTAACTTCCGGGGAAATATTTATTTTTGTTTTTGCAAAAACAATTTCAGAAATTTCATTAGCAAAGTTTTTAATTTCGTTAGTAGTAGCGTCCCCATAATTTACCAAAACCAACGCCTGCTCTTTATACAGTCCCACCTTACCTTGACGATAGCCCTTTAAGCCACACACCTTATCTAGCAAGTATCCTAAGGGTATTTTTACCATTCCTGCTCCAGTATGATATACCGGCACCTCAGGATATACGGCCAATAATTCATCAGCTTGCTTGGAGGTTATAATCGGATTTTTAAAAAATGAACCAGCTGTACCGACAACTTTCCAATCAGGAAATTTTTTAGAACGAATCACAATAATCGAATTTCTAATTTCAGGTAGTGTAGGAATGTAATCAACAAATTGTTTTTTTAAATCGGCATAAGAAAGTTTTGGTGAAACCTCTTTACTTAATTTTAGAAAAACTTTTGTTATAAAAAAATTATTTCCTTCTTCGGTTTTAAAAATTGATTCACGATAACCAAATTTACACTGCGAATTTGTAAAAATTTTTTTATTATTTGTGTAAAGATTTATCGCTTCAACTTGCAAAATTAAATCACCTATCTCACACCCATAAGCCCCGACATTTTGAACCGGTGTTGCACCTACTGTACCCGGTATCGCTGATAGATTTTCGAGTCCCCAATATCCGCGACTAACGCTCTCTGCCACCACTTCATCAAACACTTCACCTGAAGCCACTTCAAGTAAAACTGAATCATCTTCCCCTTCAAGATACTTACTCCCCTTTAGACTATTGATCATTACCAACCCAGCAAAACCTTCGTCCGAAACCAACAAATTAGACCCACCGCAAATTATCAATAGAGGCAGGTCATTTTGCTTCGCAAAATGACCTGCCTCTATTACCTCTTCTTCTGTTTTAACCTCTACAAAATAGCGAGCAACACCACCCGTTTTAAAGGTGGTGTACTCTTTTAGACTAATATTTTCTCTAACATCCAAGGCCATAATGCCATAAGTCTAACATCCTTCTTCGGGAGTAGCTTTACCAGCCTCAATGTTATCGGCAATGCAATTTGCAGTCTTTGAGAAACTCGGTTTTACTTTACCTGCCTCTCGCAGTGCTTCTACGGCTAAATCTTTCTGTCCTAACTGATGATACAAGAAAGCCAAAGAAGCATAGTTTTGTTCAACCCCAGGCTGTTGAGTAATTCTTGCTTTATACAGTTCAATCATAAATGGAATATCTCCAGCTTGTTTAACTGCATTCATCACAAAGTCGTTAACTGCAAAACGGTTTAATGCAGTCTCATTATTTACTAACTCCTTTGCTGCGTCTACCTCACCTGTCAAAAACAACATAGCGCCATAAAACTCGCGAGCTTCGTAATTTCTTTCATCTAAAATGAAAGACTCTTTAAAGAGTTCTTTTGCTCCTGGCAAATCACCTTTGCTATAAGCTATGATTGCTTGCTGAGAAATAATTGACTGCTTTCTTGGTGACAACTTTCTAGCGATTGCCATTTGTTCACCAGCTTTTTCCAACTCTCCAACTGCTCGATAAAAAGTACCGATAAATACGTGAATACGGGCATCGTCCGGTTTGTCCTTAGCCAGACGAAGTAGCTCAGTTTCAGCCAACGCGACAAACTTCTGGCGTATATCCAACGGTACATTTTCATCACGAACCAATGACATAGCTTGTTGAGCTATCTGTTCTGATATTTCTTGCTGAGCAAAGGAGTTTCGACTAACAGCGGTTTCAAATGCTTTTAGTCTATCTGCTGGTGTAGTTGCCCGATATCCATCGATAATATCTGAGGCTGCTCTTATACTTGGGACATGCAGGTTGTATATGAGAACAATCACCAAAACACTAGCGACCGGAGCAAAGAACTGAGTAACTAGGTTTTTATCCACTTTGAATTTTTCAACTGAGAGCACAGGCAATCCGGTTCGACTATGTATCATCGCCAAAATTAAACCAAAGAAAATGTAACTAACTATATTATCGAACACCACTAAATTGTGTGTCATGTATCCTGCCAAAATACCCAAGAGTACACCTCTCTCTAATACGGTAAAAGTTTCCTCATCTTTCTTTACAAAAGGCAAAATAAGTAGGTAGTACAAACACGCTCCGAAAATACTTAGGTACGAAATCAAACCAAGGAAACCGCCGGCAATCAACCAGTCCATAACAATATTATGAGACCTATCAAACCACTGCTCTTGATCATACAAAAATGGTTCGTATTTTGCGTTAAAGACGTAATTGAAATTACCTTGACCCCAACCCAAGACAGGTCTTTCTTTTACTCCTTCCCAAGCCATTCCCCAGATAGTACCGCGAACCTTTAAGTCCGATTCTAGATTTATATTAGCAATACGGTTTAGACTACCGTTATTTTTAATAAAATCTAAATCTTTTCCAAATACAAGTACACTAGCTCCTATAGCTATCAAGACAAAGACTCCTATAGCGTAACGACGAAACTCTTTGTACTTAGCCCCAAAAAGAATGATGTAGGTCACCATTACACCGACACCAACACCAAAACCAAGTACTGTACCGCGAGTACCAGAGTTCATCAGTGCATATATAAATAATATTGATACTAAAGCGTAAACCACTCTATGTAGAGTTATCTTACTCTCAACAAACATCCAAAAAGCAATAAAGATATGGAAGAACATGTAGATAGAAAGATAAGCAGCATTTCCAAGATAACTTTCGATTCTTGAACCTTCACGTTCACCAGTCACTCCCGTATATTGAGCTACTCCATATAAGGCGGTAATTAATGCAGCCAGTAAAGTAGCATTTAGGTACCAATTCCAAGATTTTTTGGTTGTAAGCATACTTCCTAGCACCAAAGCATATAGATAAATATGAGCAATAGTCACATAACCATCCATACGCTCAAAATTACTCCAAAAACTAGACTGGGGATGTTGGCCGAGAAGATTGGCAAAGAACATCACTATCAAGAAGACACTAAAACTAGCTAAAACCCAAGAGAATTTTGGTCGATACTTTACATCAAGAAGACAAAGTAGTCCCCACGCTACAAAAACTATTTCGACAATTATCCGAAAAGCAAAGTTTTTTCCAGTAATAAACGGAAAGAAATAATCATTTGCTACGTAAAGCGTCAAAAACGGTACTAAGAATAAACCTCCATAAACTACTACTTTTAAAAAATCGTTCATATGGCTGCAAATATACCATATTTAAAAAACGGCCATACTCTAGACGAAGGGTAAAAACCGGTTTGAAAAGATAAAAGCTGGGTGAACCAAAGGCTCACCCAGCTTTTATCTTAAAACTACTAGTCTTAACCAGATTACTTATTTAAGTGAATCTTTTTTTCAACTTCTTCATCAAAATCTTCTGAGTCTTCTGAAATCCTATCAATATCACCTTCTTCCGAAGCCCCAATTTGCACTTCAAGAATAGTGAGGGTTTCATTTTCAGGTGCGTGAGGAGCATGCCAAACTCCGGGCAAATTTACTCTCACCTCTCCATTAGGGGTAAAGAAGAATTCACTACGCTTTTCATGTCTTTGTAGAGACAACTTTTTACCAGCATCAATATTTAACATTTTTACCTTTAATTTTGGCATATCCAACAACACATCATAAGAACCCCATCTGGTTATTACTCTCTGACGACCATTGATGGTTGAACTTGAACTATACTTTCCTCCTCCTAATTCAAAGACTGGCTCTATTCCCAAATCGGCACACACATCTAATTCTGGAGTATTTTTATTAGTCCTATCTCCTCCATTACCAAAATAATCAGGCTTGATGCGACGCAAAGCTTCACAGACAGTACCATCTGTATCATCTACTGCATGGACATGTGGTGTATAGGCTTCCAAGATTTTTTTGCGGTCTGTCCAAGGTTGAAAGAAAAAACCCTTCTTACGCACCAACCAATCGTCGCTATTTACCACAATATGAACTTCTCCATATTCTTGGGCAGATTCAATCATAGCTATATGACCAGGATGAATAGGATCAAAACCACCTGATATAACAATAGTCTTCTTTTTAGTTTCTTTTGTATCCATAAACTTACTAACCGAATTACTTATATATGTATTAAAATATTGAACTTACTACCAATGTAACCTAAAAGTCTAAACAATAGTTACAATAATTAATTAACCTAAACGCAATATTTATTTACGCTCACTAATGGTACTATACGATTTATGAAAAAAGCACTCATCACTGGCATTACTGGGCAAGACGGATCATACTTGGCAGAACTATTACTTGAAAAAGGTTATGAAGTGCACGGTATCATCCGACCATCTAGCTCTATTCGCACCTGGAGAATCGATCATTTATTTATTAATCGTGAAATATTTGGTAAAAAACTTTTTCTTCACTACGGCGATCTGACAGATTCTGTTGGACTAACAAATTTAATTCACAAAATAGCTCCAGATGAAATATACAACTTGGCAGCCCAAAGTCATGTTAAAATTTCTTTTGAAATACCCGAAGTCACTGCCCAAACTGATGCGCTAGGAACACTTAAATTACTTGAAGCGGTGCGTTCGCTTGATTTAAGTGGCAAGACAAAAATATACCAAGCTTCAACTTCTGAGCTTTATGGATTAGTTCAAGAAACACCCCAGAACGAAAACACCCCTTTCTACCCTCGCAGTCCTTATGGTGTCGCCAAACTCTATAGCTTTTGGATAATAAAAAATTATCGAGAAGCCTATAATATGTTTGCGTGCAATGGAATACTTTTCAATCACGAAAGTGAGCGTCGTGGCTACAACTTTGTAACTCGCAAAATCACTATCGGACTCTCCAAAGTAAAGCTCGGTCAGCAAGAGGTATTAGAGTTGGGTAATCTAGACGCAAAACGTGACTGGGGATACGCTCCAGAATATGTAGAAGCTATGTGGAGAATGCTCCAACAAGAGACAGCTGAGGACTTTGTGATAGCTACCGGCGAAACACACAGTGTACGGGAATTTATTGAAGCAGCATGCGAAGAACTAGAAATTGATTTAGTTTGGCAAGGAGAAGGAGTAAACGAAATAGGTATAGATAAAAAAAATAACAAGACGATAATAAAAATTAACACGCAATACTTCCGTCCAACTGAAGTAGATTTATTACTTGGCAATCCTGCTAAGGCCAAAGAAAAACTCGGTTGGCAGGCAAAAATAAAATTTGCAGATCTCGCCAAGCGAATGACCAAACACGACTATGAACTAGCGAAAAATAATCAGCCTATCCTTTATTAAGTCTTTTTATTTTTAATATGTATAAAAAACCTTTATTATAATTTTAGATTGATATGGATTACAAAGACAAAGTAGCCGGCCAAACTAATGATCATTTTTGGTTTAAAGCCAAAAAAGAACTGATAGACAGTCTAGTGAATAAAGCAGTTGGTGAAAAAAGACAATTAAGAATATTGAGTATCGGAGTTGGAACCGGAGATGATTTAGACATACTTAGCAAATATGGTCAGAATTACATTACTGACGTCGATCAATTATCACTATCAATAATTGATCCCAAATTATATGTAGAAAAAAGGGTTTCAGATGCCTGTCTACTTCCCTATGAAGATAATTTTTTTGACCTTGTAATATCTTGTGATGTTTTTGAACATATAGATAATCACACCAAAGCTGCTAGCGAAGTCTACCGCGTATTAAAAAAAGACGGGGCGCTAATCTTTACCGTTCCGGCTTTCCAATTTCTGTTTAGTAGTCACGATGTCGCTCTCCAACATTTTCGAAGATATAATAAAACCAAAATTAAAAATCTTCTATCTGCTTTTGAAACGAATATTTTCTTTTGGAATTCCCTACTATTTGTACCAATGGCCATTACTAGAATCATTAATAAAAATTCTGAACCCAAAGTCGATCAAGGTAACGTACCATCTTGGTTGAACACTATTTTCTACCACCTATTAAAATTTGATAATTTCTTAATCAAAAGTAATTTCTCTATGCCGGTCGGCCTGAGTCTAGTTGGTTACTGTTTCAAGCGTTAGTGAGATAATTTAAAAGTTTGTAGTTAGCTAAAATATTTATGGAGAAAAATTCAAAAATTTATGTAGCAGGACATCGCGGATTAGTAGGTTCGTCATTAGTGAGAAAACTTCAGGCTGAGGGTTTTACTAACATACTAACTCGCACACATCAAGAATTAGACTTACTTAACCAATCGTCTGTAGCAGATTTTTTTAATACAGAAAAACCAGATTATGTTTTCTTGGCTGCGGCAAAAGTAGGTGGCATTATGGCAAATAAGACTCATCCGGCGGATTTTATATATAATAATCTGACAATCCAGGGTAACGTCATTCATTATTCATATCTAAATGGAGTTAAAAAACTTCTATTTCTTGGTAGTTCTTGTATCTATCCTAAACTTGCTCCACAACCAATTAAAGAGGAATACTTATTAACAAGTCCCTTAGAGCCTTCTAATGAAGCTTATGCCATTGCAAAAATTTCCGGCTTAAAGATGTGTCAGGCTTACAATGCACAGTACGGAACAAAATTTATTTCTGTAATGCCCACCAATCTCTATGGAGAAAATGACAATTTTGATCTTGAGACTTCTCATGTCCTACCAGCAATGATTCGTCGTTTCCATGAAGCCAAAATTAATTCAATACCTAGCGTGACACTTTGGGGCTCAGGATCTCCAATGCGTGAATTCCTACACGTTGATGATTTGGCTCAAGCTTGTCTTCATCTTATGGATACATACAATGAAACAGATATAATAAACATCGGTACAGGTGAAGATTGTACTATTAAGGAACTCGCTGAAACAACTAAAAAAGTCGTTGGGTATGAAGGTGAAATCGTGTGGGACACAGATAAACCAGACGGTACACCACGTAAGCTACTTGATGTATCAAAACTCCACTCGTTAGGCTTTAAACACACTATAAATCTTGAAGACGGTATTAAGAGAACCTACAACTGGTACCTAGAAACACAACAAACGCCTAATCAATAAAAAGATAAAATGATTAAATTAATGGAAAAAAGCTTCTTCAATGGTGAAGAAGTAAAAAAAGCACTTGCAGAATTCATACTTAGTACTGATCGTTTTAGCATGGGACAGCAATGTGAGAAGTTTGAAGAAGGCTTTGCAAAATGGCAAAAACGAAAATATTGTGTTTTTGTTTCAAGTGGTAGTATGGCAAATCTAATCCTAATCCAGGGATTAATGAATGCAGGTAAACTAAAAAAAGGTGCAAAAGTTGGATTTTCAGCACTCACTTGGCCAACTAATGTAATGCCTCTAATACAACTTGGTCTCATTCCTGTCCCTATTGATTGTGAACTTGATACTCTTAACGTATCTAGTTCACAACTTTTAAGTACATTAAAAGAAGAAAAGCTGGAAGCGCTTTTTATAACAAACGCTCTAGGTTTTTGTTCAGATCTAAATGAAATAAAAAAAATCTGTTTTGATAATGATATATTACTACTTGAAGATAATTGTGAATCGCTCGGATCAGAACACGGCGGTATTAAACTAGGTAATTTTGGCATCGCATCAACATTTTCTACTTTTATCGGACACCATATGTCTACAATAGAGGGTGGGATGATTTGTACTGACGACAAAAATCTTTACGAACATCTGATTATGTGTCGCGCACATGGATGGGATAGAAATCTTTCTGATGACTCAAAATCTAAATTGAGAAGTGAGAATAATATTAATGATTTTTATGCAATGTATACATTTCATGAACTTGCATATAATGGCAGACCTACAGAAATCCAAGGGTTTTTAGGTAATCAAAATTTGCCATATTTGGATGAAATTGTTTCTTTGCGAGAGAAGAATTTTAAAATCTTCAATGAAGTAATTGCTTCAACTGGAGCAATTCAAATTAGAACAAGTCACCTGAATGTAATTTCGAACTTTTCTATGCCCGTAGTTTTTAAGGAAGTTAAAACTTTTGAGTATTTTAAAGATATTTTTTTGAAGCATAATATTGAAATAAGACCAGTCATAGCTGGCAATATGCTTAGACAGCCATTCTATACTAAACACGTCAAGCAAAAAAAACTTCTGCCAAATACCGATATCGTTCATACTAATGGCTTTTACTTCACAAACCGTCCTGATTTAACAAATGAAGATATTGACACTATCACCTCTTTATTAAAATCCAAGGCATGAAATACCACTTTAACTACATTATAACAATTCATAATAAGCAGGACCTTATTAGAGAGGTCCTGCTTGGAGTAATAAATACTAGTACTAGTACTAATAATAGTAATATATACCCTGTACTAGATGGATGCACTGATGATACGGAAAAAATAATTAATAGTATTATTAATGAATACCCGGACAGGAACATTACTAAATTATATGCTCCTGATGTTCATGAAATTAAGTCTCTAAATATTGCACTCCGTTCTATTCCTCAAGACGACAATGTCTTAAATATTTGTCTACAAGATGACGTTATACTGTTTGGTAATAATCTTGAAGAAAAAGTTTCAGCATTGTACGAACAATTTGGTTTTAATAACGTAGGGACATTAACCTTTAGACACGGGGCAACTATTGTACTAGACCATAAAAACAAACGGGTTGCAGAAAAAGATATAACTGAGAGTGTCTACGGTATTGGTATGACAAACCAACCTATACCTAAAGACATGGTAGTAGAAAAGATGATTGGTGTACGAAGTCCAGAATGTATTTCAAGTCATGTGATAAAAAATATAGGTTATCTGGATGAGGCACTGGCTCCATATACCTGGGACAATCACGATCTTTCTCTCCGGTGTCTTAAAGCTAATCTTCGTAATTTTGTCTTTGCTATTCCTTTTTCTTCTGAAGTAAAATGGGGTGGTACAAGAACAAATCCACATCCAGAGTACAGTAGAATTATGGAAAGAAACCAACAGATTCTTTATACAAAACACAAAGAGTTTATTGAATCATTCTCAAAAACCATCAAGTATAGCGAATTACGTATCGCAAAGCCTTTCTACCTAAATACAATCAATCACACAAAAGATACTGAAGATAGTGAGTTATTAAAGAATTACAATGAGCGAAGAAATTTGATAATTTCAAATCCCTATCAAAGAATACAAATAGATGTAATTAAAAAAAACTTAAGATCATTTATATATTTTTTAATCTTTCTCAAGATCTACGTATATAAAATTATTTATAACCAATAAAATTATGACAGATTTCATTTCTAAAACCACATACAAGTTAAAGCTTCTTTTCACTGACCCAGTCAAGTTAATTGGCATTCTAAAAAATATGTTAAAAATGGTTTTTGTATCAAAAATTGATACTGGTCCAGACGGCTCAAGATGGACTACTGAAACCGAAAAAAATCTCCTCCAGAAATATGCTCAAGGGTCAAAGTTAGGTATTGTCGAAATAGGCATCTTAGATGGTAAAACCACTCAAGAAATGGCTCTAGTTGCAACTGCACCAATATATGGCATCGACCCTCTCGTTCCTGATAGTATGAACAAGAAGCTTATAGGTACTGAAGAAAAAATAAAGCGCAATCTTGAATTTTATCCCAAATTTACCTTTATTAAAGAATTTAGTTTTAATTTATCTAGTAGCTGGAAACATCCATTTGATTTCATATTTATTGATGGAGATCACACCTACAATGCAGTTAAGCAAGATTTCGAAGAATGGTTACCTTTACTAACTTCTGGAGGATATGTTGGATTCCATGATTCTGCACCTATTACAGTTGATGGTAAAGTTGTTTTTGAAGGCTGGCCGGGTTGTGTTCAATTAGTGAATGAATTGAGGAGTGACAGTCGATTAAAATTTATCGAAGGTGGTGACTCTCTTACTGTTTTTCAAAAGTGTTGATTACATGTATTTAGTAAATCTATATAAAAAGGCACGAAATCATATAGGTTTTAAGAAGTATGCAAAAAATACTGGTTGGGTATTAGTTGGAAAATTTTCGACGATGGCAATTAGTTTTATTGCCACTCTTTATATCGCCCGAAACTTGGGTCCGACAAATTTTGGTGAGCTCAGTTATGCCATTAGTTTTACTGGTCTTTTTTCTTTTATTGCCTCATTTGGTATTGATGCTGTTCTCTATCGAGAACTAATTAAGTATCCCGAATTAAGACCAAAACTAATGGGCACGGCTATATTTATAAAACTCTGCGCCGGGATATTAGCCATGACTACAGTCACAACCTCTGCCTTTTTGTTTTCACCAAAAGACGTGTCCTTCGTTTTGGTTTGTGTCTTGTCGGCGTCATTTATTTTTAATGCTTTCAACAGCATAACTACTGAATTTGGAGCAATCGTACAAAATAAAGGTATTTCAATAGCATCAATTGTAATTACTCTTATTCTCAATATTGCCAAAATACTGACCATGTTCTTGGGTGGAGGGGTGATCTACTTGGCAATTGTTTTGTTAGCCGAATCAATTATGTCGGCCGTTGCCTTTTTATTCCTACATACGCGCAAATTTGGAAGTCTTTCTGAACTTTCTTTTGATAAAAAATTAGCTAAGGGACTCATCTATGATGCCTGGCCATTCATCTTATCTAGTGCCTGTGCTGTAGTGTATGCTCGCATAGATCAAGTTATGTTAAAAAACATAATTGACGCAACCACAGTAGGACTTTATGACTCAGCTGTTAGATTGACCGAACTCTGGTATTTTATACCAACAATAATTGTTGGCTCACTTTTCCCGGCCATAGTCTTATCTAGGTCTCACTCAACTTCTATGTATAGAAGACGTACTTTTGCATTATTTGGATTAATTTCAATGATTGGTATTTTTATAACTTTATTAATTTATTTACTAGCTCCACAGATAATAAATATTATATATGGACAAAGTTTTAATGGCGCGATTCCTATACTACAAATTTATGTATGGGCCATATTACCTACTTTTTTTATTATAGTTGCTAATCAAATACTCTTGGCTGAAAATGCTCGAGTAATGCTTTTTTCATCTGCAACATTAGGTATGGTTACAAACGTAATAGGTAACTTATTACTTATTCCCAAATACCAAGCTGTGGGCGCGGCAATTTCGACAGTACTTTCAAGTTCTATTGTAGTTGTATTTCTATTTAGTGTTTATATGTACCGTAGAGTTAAAACTGTGTAAAATACAATCTATGCAATCAAAAGCCATCATCACCTCCTGTTCAAACAAATTCTTTCCTTCGGTTATTAATTTACTTGGTTCAATCAAAGCTAACTACCCTAATCATCCTCCTATATATGTATATGATCTTGGTCTTTTTTATACATTCAGAAAAGAACTTGAACAGATTGAAGGAGTAACTGTTATCCCGATGCCACACTTCTGCCCTCACTGGCGTAGTTGTTACACTTGGAAAACATACATATTTGCTAACCCTTTAGCTGATCTCAATTTCTATATAGATGCGGGATGTCAGGTCTTAAAACCACTCGATGAAGATTTCGAAATTATTGATAAGAATAATTATCATATAATTGACGTAGGTGTAACATTAAATGATCTAATTCCGGACGATTATAAAATTTTATTTTCGGTACCTACTTCATACAATGATGTTAGAGGATTTAGTGCCGGAATTTTTGGATTTAAAAAAACAGCTAGCGTATCAGAAATGCTAAATAGGACATACTCTGCTGCTCTAGTTGGACTATCTCAAGGATTCTCTCCTGACAACTTATGGAGAAGCAAAGGAAAAGATAAAAATATGTTTATCCGTCAATGCAAATTCTTTCGACATGATCAAAGTTTATTAAACCTCTTCTTTCGCCTCCAATATGGAATTGAACCGAAAGTAATGCCAAATGAAAACTATGATAATCGAAGCAAAAACATAACCCCTACCCAACGCATCTGGCACTGCCGACTCCAACCAAAAAAACTAGAGTACACGAAGATCGAATTACTTCATTCAAAAAATAATCTTAATCTTCTTTTAACCTTTAATCGAATCCTAATTGGTCTGGTCTGGAAATATAAAAATTTAAAAATTATATGGAAAAATTAATTCGCTTAATCCTTAGAAACATTCGACATCATGTTTATCGTTTGTTGGAAAAATTTACCCCTTACGTCACCAGTCGCCATTATCTAGGATGGAATTTATTCTACGTTAAGGGCCCGGGCATTGTTGATAGAATTCGTTTCTTGTCACCCAAGCCCATTTACGAGGAAAGTCTTTGTCTGGACATTATTACTCATCTAAAAGATATGGAAAGTCCAGTATTTATAGATATTGGAGCAAATATTGGATTGATATCACTTTATGTAAGTCGCAATATTCCGAACGTTAAAACATATGCCTTGGAGCCCGGACTTTTGCAACGATCGCTTCTTGGACTAACGATAACAAATAACAAGCTTGAGGGTAAAATTCATCTTTTCCCCTACGCAGTCAGTAACACTGAAGGAATAACTTCGTTTGTTACCTATGAAAATGCTGTTGACGGTGTAGGTGATGGTTTAATTGGGACGGGTCGCGTCATCCAAGAAAGTAGGCTTATTCCTGTAGAGGCTATAACTCTCGATAGTTTTCTATCACGATACAAAGTGAGTCACGTTGATGTAATTAAAATCGATATCGAAGGTGGAGAGCTACTTGCGTTTGAGGGTGCTAGAAAAACTCTCACAGACCTTAGGCCCGTGGTATATTTTGAACTCAATCCGCTTAATTTAAAAAATTATCAACATACTGCAGAAGAGACGGTTTCATTCTTAAAAGAACTCGGGTATAAAATCTACAATTTGCAAAAAGTTGAATGTTCACTTGAAAATCTAAACTCCCTGATGCAACAAGACGATACTTTTGTCGCAATAGCCTATACCAAATAAACATGCCTTCAATTTCTATTACAAGTTCACTATATAAAACTGAAAAATTTTTGCCGGATTGGCAAAACAGCCTTTATAAATTTGCTAAAGAAGCAAAGAAGATTGGTCTTGATTTTGAAATAAATGCCATTGCGAATGAGCCATCACCTGCCGAACTCCAAATATTGAAAGGGTTAGAAAAGGAAACCTGGTTTAATCTATATACAGTCCCCAGAGAACCATTCTATGCCTCATGGAATCGAGGTGTAGATGTAGCAAATAGTAATGTATGTACCTCGTGGAATGTAGATGACGTAAGAAACCCTCAAGCAATGATCGATGGTTTAAATAAAATTAAAAATGGAGCAGAGATGGTATATTTCCCTTTTATTTATAAACGGTATTTAACTTTCTTTGGGAGAGATTTTCTCGTTAAAAGAAAATTGATAAATCCACCTTTTTTTGAACGTGAAAGATTTACAAAGGAAATGCATGGTGGTCCTTTTTATATGTTTACCAAGACACTTCATAAAAAAATCGGACCCTATGATGAGTCATTTCGAATTGCTGGTGACTATGATTGGTGTGTAAGAGCTGCAAAAGCCTCAGACTTGGTTAAGTCTGATGTAGTTGCAGGAATATTTTCTAAGCGAGACGGTACTCTATCAGGCGGAAAAAATCCCTTACAAGAGCAAGAGAACTCAAGGATAGAAAATAAATTTAATAAATAATATGAAAATAATTACCCTACTTCCAGTCAAGAATGAAGCTTGGATACTTCCTTATTCATTAGAAAACTACTCACAATTTTCTGATCATATTATTATTGCCGATCAACACTCAACAGATGGATCGAGAGAAATATACAAACGTTTTCCCAAAGTATCTTTTTTTGACAATAACTTTACTGGTGCTTCAAACAAGATACGCTGGAACTTATTAGATGAGGCTCGTAAGATACCTGGAAACAACCTAATTATTTGTCTAGATGCAGACGAACTCCTTTCTCCTAAAGCGGTTGAAGTGATGAAAGAACTTGGAAACGAAAAACCAGTCTCTTTTCGGTCGGATTGGAGACAGCTAATTGGCGACGGTTCAAAACATAGAGTTGACGGCGTCTGGAAAGAGAGTACCAAAGATTTTGCCTTCATTGATGACCGGTCTAGTGTTGATTATGAAAGAAAAGAATTCCTAATTGACCACACTGCTCGCATACCAAGCATTGGTGACCCAATTAAGTTAGAGTACCCCATCCTACACTTGCACTATATGGCAAAGATGCGTTCTGAAATAAAGCAGGTTTGGTATATGTGTATTGAATTGATAAACGGTATCAATCCTCGTCGCATTAATCATAGATACTTTCCTGCCCAATTTAGCAACATCATTTCAGCTGAAGTTAGTTCAAAATGGACAGAAGGTATCACCATGCCTCCAATGGAGGTTTTTGCCGATACTTATGCAGAAAGACAAAATGAAGTTTCTGACATGATAACTAAACAAGGCATTCTTTATTTTGAACCACTACAAATATGGCACGTCCCAGAACTACATGAGCGGTTTATAAAAGAAATCGGCAGAGAGCCAAAGCCTACTGTAATACCAAAATGGGTTCTCTATATTAACGATTTAAAGAATAAAATTAAGAATAATTATTATGCGAGGTTTCGCTAAGTGGTTATTGCATATTTTGCCAAGGCCCGTTCGAACCGCGGTGGTAGTTATACGTGAATGGTGGTGGCGAAAGATTATGATGAATTGGGAAAGCCTTAACTATCCCAACCTAACGCATCACAACACTGATGGGCCCATCAAGAACATCTTGATTTACAACATTAATGGTTTGTCTTTTGGTGGCACAGAAAAATGTCTTCAGGTAATCGCCAACGCCCTAGCTGATCAATATAATGTCTTTTTAATGTACGGTGACAAAACAGCTATCGAAGAAAGAAAAAATACGATGTCTACAAAAATTACTTACCTGCCTTTTTCCTATGAAGAAAATGAAGTGCCTGTACCTCATCGTATAACAAAAATGAAGCCTCATCTTAAAGATGTTATCCGAAAAAACGACATTAACTTAATTGTGACCGCTAGTCCAGGGTACTCTCATTATCCTTGGAATGTTATAGACAATATACCTATTATTCTAATAAATATTTTTGGAGCACCGACTCTGCAAAAAAATGTGCAGAAAGTGATAAGCATTTCCGACACAGTACGTCTGCATGCCGAAAAGTGGACTGGTGAGCTACCTAATCGTAATGTCACTATTTACGCCCCGCTTGCAAAATTACCCCCAGATAATATTGCCCTATTGAGAAGTAATTTGAGGGCACAGCTTGGAATCTCTGAATCAGATTTTGTGTATGGTCGTATCGGTCGAAATGATGACAGTATTTTTGACCCTATCGGTATTCGTGCTTGGCAAAAAATTGCTAACGATTATCCAAATGTTCACTACTTGATAATGTCACCTCCGCCAATCTTAGTGAAAATTATTGAAGATGAGAACATACCTCGAGTACATTTTCTCCCACCTTCGGGTAAAGAAGAAGATGTCTGGGCTTTTCATAGTGCTATCGATGCAATGGCTCACTTCCGTCGTGACGGTGAAACTAGTGGCGTTGCCATTGCCGAATCATTAATGGTAGGAAGACCGATTCTTACTCATCGTTCACACATTTGGAATGCCCACTTAGAATACCTCGACAACTCTTGTGCTTTGATTGCTGACTTTGACAATGTGAACGAATATAGTGCTAATATGCGAAAATTTATTAAAATACATGAAAAATACCCTGAAAAATGGTCGGAAATGCAAGCGTCTGCAAAAAAGATAGGGGAAGATAATTTCTCTCCCGTAGTATATTCTGATAAAATACTAAATATAGTAGCTAATATTTAATATGGGAAACGGTAATTTTTGGTTTGGGAAGAGGGTTTTAATTACAGGAGCTGACGGTTTTGTTGCTGCACACTTAATCAAAAAATTACTTTCTTTAGATGCAGTTGTGGTCGCCACCATTCGACACAATCGTCCGTTAAAGACTCTTGATTTGTTGCAAGACGAAGTCATATCAAGACAGCCAGATATTGAATTTTGTGACCTACTTGATTACGACGCACTTAGACGTATCTGTGACAGACATCAAATTGATACTATTTTCCATTTAGCTGCAACTTCAATTGTTAGCTCTGCTGCCAACTCTCCAATGTCGACCATTGAAAATAACGTCATGGGTACACTAAACATACTTGAAGTGGCTAGAGTAAGTGGGATTCCCCGAGTCCTTATTGCGTCTACAGATAAATCATACGGTGATCATGCTACTGACAAATATGAAAAAATACCGTACAAAGAAAACTACTCATTGCGCGGCCTAGATGTCTATAGCTCTTCAAAGGTCTGTGCCGATATGATAGCTCAAACCTATGCTTTCCAGTTCAAGTTACCAGTATTAGTTTGTCGATCTAGTAATATCTATGGACCAGGTGACCTAAACTTCACCAGACTAATCCCCCGGACAGTAATGCGACTAATGTCTAATAAACCACCAGTGATTAATATTGGTAATGAAAACGTCCTACGTGAATACATATATGTAGAAGATGTAGTAGATGCCTACTTATTAATGTCGGAAAAGATGGAGGAGCATTATGGAAAGAATCATAGCAATATGCCAAGTAGTGGAAATGATACTTATGGTTGGCCGGCATTCAATGTCGGTTCGTATACACCGAAACAATTAAGTGATATTGCAAAATGCACTAGCATAAAAAGTGTTAGCTCACTCATTAGCTTGCTTAGAGAGCAGGTTAAAGATATTGAACCAATCATAATTCCTAAACCTGCGAATTTTATTGAAATACCTGATCAATATATTGACGCTTCAAAATTATTAGCTTTAGGATTCGAGCCTAAAGTCACTTTTGAAGAAGGTATTAAGAGGACTATCGATTGGGACAAGGAT